>DATINJ010000292.1:0-25278 GCA_035474375.1 Kineosporiaceae bacterium | reverse complement strand
CGTGCCGAACGCCGTCCTCAAGCTGCTCCGGTCGCCGACTCAGGACCGTGACCTCGTCCCCACGCTGCACCAGCGCTCGCCGCAGCACGCCACCGACCTGGCCCGTTCCGCCCGGCAGAATGATCTTCATCCCAAAAGTCTATAGAGCGTGTCTCAAAGCCTCACCCGGCCAGGGGACATGCTGACGTCCCGTCGCATTCGGAAATCGATGGACCTGGTAAATGAGCCGGAACAGCGAATAGTGCCAGATTGAATAGTCGGGTGGACCTGGCCTGCGCCCGGTTGGCTGACCTGTGGCAGGACAACTCCATCCGGATGGAGTGGCCTCAAACCGTCCGGCACCTTCGGTGCTCAGCGCGATAGGGGAATGAGGCCGCAACGGCTGCCTGTTTGACGAACGGTCGAACGACTCTCCAACCCAGAAAGCAGGCAGGTGCATGACGTCTTTGTCGACCACTATGCGCGCCGTCCGACTCTCCGCCCCCGGCCCGGTCAGCAACCTGTGCCTGACTACCCTCCCAGTCCCGCCCGAGCGGGACGGCTGGGTGCGCATCCGCGTCGAGGCCTTCGGCCTCAACCGTTCGGAGCTGAAGCTTCGACTGGGTCTGGGCGAGGGCATCAGCTTTCCTCGAGTGCCAGGCATCGAGGCCGCCGGTACCGTCGATGCAGCCCCGCCCGCCAGCGGGCTGGCTCCCGGACAGAAGGTCGTCGCGATGATGGGGGACATGGGGCGCACCTACGACGGCGGTTATGCCGAGTACACGTCAGTCCCGCTTGCCCAGGTGATCCCCGTTCACACCAACCTGCCCTGGGAGGTTCTGGGGGCCCTGCCGGAGATGGTGCAGACCGCCTACGGCTCGCTCACCATCGGCCTGGACCTGAAGCCTGGTGAGTCCGTGCTGATTCGCGGCGGCACCTCGTCGGTGGGCCTGGCCGCCGCCGCGCTGGCCGCCTGGCGCGGCGCCACAGTGCTGTCCACCACCCGGCGGGCCGACCGGCTCGCTTCGCTGAAGGAGCACGGAGTCGACCACCCGCTGCTCGATGCCGGCGAGGTCGCGCCCGCCGTGCGTGCGCTGTACCCGGGCGGCGTCGATGCCGCCCTTGATCTTGTCGGCACGCCGACCCTGCCCGACACTCTACGGGCGGTGCGAGTGCACGGCACGGCCTGCTTCGCAGGCAGCCTGTCCAACCAATGGACGGTGCGGGACTTCTCCCCGAACGAGTATTTGCCAAGAGGTGTGCGCTTAGCGGGCTATTTCGGCGACGCCACCGATCTGCCTCGGGAAGCTTTCCAGGAGATCCTCTACGCCGTCGAGGCTGGGCAGCTCAGCTTCCCCGTGGACCGCGTCTACGACGGCCTGGGGCAGGTGCCACAGGCTCACGACGACATGGAGCACGACCGCGCCGCCGGAAAGCTCGTCGTCCGCGTCCGGCATGAGGGCCCAGATCGCTGATTGGACCCAGAGCCGCTGCGCGTGCAGTTCACTGCACGCGCAGAGGCGCCATCCGCCGTGCCAAGCCCCAGGACTGTGCCATGCGCCGTGCCATGTTGCCCGAACTGTGCCAACTTCGGCCAGACAGGACACCGAATGTCCGGTCCGGATGAACGTGGCTCACGTCTGGTTCGCTGATCTGCGCCAGGACAACTGTATCCGGACGTTCTGCTCTCAATCCGTCCGGTTGAACTTGGCATTTTCGGCGTGGCCTTGTCTGCCGGACGTCCTCTCCCTCGCTCGAGGTCGGGTCAACGCGATGGATCGTTTGGACGTCGGCTCAACTGATTTCGATCCGCCGGAGCGTTCGCACCAGCGATGCCGACAGCATTGCTGCTGCGGCGATCGCGCCGCCGGTGAGGGCGACCGCCGTTGTTCCGAACATCGCTGCGAGGGCTGGCGCGGATATCTGGCCGATGGGCAAGGCGACGAACGACCAGAACTCGTCGTGGGCGCCGACCCGAGAGAGCATCCGCTCGGGGATGTGGGTGTAAGTCACGGTCGTCCAGGCGACGGTGAAGAACTCGGCGGCCACCCCGGCGAGGAATGATGCCGCAGCCAACCAGAGCGTGGTCGCGCCCATGCCGAGCAGCATGAGCGGGAGCGTTGCTATCGCCATCGCGGACAAGGCCGGCGACATCGGTCGGCGCATGAGCGGAAGCTTCACCAGCGCGGCACTGGCCAGAAGGGCCCCGACTCCGCGGGCACTCAGCACCAGACCCCAGCCCCGGGCGCCGATCGTGTGGTTGGCGGTGACCGGGCCGAGGATCTGCCAGAAGCCCATGTTGGTGGCGTTGAAGACGGCGAAGGCCAGTGTCACCGACCAGATCCATGGCCGGGTCCGGAAGTAGTCCCAGCCCTCGCGCATGTCGGCGAGCATCGTCGGCGCGTCCTGGGCGCGCGGTGGTGGTTCGGGCAGGGAGATCCGGGCGAAGCAGGCGGCCGCCAGCAGGAAGGAGGCGGCGTCGGCGGTGATCGCCCAGCCGCCGCCGACGGAAGCGGTCAGCAGACCGGCGGTGGTCGGGCCGATGATCCGGGCGGTGTTGCCGGCCGAGGCCAGCAAGGAGCTGGCCTGCTGCAGACCAGGCCTGGCGGTCAGGTTCGAGATGATGCCGCGCAGTGCGGGCGTGGTCAGTCCCTGAAAAACGCCGTTGGCGGCCGACAACGGCAGCAGCAGTGCCGGATGCTGATGGGTGAGCAGAAGGGCCGCGACGCCGGCCTGGGTCAGGCCCGCGCCGAGGCTGGTCAGCCGCAGCACGCTGTCGCGGCGGTAACGGTCGGCGATGGCACCGCCGAGGAACATCGTCGCGACCATCGGAATCAGGGCTGCGGTGGTGACCGCGGACAGCCAGGCGGCGCTGCCGGTGATCTCCAGGACCCCGAAGGCCAGGGCGACGGGTGACATGAAACTGCCGACCAGGGAAATCGAGCGGCCAGCGAAGAACCACCGGAAGGCAGCGGAGCGGAGAGGGCCGTCAAGATCGCTGTGGCCATCGGATGCCGGTTCTGCATCCCTTTCTGGCGGTTCGAAATCCTTGATATTGGATGCTTCGGCGTCGGGCACGAGGTGCCACACTGCCAGCGCAAGCGGAATGCATCAAACTGGGTCCAGCTCAGATTTCATCGTGATCTTGTCTAGGAATGACGGATGTGTGCACTCTGCGCGTCGGGTGGGTGCGCGGCCTCATGTTTCACCCTGCGCCGGCCGAGGCTCGTCTGCGATGAAGTTTCACGCGCCAACGGACCAGGAGGTCGATACCGTCGCGTGGCTCGTAGGGATGTTCAAGCGGTAGCGAATCTCCTTGTAGAAGGGGTCGAGTCGCGGGCCGAAGGGCTGCAGCACCGCCGCGATACTCATCGCCTGGCCACCACCGCAATGTCGGCGTCCAGCGGAACGGTCAGGTCACTCACCAACTGCTGGGCCCATATCAGGTGGAACAGCACGGGAAGAACAGCTATCGGATCCCCAACCTGGTGTGCGCCGGCCATCAGCGGCGACTGCTCGCGAAAGGCCTCCAGCAGTACGTCGCCAACTTCGGTGACGGCGTGGCGGGGGTGGCGGTAGCCAGCCAGCCATCGCACGTTCGCGGCGAGTATCGGGCCCGGGGTGCCGGCCAGGATGTAGTCCCAGCCGATGCCCCGGCAGGCCATCCTGGTGATCTCGAAAGCCGCAGCGTCGCGGGGGTTGATCCGATCCGCGGGCCGACAGTCGATGACCACGCCGGTGCCGTCGATCCGGCGGGCGAAGTAGTCCGGGGCGTGAGATCGGTGCTTGTCGCCGTCCTGCTAGAACAGCCAGAACGGTTGCGAGGCAATCCCTGTCACGCTCGAGTCGAAATCGAACAGCATCAGATGGTCGCGTTCAAGCCACGACTCCTAGCCCACGTGCCGGCCAGTCGTGGAGCACCACCATCGACCGGGAAGTACCGCTGCCGCTTGTAGGAAGGAAAAGCCCGCACCGGTGTGGCCAGCTCGAACTTCATCGCCGCCACGTCCGCTAGGCCCATACGAATCTGTGTGCCGTCCGGGCCAACAAACCCGACGTCGACTTCGAGCTGTGAGGCGTTGGGTGGCGCCTCGCCCGTGATCAACTCCAGCACAGAGCAACCGCAATGACGCGATACGGGGATCATCGTGGCGCAACCGTTAGTGTCGGGTTACAAGTTCATGTTCGGTGCATCGATGGTGCTTTGGAAGCACCCGGATCACCACGTCCTCACCAGGATCAAGCCATGTACGGTGCAGGCCGCCGTCCTCTTGTACTACCGGGTCGGCGTCGTCCGACGTTTTCCGATCACCGAGGGAGCCCCATGGCCGTCCAATGGACCCTGACATTCGACTGCGCACGGCCGGTGGCCCAGGCGGCGTTCTGGTGCCTAGCTCTGGGCTATGTCGAGGCGGCACCGCCGAAAGGCTTCTCCAGCTGGGATGATTGGCATCTGCACTGGAACACCCCGGAAGAGGAATGGGACGACCTCGCGGCCATCGAGGATCCCGACGGGGCCGGGCCGAGGATCTCATTCCTCAAGGTGCCGGAGGGCAAGACCGCCAAGAACCGAATCCACCCGGACATCCAGGCCGGCGGTGGGCGCAGTGAACCCTGGGAGACCCGCTGGCCCAAGGCGGCGGACAAGGTCCAACAACTGATCGCCGCTGGAGCCAGCGTAATCCACGAGGACATCGTTGACGGCCGACCGGATCACGTAGTGATGGCCGACCCCGAAGGCAACGAATTCTGTGTGCTCTGAAGGAGCCCACCGTCCGGGGTGCAACCCCGTGCCACCCCAGCCGGACTGTGCCCGACCCCATGCCAACCAATCCAGACTGTGCCAACTTCATCCGGACAGGACACGAAGCCTTGAACACAGTAGATGGCCGTGACCTGCGCCTTCGTCGTAACGATCATTATCGGCTGCCGACTAGTAGTGCTTTGTTAAGTTGGTACCAGCTGGTGAACCTCAGCCGGCCTGGGCGGATCAGGATTGGTCAATACTGTTCCCAGCCGGGCCAATTCCGGGTCACGGCCGGGCCCGCCGATGCGGTTCGCGGCCACAGCACGAGCCGGTACGACTCGCTGTTGACGCCGTCGAACTCGTCGAACCGGGTGAACCCGCGCCCGGAGACCCGCACTCGGTAGTCGCCGGGCGGGACGCCGTCCACCTCGGCCACGGGCCGCTGACCAGCCCGACCTCCAACCGCCGACCGACCACGAGATCCAGCTCGACCTCGTGGTCGGCACCGAAATCATCGAGGGCCGGTGGCCGATCCCAGACCTGGATGGTCACCGGCGTCCCCTCGCTGTCCTCGGCCGGGGTCACCACGGTGAGCACGTCGCGGACCACCGCGACGAACCGGCCGGACTCGGTCGCCTCCGCCAGCCCTTCCTCGATCGCCGCCAGATCGCCCTGGGTCGGGTCGGCGATGATGAACATCCCGTTTTCGACCGCCGACGATCAGCCTTCCCGGTGTGTGACGGCCATAGTTGGCGCCACTCGTGTCCGTTCAGGTTGTCGGTGCTGACTCAATCGGCCGACTGGGAACGAGTCGTGGCCTGCTGCGGGCCTGGCTTTGGAGACGGGTCTTTGGGGCCGAGGCGGGCACGGTTGATGTCGCGGCCGGAGGTCACGGTGCTGGGCAGGAGGTCGGCGATGTCTGCGGGCAACGGCTCCAGGTGGTGGATGACCTCTCCGCTGTGGCGTTCGTACTCCGAATAGGAGCCGCGTAGGCCGCGCCGGCGCGCCAAGGGTGCCAGGACGGTGAACAGCGGCTTCTGCAAGGCCCTTGGGGGGCTGGTGAACCGGATCGTGTCGTCGAACTCTCGGGCCAGCAAGGCTGCCTGCAGCAGGCCGGGCCGACCGGTGTCGTCGGTCCGGCCGGCGGCAGCCAGTCCGAACAGGTTCCGGATCATTTGTTCGAAGCGTCTACCTGGCGCCACTTCCACGATCACCCAGGTGGTCTCGTCACTGATGTTCCACCAGTCGTGGGGGGTGTTCGGCGGGATCACGACGCGTGTGCCGGGGCCTGCTTCGCTGTCCTCGCCGTCGATGCGCATGCCGAGCCGGCCGCGAACGACGGTGAAGGACTCTGTGGCGCCGGGGTGGACGTGCTCGCCGACGACGGCCGCGCCCGGTCTGGCGTAGAGGTCGGCGACGAGTGCGCTGTGGTTGTCAGCGGGAGAGTGCTGGATGATGCCCCGCTCTCCGGTGACGGGATTCTCGACGACGGGGTAACTCATGATGGCTCCTTCGCTGGTTGGGCTGGGATGGTCTTGTGGGTTGTCGGGTTGTCACTCGCTGGGCCAGTGGTTCCAGGTCAGGAAGACCGGCGCGAGGATGTCCTCCTCGCGGGCGAGATGCTCGAGCAGGTGATCTGAGAGTGAGGTGAGGGCATCGACCAGCCGTCTTCTCGCATCGGCCGGGCGGACGGCGTCGGTGTCGTCGACGGCGTCCAGTTGGGATGTGGCCTCCTCGACCTCGTCGAGGATGTCCGAGACCAGCCGGTGGTCGGCTTCCAGGCGGTCGACCAGGGCATCGAGGTGCGGTGCGCTGCGACGCACCGCCGTGAACAGGGTGACGTCCTCGCGGTGGTGATGGTTGTGGACGACCTGGCAGTAGCTCATGCACGTCGTCTTCAGTTGGAACAGCGGGCCCCGGCTCGCGAGCCGGTCCAGCTCGTGCCGCAGGTGCCCGGTCGCGGTGCCGGCGAGGGCGGCGTCGGCGAGTTCGCGGCAGGTGCGCAGGTCGCGCCGCAGCATGTCGTGCACGGCGACGAGTTCGCGCAGGAGCGGGTTGGTGACGTCTGGTGTGGTGGTCATCATCGGTAGGGCCTCCTTCGGCTCACTTTCGAGTGTTGAGCGTTAGGGGACGCTTGCCAAAAGTCTCATTAGCTACTTACATTCAATTAGTGAAGATGACGCCTCTGCCCCAGACCGTCGCGCACCCCGCGGTGCATTACGTCGTGCCGGACGAGCAGTGCCACAGTTTCCAGGCGGTGCTCGAGTTCATCGGACGTCGGTGGGTGGGGGCCGTCCTGCTGGCGGGCGCCCAGGGGGCGCGCCGGTTCGGTGAGTACCGCAGGCTCGTGCCCGGGATCTCGGACCGCCTTCTCGCGCAACGGCTCAAGGAGCTCGAGAAGTACGACCTGATGGTGCGTGAGGTGGTGCCCACGACCCCGGTGCAGATTCGCTACACGCCCTCGCCGAGCGGCGCGGACCTGATCAGCGCTTTGCAGCCGCTGATCGGGTGGAGCGTCGGCGCCCGCGCGGCCCACGCCGTCGCCCGCGATGACTGAGTTCTACCGTCGTCGAGTCGCTTCTTCATGGCCGTGGACAAAAGGCGCGAGGCGCGCGTCGTGGTGCGTGGACGTCCTCGTCAAGACCGAGACCTAGCCTGATCATTTCGCGGCGACCGCTCGTAGCGCACCAGCAGCGACTCGGGGATCTCCCGATCGGCGAGAACCGTCGGTCCGCTTTCCGCGCCAGCGGCGGCAATCGCCGCGAACAGCACCGCCTGCGCCAGGCACACCACCAGCCCAGCACCCAACCCAGCAACAATCGCGAAGCTCTTCACCCCCGGACGTGCCAATCCGGGCCCCAAGAGCGGAACCGGCCCCGCTCACGGCGCACCTACTCCCATCACGATGGCGTCCTTGAACATCTCGCGATGACGCCAGAGCACAGGCTCGCGCTGAAGGTGCCTTCATGGACGCGACGGTCCGGTCGGGACGCAGCCAAGAGCGCAGCCTCCGGCTCAGGAGACCCCACCAGGACGGTCGTCTAGGCCGCCGCTGAGCGTCAGGGCATGTCGACGACGGGCGACGCTGGGATGCGACGTCCAGCGGTCCATCGCCGGTCGTCCGCGAATCAGGCGGATTCGACAACTGTGAGCAGTAGCCGGTCAGCCTGGTATCGGGTGGACCACTTCATCAAGCTCGTCGTCATCCTCGTCATCTTCGTACTGCCTCGTCATCCTCGTCATCCTCGTCATCTTCGTACTGCACGTCGCCTGCGACCTCCCAACCCGGGTCGAGACGGACCGGTGTCCTCGCGTGACGCCTGTTCAGTTCACCGACTGTGTCACTGGCCTTGAAGACCTGCTCCGCAGACATCGGGGCAGGCCAGACCATCAGCAGGTATTCCTCCACCGGTTCTTCGGCAACACCGTCCGGGTTGGAGTCTCTGCCCCTGGCATGCACCCGGAGACGATAGGAACCAGGACCAGTAACGAGATTCGGCAAGCTCTCCGGGGCATCGTCCATCAGCGCTGCGACCCGCACATCACCGGACTCGGCCACAAAACTGATCTCGACTACTTCATCCCAACCGCCGACCTTCGGCGCAGAGGGGACCCCCTTCAACGGCCGCGCTGAGACAGCAATCGCACCGGTGTGAATGCCCGTGGCGATAAGCACCCCACGCGACATCGATCTCACCAGACCATTGGTATGCGCGGACGGCCGCTCATCAGGCCACTCTTCATCGTCGACTACCCCGAACACGGCGTACGAGACTTCCAGCGCTACGGGATCCACTCTGCCTCGCCCTTCCATGATCCACATCCGAAATCCTTGGTACCACAAATCAAAACCGAACACGCAGCTTGGCCTGGATGACCGCTCTCAGGAAGTCGATGTGCGCCTCGTTGAACGCCCAGAGGACGTGGCCGCCGCAAGAGGTCTGGAGCCAGAGTTCCCGTTACTCGAAGTGCCCTGGCCCGACTTATGCACTCAGCACATCGACGACGAACTGGCGGCGAGAGAGACCGCGATGGGCCCGGCGCCGCCGATCTGGTGATGCGGCTGGACTAACTAAACCGCCTCGATCATGTGGTAGAGGTCCGTGAGGGGAAGGACCTGCCGGACTCGCAGGTCGGCCTGCGCGAGTAGCCGTTCGTACTGCTCGCGGGTCCTTTCCTGGCCGGCCGTGGCGACCAGCATGGCCAGGTCAAGCAGGGCCGCCGATGGCGACGGGTCGGCGTCCGAGATGGCCATCTCGACCACGTACAGCCGCCCGTCTGGCCGCATCGCCCGGCGGATGTTCCGGAGGATCCGGACGCATGCCTCGTCGTCCCAGTCGTGCAGAACGAACTTGAGCAAGTAGATGTCGCCCTCCGGGACGGCGGTGAAGAAGTCGCCGGCCACCGCGGAGACCCGGTCGGCCAGACCCCGGCGCTCGGCCGCGGCCCGAGCTGCGGGCACCGCGTGTGGCAGTTCCAGAACCGTGCCGGTCAGGCCGGGATTGCGCTCGACCAGTTCCGCGACGAAGGCACCCTCAGCGCCGCCAACGTCCACCGCCAGGCCGGACGGCGCCTCGATCCGACCAACCCCCTCCCGGATGATCGGCACCGACAGGTTGGTCATCGCCGCGCCGAAGTTGGCTGCCTCCTCCGGGTGCTCGGCGAAGTACTCGAAGAGCTGGGCCCCGAGCGCCTCGGTGACGTGGTTGACGCCCTCGCGGACGGTCTCGGGCATGGTCAGGCTCGGTAGCCAGAACGACCGGCTCGGTGCCCCGAGCGCGTAGTGCTTGAGGGACGTCGGAGAATCACCGTGCAGCACCGACAGCATTGGCGTGCCGGCGAATGTCGCGCGCTCGGTGTCGAATTTCAGCAGGCCGAGCGCCACCCCGGCCCGCAGCAGGCGGCGCGTCATCGCCGGGTCGGCGCTCTCCCGTCGGGCGATCTCCTCGGCGTCCAGTGGTCCGGCGGCCAGGTGCTCGGCTACCGACATCAGGGTCAGGGTCCGGACGGCCTGGCTCATCATCGAACCCATGATCATCTGGAAGACGCGGTTGATTTCGTCGAGGGTGGGGGCGTCGGCCGCCGGCATACCGTCTCCAGGTGTCGTCGCGGGTGCCATCCGGGCTGGGACGTTAGCCATATTAGGACATCACCGCAGATATGGGGTGACCGTGCTGCCGCGGCGGTCAGCGTGTGCTGTCGCGGACAGCCTCGCCCCGCGGCTGCGACACCTGATGCAGATTCGGCGGCAGTGCGCGGCGCGGCTGCGCTGCCTCCTGGCCGACTCGGTCGCAGCGCCGCTCTGGATCGACGGTGGGTGGAGTCGACGCTCTGCTCGGTCCACTTTCGCCGCTCCCCCGAACGAGCCCGCGGACGGGGTGTCGCCAAGACCCCCCGTGCGCTCGCCTCGTCGTACTCCTCCACCGAACGTGCGGTGGAGTTGGCCCCGGCGGGACCGCCGCTGCCGCCGATCCGGCTGCACGACCTCCGGCACGGCGCCGCGTCCCTGACCTGATGGCGGCCTACGTTCCCCGATCAGCTCGGGCTCCCCCCGCGATCAGCCAGCAAGCCGATCAGCGGACCCGGGCACGGCGAAAGCCATGTCAGGATCCCGATTTCCCGCCGTCACGATGCCGAAAAACTCGCCTCGGTCGTCGGCATCCTGAACAGGGCCGCCGTCGGCCTCGCTAACGGCGAACACGCGCTCGGAGCGGCAATTTCCGGATGGCCGCCGGGACAGCGGCAGTATCGTCGTTGGCCAGCGAATCCCGGTCCACCCCGCGGACGAGCGAGAGGTCCCACCACCAATGCACCCCAGGAGTGTTCATGGACATCCCCGATGACTTCCACTCTCTCCTGAGCTCCACCGCCGTGGCCGTCATCTCGACGATAGGCCGCAACGGTGAGCCTCAGGCAACCCCGACATGGTTCATGTTCGAGGCTGACCGGCTGAAATTCAGCCTGGTCGACGGCCGACAGAAGCTGATCAATCTGCGACGAGATGCGCGCGTCTCGGTGCTCGTGATCGACCCGGCCCGCCCGACGTACTACGTGGAACTGCGCGGTCGAGTGGCGTTGATCGATGATCCGGAAGCCGCGCTGGAGCGGGCAGTGTCCACCAAATACACCGGAGACTGGGCTGACGGTGAGTCGCCGGGCACGATGCGCTATGCCGCCATCCTCGACGTCGAACGAGTGACCAGCCAGAAGGGCCATGTCACGCCAGCAACCGGAGGGTAGGAGCCCTTGCCCCAGTCGTCGTGGCCCGAAGTTGGCCGCCCCTCTGGGTCCGCAGCGGTCCGCAGAAGACGACGGTCGCTTTGCAGGTGACCCGGTGCCATTGCTCCCATTCGGCGGGGCTGGTTCCCGCGTCAGTTTGTCGAACGGATCGCGGCAGCTGCGGGGGGCCGGCCGAGATCGATTCCGTGGGCTGGTCTGGTCGGTCGGTGCCATCACTGGCCCTGGTGCTTCGCCAGCGCGGCCGGGTGGGCCCGGACCCGGGCTTTGTCGCCGCGCGGGCCGAAGATGTGCAGGATCTCGACCGGCTGATCTGCGCTGGGGCCGAACCAGTGCGGCTCGAGCGTGTCGAATTCGGCCACCTCACCGGGAGCGAGCCTGAGCTCGCGCTCGCCCAGGACCAGCAGCAACTGCCCGGCCAGGACGAAGAGCCACTCGTAGCCGGGGTGGGTGACGAGCGTGCGCGGACCCGGGGCGAGTACCTGTTTGAAGACCTGCATGCGGCCGGGGTACTGGGTCAGGGGCACCAGGACACTGCCCTTGCGGTGGTGCCGGCGCGGGGTCAGGTGCACGCGCGGGTCGCCGGTTGCCGGAGCGGCGATGAGCTGATCGAGGGCGACCCGGTGGGCTGCCGCGAGCGGGATCAGCAGTTCCAGGCTCGGACGCCGGCGGCCGGACTCGAGCCGGGACAGGCCGCTGACCGAGATCCCGGTCACCGCCGACAATGCCTCCAGGGTCAGGCCGCGCTCGCGGCGCAGCGAGCGCAGCCGGGGCCCGATGGCGGCGAGCGTCTGCTCCAGTTCGGGGTCCACGCCTCCAGTGTGGAGGGCAGAGTGGCTGTGGTCGGTGGCCGACCGCCGTGTTTTTGCAGTTTCCGCAAAAATCCTTCCCGAGCTGCGCTCGCGCGCTCGACAGTGGTGGGCAGCCGGGCGGGTCGTGCGGGTAAGGCCCGCCTCTCAGCTCGCAACCCCCGAAGGAGCGATGATGGACGCGGACCGCGTGAGTCCCAGAGGCGGCAGGGTGCTGGCGATCTGCTGCCTGAGCCTGTTCCTGGTCGGGCTGGACACCACCATCGTGAACATTGGCCTGCCCGCGATCGGCGCCGGCCTGCACGTCGGCACTCGCGGCCTGGAGTGGACCGTCGACGCCTACACACTCGTGCTGGCCAGCCTGCTGATGTCCTCCGGCGCCCTGGCCGACCGGATTGGACGTCGACGCGTGTTCCGGCTCGGGCTGGTCATTTTCGCGATGGCATCGATGGCGTGCGCGCTCGCACCGAGCATCGGCGTCTTGGTCGCGGCCCGTGCTCTGCAGGGTGTCGGCGCCTCGATGCTCAGCCCGGTCGCGCTCGCGATCGTCGTCAACGTGATCACCGAGCCGGCCCAGCGGGCCCGGGCGATCGGGATCTGGGCAGCCGTCTTCGGGGTCAGCATGGCTGCCGGCCCGATCGTAGGTGGTGTCCTGGTCTCGGCGTTCGGCTGGCGGTCGGTGTTCTGGATCAACCTGCCGGTCATCGCCGTGGCGCTGGTCCTGACCGCGCTGTTCGTGCCGGAGTCGCGCGCACCACGCCCGCGCCGACTCGACGGACCGGGCCAGCTGCTGCTGGCTGGCGTGGTCGGCGGTTCGGTCGCCGCGCTGATCGAGGGACCGCACCTGGGCTGGACCTCACCCGCGGTGATCGGCCTCGGTCTCGCAGTAGCCCTGGCTGCAGGCGCTTTCGGTTGGGTCGAGTCGCGACGGGCCGAACCGCTGGTGGATCCGCTGCTGTTTCGCCGCCCGCCCTTCGTTGCCGCCGTCCTCGGCGCCATCGTGGTGTTCATCGCGCTGAGCGTGACCTTGCTGCTCAACACCCTCTACCTGCAGCACGCGCGTGGGCTCAGCCCGCTGGCCACCGGGATCGTCACTCTCCCGATGGCGTTCGCGGCGACCGTGTGCGCGCCGCTGTCCGGAGTGCTGGTCGCACGTTTCGGGCCGCGCCTGCCGCTGCTGCTGGCCGGCGGGTTCATCACGGTCGGCGGCGTCAGCCTGGTGGGCCTGAGCGAGCACACCGACCTGCGGTTGTTGTCGCTGTCCTACCTGCTCGTCGGCATCGGATTCGGGTTCGCGAACGCGCCGATCACCAACACCGCGGTCAGCGGTTTGCCACCGGCCCGCGCCGGTGTCGCCGGCGGGATCACGTCCACCGCCCGCCAACTCGGTTCGGCCCTCGGGATCGCGATCGCTGGCAGTTTCATCGCCACCGCCGCACCGGCCGAACTCACCCAGGCGGCACGCCCGGGCTGGTTCCTGGTCGCCGGGTGCGGGCTGCTCGTCCTCGTCGTGGCCCTGGTGACGCCAGCCGCCCGGGCACACCGACCAAGATCACCCGTCGTGCCTGCCCTGAGCAGATAGGCGCAACGAAAGCGGCCGTTGACATTGCCCGAACTACGTTTTGAGGCGCCGGTCGGATTCGCGCGGTTCGAGGTGAGCGCGAGAAACTGGCACAAGGTTCTGGCTCCCGACATCACGGACCTGACCGCCGCATTCCCGCAGTTCAGCATGCACTTTCGGGCTGGAAGGGCCTTGCGTTTGGGTACTCGCTTGTGGACCTCACAGACCAGGCGACGTCCGCTGCGTCCACGAACCAGATGGGTGTCTGCAAGGTCCGGGCCACGAGGGCGCCGACCTCCGCGACCCACGCCGGCGAATCCGACTCGAAGATGAGCGCCGACAGGTGCGTGGCGTCTGGCATCTGACTGTCCCCGGGCTCCCATCCCTCCCACTCGGCGGCCGTCATCTCGATCGGGTAGATGTTGGTCAAGGGCGCGACCGAGCTGTCGCGGTGAATCCCCTCTTCGGTATCAGTGAAGCGGCTATCGGATCGCAACGCCGCCCGCACGTTGTCGAACAGGCTCACGTCTTCACTCACGACAATCACAGATCGGGGCACGGTCGCAGGTTTGCGATCAGCTCGGCACGTACAGGGCATTCTTGCGCGTCGCGCGTGACCAGATGCCCGCTGAGGTGAGGAGACGCGCGTCAGGATCATCCGTCCAGCGCGGCAGTGGTCTTTGGCCGGGTCACGCGCTGAGCCTCACATCGTGAATCGCACGTCGACAGGTCGCCCACCGAGCTTCCCGCTTGCACGTCCGGTCCCGTCGGCCGACACCTTCAGCTTTAGCGTGCCATCGGGCACACCTCGTCCGAGCAGCGTCAACGAACCCACGACCTGATCGTCGTCCATCGTCAGCCGACCACTGACCCGCGCGTCCGAAACAACCTTGACACCCTCCAGCAGGACATCTTTCCCCTCCTCGCTGACCAACACGTAACGCCCCGACCGCAACGCGTCGGCTTCACCGAAAAAGCGGACGAGCTCACTCTGTCGGCCAAGATCCCCGACCACGGCCACACTGAGGGCCAGCGCCGTCCGGACCTTTCGACTGACTCTCTCGCCTCGCACCGACACCGGCGGCAACGCCGCCGCACGCTTGGCCGAGGCCACCGCGACTGATATCGGGTCGGCTTCACAACCACGCCGGTCAGCCTTCAGCGTCGAGACCCAATGTATTGCGATGGCGATCGCGCAGTCCGCATCATCTCCCGGAGTATGCCCAGCATTCGGGATCTCCAGCACGGTGGCGTGCGGGAATCCGGCCGCAGCCAGTCGGCCGGCCTCGGTCGGGGTGTTGGCATCCAAATCTCCTGACAGCACCAGGACCGGCACGTCGGGCATGGGCGACCCGGGCGATATCGGTGGGGTGGCCCCGAGCGAGGAGGAGTCCGCAACCCACCCGATGCAGTCGTCGACGCCTTCGAACCCGGCGCCCGCCCAGCCCGACGCGGAGAACGGCCAGACGTCGTCGCCGGGCAAATCGGCCAACGCCTGCTGGTAAGCGGAACGCCGAGCCGCCGGGTCGTCCAGATAGCTGAAAACGTGTGGGTAGTCATGACAATCGGTTGCCGCGTAGGCGGCGATACTGACGGACGAAGAGTGCATCAAGGCCAGTCCCTCCAGTTGGGTACGAGCCAGCAACTGAAACAGGGCGGCGGGATCGCCGTGCAGCGCGCTGTGCACGGCGGCCGGCAGCATGCCGTAGATGGCCGCCTGACCACCGGCGTAGACCAACTGGGCCAGCGCCGCCTCGTCCACGACCGCCTTCTGCCGACGGCCGGACACGTCGACGCTGAAACTGAGCGGGTGGCGGCGCAGCCGTTCCGCGAGCAACTCGACCTCCCGGAGCACGACCGGCCCGGAGCAGTCACCTGAGCGCTGACAGACCAGCGTGATGGCTCGGCGTGCGGCCCGAAGCCGATCTCGGCCCCACGGATCGAAGTCCACCGGGTACGCGCCGCTGAGCAGGATTGAACGGACATGAGCCGGGTGGCGTGAGGCGTAGACCTGCATCAGGTAGGTGCCGTACGACTCCCCCCACAGGTCGAAATGGTCCAGCTCGAGTGCGGCCCGCACCGCTTCGATGTCGTCCGCAATGGCGGCACTGCCGTAGAAATTCGCTCGGGACCCAAGTTCCTTGCCACAGGCGGCGATCAGCTCCGAGATGTTGGGCTGCAGCGTCCTGACCGCTTCGGCCGCGGCGCAGCGCACGGCCGAGGAGCGACCGGTCCCGCGCGGATCCACCAGCAGCATGTCCCGTCGCTCGCGCAGCGGTCCCAACTTCGTGACGTACCACTCGGCCTGGTCGATAGTCGAGGCTCCGGGCCCGCCGGGATTAGGGACGAGCGTGCCGAGCGAGGGCCGCGAGCGGTCCTGGCGAGGCAACAGCACGTAGGCAACGGAGATCGTTGCCGAACCGGGACGATTTCGGTCCAGCGGGACCACGACGCGGCCACATTGCGCCTGGGCCAAAAGGACCTCTCCAGGGCACGGTTTCGTCGAAACTGGCGTCGAGGCCGGCCGGATGGCGGGCGAAGCGGCGGCGGCGGCGTACACGGTGGCACCAGCTGTGCTCGCCGCGAGGGTGAGGGTGACGGCGGCGCGAAGCCGGAACGTGGCACGAGGTTGACGACGGTCGGAGGGAGCGCGAGCCCCGGTTCTGATCATGGTCTTAACGCTATGGAGCAGGCCGATGCACCGCATCCATCGTGAGTCGCCCCCGATCTACCGCCGCAAGCAGGATGCGGTGCGCAACGTAATCCCTCCGGCCGAGCCACCGGTCAGCTGGATCTGGGTCGCAGCAGGCCGACGTCGTACGCCAGCGCGACCGCCTGCACCCGATCGCGCAGGGCCAGCTTGCGCAAAATAGATGACACGTGGGATTTCACTGTCGCCTCGGCCAGATAGAGACGGGCGCCGATCTCGACGTTCGAGAGCGCCTCCGCCACCAGGCGCAGCACCTGAAGCTCGCGGTCGGTCAGGACGGCGAGATCTGGTGGCGTCGGTTGATCCGGCTGGACGGCGACGAGGCGGTCTAACAAGCGCCGCGTTACGGCTGGAGCGAGCAAGGCATCGCCGCGGGCGATCACATGTACCGCGTCCACCAACTCCTGCGGCCGCACGTCCTTGAGCAAGAACCCGCTAGCGCCGGCACGAATCGAGGCCAGCACGTACTCGTCCAGATCATAGGTGGTGAGAATGACTATGCGAGAATCGCTTTCGCTCGCGACGATCCGTCGGGTAGCCTCAACTCCGTCCAGGATCGGCATCCGCACATCCATCAAGACGACGTCGGGACGGGTCTGGGCGACGACCTCGACCGCCCGCGCTCCGTCGGCCGCCTCGCCGACCACCTCGATGCCACCGCCGCCCAAGGTCTCCAGAATCATCCGAAAACCGCCACGCACCAAGGCCTGATCGTCGGCGAGCACGACCCGCACGGTCATGATGCCGCCTTCCGCGGTAGGGACGCATGGACCCGAAACCCACCACCCGGGTCCGGCCCGGCGGTCACGACTCCACCGAGCGCGGCGGCTCGTTCGTACATCCCCATCAGTCCATGACCAGCGCTCCCGGGGCACGGGGCGGTGTGGACGAGCTCGTCATTGCCGCCGGAGCCGTCGTCGAGGATGTCGAGCTCAACGCCGACCGGCGACCAGGTCACCAACACCGTCGTCCGGGTCGCCTGAGCGTGCCGCAGGGTATTGGTCAAAGCTTCCTGGACGATGCGATACGCCGACAGGTCCACGGACGCCGGCAACGTATGCGGCAGACCTTCCTGCCGCAGTTCGACCTCTAGCCCAGCCGCCCGGACCCCGGCGATGAGGGTCCCCAGTCGGTGCAGGCCCGGTGCTAGATCGGTAGATGCACCCGTCCCGGGACTGATCAGCAGCCGGCGCAATTCCAGTAGTGATTCACGGCCGACCATCTCCACCGAGATCAGCGCCTGGCGAGACTGCTCGGGACGAATGTCGAAGACGGCCGCACCAGCTGCGGCCTGCACCACGATCACTGACACGTTATGGGCGATGAGGTCGTGCATTTCGCGGGCGATGCGAGCCCGCTCCTCGGCCGCGACCCGCAGGTCCTGTTCTTCTCGGTGAATCCTCCGAGACCGCGCGCTCTCCCCGAGCGCCCAGGTGGTGGTGCCGATCGCAACGGCGATCACGACGTCCCCCTGCGGATGGGAGAACAACCCGGCCAGGGCCACCAGCCACAGGCCGCCAAGCCCCCACATCGATGCCCGGGGCGGGCGCCGCGTCGCCAATGTCGCCACCGCCACCAGCGCGGGGAGCGGCCAGTTCAGTTCGGGTCGCAGCAATTGCAGCAGGAGGCCCATCGCGAGCGTAATCGCGGTCACGACCTCGAGATAGATCGTGCGCCAGGCCAGAGCCAAGCCCGCCCCGGCGGCCACCAGCGCAGCAGCAACGGTCGCCCACGGACCCGGATTCCCCGAGGAGTCGACCGCCACGGCCAACAGCAGGAAAGCGGTCGGGGCTGCCGCGATCTTCACATCACGTCGCCGCGGACGCTGGAGCGCTACGTTCTCGGGCCTGCCCACCCGCATCATCCTCGCGGATGCCCGGTCGGCGGACATCCCTCTTAGGACGGAGGCAGCCCGCTATTTTCAGGTTCTGTCTCAGACAGCGACAGACATTGCTGAACGCCGTCAAGTGCCGCCAGCACGGCCGGACCGCCATCGATCCAACCCGGTGAGGGTCTGCCCGGTCGACACTTCGGCTCCGACCACCCGCACGAGGAACACGTCGAGTGTGGCGGCCCGAACGATCGTCAGCGAGCCCTCCTCGTCCCAAGTCACCGAGCGATCTCTGGATCCGGACGTTCCACTGCCAGCGCGAAGACGGATCGTGAAGGGCGCCATCCGGCGGTCAGGACGTTGCGCGGTCTGCCGTGCGCGCGGCGAAGATATCCTCGGCGTCACCCAGCGCCCGCTCGCAGGCCGAACGGTCCCCCAGCAGCTCGTGCGCCTCGGCGACATGGAGCATGGCCAACCCTCGCCGCGCCAGCGCAGGACCCCTGCCACAAAGGTCGTCCGCGCACCAGGGCCCCTTCGGTTCAGGTCCGCTACCTGCAAACAGGCCCACCCCGAAGGTTCGCGCGGCACCGCGATGAGGTCTCCGACTTCGAGAGTCGCAGTGCTTCGCGGCGAAAAGGGGAACGAGCGGTCTGACATGGCGGCATCCTCTCAACCGTCCGCAAATCCGCGCGCGGATCGCGGCATGTCCGTGCGTCCCCTTTGGGGCCTTCGTCGCGGGCACTGTCATGATCGGCGGATGATGACCAAGGCCGAGTACCTCACCCGGGCCGAGGCCGAAGACGATTGGGCGCCTGGATGGCTCGCAATCGACGCGGCGTTCGACGCCCTGTATCCGGGGATCACGCCCCCACACCTAGGCGCAGCCCTTCACGCGCGAGCCATTCTTGGTGGCGAGGAGTACATCGACGGGTACAGCATCTTTCCCAGCCCGAATGGCTACCAGCACCTACTGACTTACGGAATGTCCAAGCTCTATGTCAATGAAGAGTCGTTTGGCGGTGAATTCAGCGGCTGGGGATACGAGATGACCATGAAAGTCCGAGCCAATGGGCCAGACGAATGCCAATGGGCAGTCAACTCTTTGAGCAACCTCGGTCGGTACACGTACACGTCAGAGCGCTGGTTCGAGCCATTCCAATTTATTAGCGGCCGGGGCCAGCCGCTGCGCACCGAGGGCGGCACCCTTCTGACCAGCTATGTGACGGTGCCGGACACGGAGGCCCCAGGGATCGACACCGTCCACGGCCGGGTCGATTTTATCCAACTGGTCGGCATCACCCAACCTGAATTGGACTGGGTTGCAGGCGAGTCCGCAGACGGTGCCTCGGAGCGGGCAAAGGACTTGGTGCGACGCATTGCCGAGGACGGTAACCCCCATCTCGTCACAAATCTTTCCCGCTCTCATAGCTACGTATGACCAGTGCCCGCTCATCGGCACGACCGCGCGTCCACTTGTCTCCGGCAGCGACGAGCGATCCACGCTCGCAAAGGCGAACGGACAGCGGCAATTGCGGACGGTCGATGTTCACGACGGCGACTGCGAGACTTACGGGATAGGCACCGCAGGAAAAGGCTCTGACACCTGGACGTTTGGCGTCAGGACAGTTGCGGGCTCTTCGCACTTGAGGGGTGTAGAGGCCTACGTCGCGTCGGCAAGAACCTCGCCGATCACGTACCGCGCCTGCGCGGCCAAGGGCTTGTTCGTCTCGTGGTAATAGGGCAGTTGCAGACATGCCTGGGAAAGTGCCCACGCGCGGCTGCGGAGCCAGGTCGCGTCGTCGATGTCCAGGGCGTCCCGGAAGGCCGGGCGCAGTTCGGCCGGCAGCAGGTTCCACGCGAGCCCGAGGTCGACCGCCGGGTCGCCGCGGCTGACGCCGGCGAAGTCGATCAGGCCGACCAGCCGCCCCTCCCGGACCAGCAGGTTCCCGGGTGCGGTGTCGCTGTGGATCCATGTCCCCGGAGGTTCGCAGGGCGGCAGGGCGAAGGCCGCGTCCCAGACCATCGCGACCGCGTCGGTGTCGACCATGCCTGCCATCTCGGCGATCGACCGCCGGGTCACCTCATCTCGTGCCCCGAAGCCGAAGCCGCGCTGATTCACCGGGCCGCCGGGGACGTCCAAAGCATGGATCGCATTGAGGCAGGCAGCGATGTCGCGCACGAGCGGCTCGGTGAGATCTTCGGTGGTCGGATTCACGCCGTCCAGCCAGGTATAGACGGACCAGCGCCAGGGGTAGCCGTGCGCCGGCTCGCCCATTCCCAACGGCACGGGCGCCGCCACCGGCAGGAACGGGCCGATAATCGGCAGCCACGCCTGCTCATGCTCGACCGAGCCCGCAGCCCATTCGATCCGGGGCAGTCGCACGACCATCGTCTCACCGAGGCTGAACATGGCATTGTCCGTGCCGGCTGAGGACGCATGCCTGATCGGGAGGTCCGCCCACTGCGGAAACTGGCCAGCGATCAGCCGCTCGACCAGGGCCTGGTCGATGGACAGCTCATGTTCATGCATCTTCGGTGTGGTCAACAGCGATCCCTCCGACCCGGCAAGGCACCGACCCTAAGGCTCCGCTGTTCAGGCCGCCAGCGGATTTCGCGGGCCTCCCGGACCTGACCGGATGCGAGAAGATCGCGGCTTTTCTCAGCGAGATACGGCAGATGATCGCCCTCGTGCACCTGTGTGGGCTCGATGCCGATCAGTTGATGATCTCTCCGCGCTCATCCGCGAGGATCGCCGCCAGCCGATCGCGCCAGGCCTGCAGTGCTGCAGGGCTCAGGCGCGTCCAGTCCGCCACCTCGCCGACGACCCGCAGCGGCTCTGTGCTGCGGTAGGACCGGGTCGGGTTGCCGGGGAACTTCTTGTCGGTCACGTTCGGGTCGTCCTCGAACGGCCCTGTCGGCTCAACGGCGTAGACGCGTGGAGGGCCGTCGCCCGCCGCCAGCTCCGCGGCGAGGCCGGCACCATTGGGCAGCGCGGTGAAGTAGATGTGGTTCATCACGATCTCGGGCCGGTAGTTCGACCGGAAACCCGCCGTGAGAAGGTCGCCCACCTTCAGGTCCGCTTTGGTGCCGTGGAAGAACGGCCCCTGGTCCAGCACATCACTCACCACGTCAGCCTAGGGCCATCGACTGAAACCGCGTCACGCGCCCAACGGCTCGCGAGGTTGCCTGCCCATCTGGGCACCCACTCTCTCTAGAGTGAAGGCGTATTCCATTCACTCTGGAGGGCACCGATGTCGAAGGTTCGCGTCCACAACTTCACCGTCTCCCTTGACGGCTTCGCCGCCGGTGAGGGGCAGAGTATGGAGGCACCTTTCGGTCATGCCCAGGGCCGATTGATGGAGTGGTTCTTCGCGACCCGCACCTTCCAGGCGATGCATGGAGAGAGCGGCGGCGGTAACGGTGTCGACGAGGCGTTCGCCGGCAACTGGGGTCCCGGTATTGGCGCCGAGATCATGGGGCGCAACAAGTTCGGCCCCCAGCGCGGACCGTGGGCCGACGAGCAGTGGAAGGGCTGGTGGGGAGACGATCCGGTATTTCACACCCCGGTGTTCGTGCTCACCCACCATCCTCGGCCCTCGATCGAGATGAAGGGTGGGACGACCTTCCACTTCCTTAGCGCCGACCCCGCCGAAGCGCTGGCCCAGGCTCGCGAGGCGGCCGGCGGCCTCGACGTCCGCATTGGTGGGGGGCCTGCCACCGTTCGCCAGTTCCTCGCCGCTGATCTCATCGATCACATGCACATCGTGCTCGTGCCCATCCTCCTCGGCCGCGGCGAACGACTCTGGGACGGGTTCGAGGCGCTCGAGGAGCGCTTCGCCATCGAATCCGTCACATCCCCGAGCGGGGTCACCCATCTGACCTTCACCCGCACGAGGTAGGCGACCGGTCGCGGTTCACCGGACCACCAGCACTCGGCCGGCCGCTGACAGCATCTAGCGCCTGGCCTCGAGCCAGGAGCACTTGCCCTCTGCCCTCAGCTAATACCCTCCGATCGAGATCTGACGCCTGTCACGGTGGTAGGAAAGACGAACTCCCCCGGAGGGCTTCCATGCGGGTAGCGGTATTGGCAGACATCCATGGCAACCTGCCGGCCTTGGAGGCCGTCCTGGCCGAGGTCGATGCAGCCGGCGTCGATGCTGTCGTCATCAACGGCGACATGACGTTCGGCCCGATGCCCGCCGAAACCCTTGACCGACTGGCCGAACTCGGAGATCGCGCGGTCTGGGTGCACGGCAACTGCGAGCGTGAGGTGCTCACTGCGCTCGGCGGCTCGTCCGACCCGGACCTCCCCGACCAGGTCCGGGTCGGCACCGAGTACACCGCAGCCCAACTCAAGGACCGGCATCGAAAGATGATCACGGATCTTCCTCTGTCGGTCGTCCTCGAGGTGCAAGGATTGGGGCCGGTCCGCTTCGCCCACGCGACCACCCGGGACGACGCCGAGATGGTACTGGTGGATTCTCCACTACAGCGGTTCCGGGAGTGCTTCGACAACACCCAGGAAGCCACCGTCGTGCTCGGCCACACGCACATGCCGTTCGACCGGCTCGCCGACCGACGGCGCTTCGTCAACCCCGGAAGCGTCGGCATGGCCTACGGCAGCGACGGCGCGCTCTGGGCCCTGCTCGGTCCGGACGTCGTTCTGCGCCGCACCCGGTACGACACCGAAGCGGCCGCAGCCACCTTGCGGCGCCGGGCGGCAGACTATCCGGGACTGGACGACTTCATCACCGGGAATCTGCTGACCGTGCCCTCGGACGCCGAAGCGCTCGCCTTCTTCAGCGCGACGGCCCCTCACGAAGGCCCCTGACTCAAACCAGCCGGATGAGGACAGGAGAACGTCCGCAATTCGGCAATTGAGTACCTTCGGCGGCCCGCCCAGGCTTGCGGCCGCTCCCCCCTTCGACACGGCGTGCCCCACACCGAGGCGCCGGGCTCGCGAGGCCATCCATACCAACCCCGGTTCGCGCGGTGTCAAGAAGGGGGCCGAACCCGACACCGCGCGAACCACCCATCGTGGTGCCGGGGACGCCACTACCTGGGCTGATGGCCAGGGCTCGGATCCGGGGTAGTAACTGATAGCAGCCCAGCGGTGAAACAGACCAAGCTGCGCGACCCACTTCATGAAATCCGAAGGGGATATATCGCGCATCAATCGTCGACATCTACCCCATGCAGCACGGCGAGCGAGGTGAGTCCGGACTCGTATCCTTGCCCGACAGCGCGCAGCCGCCAGGCACCGTTGCGGTTGTAGATCGTGGCCAGGACCAGGGTGGTCTCGTCGGTCGCGGCGTCCAGGGTTGCTCGCACGACGGGTGTCCCGGCAGCCGTACGCAGAACCAGTTCGATCGGTCCCACGTCGCCGAAGGTGGCATCGCCCTCGAGCGCGGCGGCCACAACGATCCGGCCTCGACCTTCGGGCAGCAGGTTCAGCCGGGCCTGGAGCAGCGCTTCGCCCGGTGTCTCCAGCGCAAGGTCCACAGCCCCGCTCGGATGGGTGAGGTTGTTGTAGAAACAGAAGTCGCTGTCCTCGCCGACTTGCTCGTCGGCATCCACAACGAACGCCACCACATCCACAGCTTCGACCTTGTCCTCCGGATCACCCCACTGGACGCTGAGCCACCACTCATCGTCGGCCGGGAGGTCGGTGACGGCGCCGCGTGACAACACCACCGGATCAACAACCGCAGATGACACGGCAATCGGTGCCACGCGGCTCGTCGCCACTGCGGCAGACGGAGCTGCGAGGACAGCCAATACCGGCCGGGGAACAGGCATCAACTCGTGCTCGTCGAGCCAGTTCAACTCGATGGCCGTGGCCCGACTCCACCGCGGATCCAGGTCCGCACCGAGCAACGCAACGACGTCACTGACGCTCGCCGACAGATTCACCGCCGGCTGACCACCCAATTCCGCAACCCGGGCCCGGACCTCGGCGGCCCGTTCGTGCGGTCCACCCAGGATCAGCACTCGCCGGCCGCGAAGACGACCCGTCGTCACGGTGGCCAGGCCGGCCTTCGAGGCCGAGGGCGCAACGACCGGACGAAGCGCTGGCGAAGCGGTCATCGTCCTCGGGGTCCCCGGTGCAACGCGTGTCAGCAGGTTCCGGAAGTCATTCTCGGAGAGAGTTGGAGTCTGGTGTGCCAGAGCGGCTTCCACCTTGCGGGTGGCTGACTTCGGGTTGTTCGTGACGAGGAGGCTGGTGCGCCGGCTCACCGAGTTCATGACATCTAGCCCGGCCTCGGTCGCCCTCCGCATCAAGGTTTCCCGAGCCTCGGCCGTGGGCCCGGTGATCACCACTGTCATCCCCTGTACCAGGGGGCTACTTGGGATGAGACGGCCCGGGTGACGCCACGGGCACACCGGCCGGGGCGCTTTCGCCGGATATCCGGCCCTCGCGGTGCCGGTCTCGGAAGCCAGAACGATCGGCAGCAGAAGCCCGAGCCGGGCGGCCGCCACCAGAGAATGCCGCAGCACCTCGACCGCGACCCGAGTGTCGTCGTCTGCTGCATGGGCCCGTCCTTGGGTCACACCCCAGTACTGAGCCACCGATGCCAGCGACAGACTCGCCACGGGAACATCCAGCCGGCGAGTCAGCGCCAGTGTGCACAAGCGTCCCGCCACGGCCAACGGCTGCCCCGCCCGGGCCGCCTCGGCCGACAAGAACTGCCAGTCGAAAGACGCGTTATGGGCGACCAGAACCCGGCCCGCCAGCATGCGGCTAACCTGTTGAGCCACCATGTCGTACCGCGGAGATCCAGCAAGACGAGCCCGGGTCAACCCGTGAAGGTGCACCGGCCCCGGATCGCAGCCTGGGTCGAGCAGCGTCGTCCACGAATCCTCAAGACCGCCGCGGGAATTCAGCTGCATGACGGCCAACTGCAGGACCCGGTCCGCTGCTGCCGACAACCCGGATGTCTCGACATCGACCACGGCATAGCCGAACGGGTAGCGCTGGGCGATCTGCGACGGCAACGGACCCAGCCCGGTCAGAACCGTCATGTCGCGACCCCGAGAACAGAGGCCCCGGTTACGTGTTGAGCCATCGTCGGCATTTGGCGTTCGGGCGTCGATCCTTTTCCTAACAGGCCCAGCCGTCGCATCGTCCCTCGTGGTCCTTCACCGTTGAAGCCCGTTCTCCAGCCGCCCAGAGCGTAGCGACGCCCGTCATCTACCGCCGAAGGTTCGGCAGATAGTCCCCCGAACACCCCAGGCACCCCAGGCACCCCAGGCACCCCAGGAGCCGGCGGCAAACGCCCATCGACTCACTCACGGGATTCCCGAGGCCTCACCGTGCGCCGGTGCCATCATGTGAGCGATGGAACTGATCAAGGGTGCCAACACCACGCTGTCCGGCATGCCCCTCGAGATAACCGTGACCTG
>DATINJ010000291.1:0-18997 GCA_035474375.1 Kineosporiaceae bacterium | reverse complement strand
AGTAGTGCCTTTCGCGGCACGAAAAACGGGCGCAACTGCCGATCACCGGTCATCAGCCGTTCATGCCTGTCATTAGTGGGTTCCGGGTGGTTTGGGTTAAACACGCGAAAAGCATTGCGTGACGTCAAATCCCGAATCGGGATGGCCGGCGGGCTAGCGTGGCCGCAGTGCTTGATTCACCGCGTCCGCTGGTGACGAAATGCTCGACCGTCGTTCTGAGGGAGCACTTCTGATGACCCCGCTTTGCCGTCATTCACTCGCCGTGGCAACCACTTTGATCGCTGGTGTCGGGCTGACTGCCTGCAGCGGTGGCAGCGCCGATCCGCGGCCGGCCGAGACCGCAACCAAACCCACCACCAACGCCACCCTTACTGCGATGGATCCGATCCTGGCCGATCTGGTCGGTCCGGGATGCGCCGACCTGGTCGCCAAGGTGCCGAGCGGTTCCGGTTCGCTCGCCGAGATGGCTGCCCTTCCGCTGGCCACCGCGGCCCGCAGGAGCCCGGTGCTGAAGACGCTGAGCGCCGCCGTCTCCGGAAAGCTGAACTCGAAGGTCAAGCTGGGTCAGACCCTGAACGGGCGCGACTACACCGTGTTCGCCCCGATGGATACCGCCTTCGCCCAGGTTCCGGCCGCGACCATGACCCGGTGGAAGACCGACAGCCCGGAACTGGTCGCGGTTCTCACTTACCACCTGGTGGCCGGCCGGCTTGCCCCGAAGAAGCTGATCGGTACCCAGCGGTCGGTCCAGGGCGGCGACCTCACCATCACCGGGTCCGGTGACGCGCTGAAGGTGAACGGCGCCAACGTGATCTGCGGCGGGATCAAGACCGCCAACGCGACCGTCTACCTGATCGACCAGGTGCTGGCTCCGCCGAAGTGATTGTCTAGCAACGGGTTAATGCTCGCGCAACACCGCGACCGCGGCACTCGGCAACGCCAGTTCGCCATCCACCTGGTGGCCGCTCAGCAGGTCGATTCCGCTGGCCGGCACCAGGTGGGTGAGGTCGCCGTGGTTGAAAAGGAAAAGCCAGCTGCGTCCGTCGTCCGCGTGCCGGCGGATGGCCTCGACATCCGTTGGTGCGCCGGGCAGTTCGGGGCCGACGCCCGCGGCCGCGAGTACCTGCTCGACCAGGCCGGCCAACCCGGCGCGGTCGAGCCGGGTGGAGAGGTACCAGCCAAAGCCCGCGCCATGACGGTTGCGGGTGACGGCAGGCCGCCCGTCGAGCGGGCCACCGACGTAGGCGGCGAGCACCTCGGCGCCCCGGGTCTGGAGATCCTCGCTCCACAGCGTGCCGGTGGCCCCGGTCGTCAGCCGCATCACGCGATCTTCGGTGAGTGGGTGGAATTCCTCGACCCGTAGCCCCAGCAGGTTCAGCAGGCCACCGGGGTAGCCACCGAGTCGAATCGCGTGCGTTTCATCGGCGACGCCGGAGAAGCAACCGACCACCAGGTGGCCGCCGCCGGCCACGTACCGCTCGAGCGAGGCGGCGCCGGCGTCTGACAGCAGGTAGAGACTGGGCGCGAAAACGACGCCGTACCGGGTCAGATCGGCTTCCGGGTGGGCGAAATCGGTGGTCACGCCGGCCGCCCAGAGCGCGGCGTGCACCTCGCGCAGGGCCGGCAGGTAGCGCATCCGGCTGGAGGGCATGCCCCGGCTTTCCATCGCCCACCAGGAATTGACGTCCGACAGCACCGCCACCCGGGCCCGCACCGTACTGCCCGCCACCTCGGCCAGCCGCCGCACATCGGCGCCCAACTCGGTCACCTCGCGAAACACCCGGGTATCCGGGCCGGCATGCGGCACCATCGCCGAATGGTGCAATTCCGCACCGCCGCGCCCGGTTCGCCATTGGAAGAACATCACCGAGTCCGAGCCCCGGGCCACGTATCCGAGGCTGTCACTGCGCATCTGCCCTGGTTCCTTCACCGGCGCGATGCCCTGGTCGTAGAGATGGACGGCGCTGGGTGCCTGTTCCATCAGAAGCCAGGGCCGTCCCCGGTTGAAGGACCGGATCTGGTCGGCTGCGAAAGCCAGGTCCGCGCGTCCGGGTCGACCGGTGGCGTTGAGATAGTGGTCGACCGCGACCACGTCGACCTCGCTACCCCAACGCCAGAGGTCGAGGTTCTGATAGTCGTTGGGGAGCATGAAATTCGTGGTGATCGGCACGCCGGGAGTGCCCTGGCACAGCAGGTCGCGCTGTTCGAGGTACGCCGCCATCAGCTCGTCGGACCAGAACCGGGAGAAGTCCAAGGTCTGGGACGGGTTGGGCAGGTACTGGGTTGCTCGCGGCGGCACGATCTGATCCCAGCTGGTGTATCCCTGGCTCCAAAAGGCGGTGTTCCAAGCGGTATTGAGAGCATCCAGCCGATCGTCGTACCGGCTGCGCAGCCAGCGTCGAAAGCCGGCCGCGGCGTGGTCGCAGTAGCAGAGCGAGCCGTACTCGTTGTGGACATGCCACATCGCCAACGCCGGGTGGTCGGCGTAGCGGCTGGCGAGCTGCTCGGTGATCCGCAATGCTGCCTGGCGATAGGCCGGGGCGGCTGCGCAGTAGGTGTCCCGGCTGCCGTGCCAGAGCCGGGTGCCGTGGGCGGTGACCGGGAGAGCGTCGGGGTGGGCAAAGGAGAACCAGGGTGGCGGTGAGGCGGTCGGGGTGGCCAGCACCACGCGCACTCCGCCGGCGTGCAGGCGGTCGAGGGTTTGGTCCAGCCAACCGAAGGTGTAGGTGCCTTCCTCAGGTTCCAGCGAAGACCAGGAAAACACCCCCACGGTTGCGGCGGTGACCCCGGCCAACCGCATCAGCTTGTCGTCCTCGGCCCAGGTGTCCGGCCCCCACTGCTCCGGGTTGTAGTCGCCGCCGAACCACAGCCCGGCGCCCGCGAACGGACCGGTCATCGTGATTTTCCGTGATCGGCGACGTCCAAGTGCCAGGAATCCAGCCGAAAGTGCCCACGTAATAACAGATAGAGATGATGGACGCCGTCAGCGCCGGTGATCTCGGTGGTCAGGTCCACCCAGGCGGATCGGTCACCGGTGAACGGGACGGCCACGGTCGCGAGCAACGGCCCATCGGGTTTCCCGGTCCTCAGCTCGAGCTGCGCGGACCCGGGTCGGGTGCGGGACACCCGTGCGGTCATCGAGGTCGGGGCGGCGCTCAGATCGGCCGCCCGGAACAGTACCCAGGCTTCCACCGGGGTCGTCGTCTCGACCGCGTCGCCGGTTGGGCGGCCGTTGTCGACCAGGGTGATCCCGGTGTAGTCGTCGAAATCCGCAGCGGCGACGTCGACTCCGACAACGGTTCGGGGTGGCGCTGGTTCACCGCTCACCGTCAGCTCGGCGGTTGCCTGGATCGCCGCTGCCGACCGGCCCACCAGCACCTCGTATGTGCCCGGGTCGACGCGGAAATCATGCCGGTCGACGTCCCAAATCGCGAGGCCGTCCAGCGGGAAATGCACCTCGGCGGTATGGGTTTGGCTCGGCGCGAGCGGCACTCGACACCAACCTTGGAGCTTGCGCACCGGCCGATCGATGCTCGGGCCGGTCATCCGGGTGTAGACCTGCACCACCTCGATGCCCGCCCGGTCTCCGACATTGGTGACATCGACCTGCACGGTCACGGTTTTCGAGTCGTCAGCCGCGGGAATGATCTGGGCCGCAGAGTAGTCGAAGCCGGTGTAGGTCAGGCCGTGGCCGAACGGGTAGAGCGGCGTCCCGTCGAAGTACTGGTACGTCCGGCGGGCCTTGATGATGTCGTACTCCAGCAGGTCCGGCAGATCGGCGTCGCGTCGATACCAGGTCTGTGGGAGCCGGCCGGTAGGAGCGTGCCGGCCGAGCAGGATGTCGGCCAGCGCGGACCCGGTCTCCTGGCCTGCGTGCGACGTCCAGACAATCGCCGGCACCTCAGCGTCGGCCCAGGTCAGGTCGTACGGGTAGCTGCTCATGACGACCAGCGCGGTCCGAGGGTGAGCGTTGCCGACGGCCCTGATCAGTGCATCCTGGGCCGGTGGCAGGGCGAGCGTGCTGCGGTCCTGCGTTTCGCGGCCGTTGATGTGCGGGTCGTTGCCCACCACCACGATCGCCACGTCGGCGTCCCGCAGTGCCTGGCGAACCTCCGCCAGCCCATCGCGCACCAGTTGTTTCGCGAAGTGCTCGGCGTCCTCGATCCGCTCCGCCGCCGCCCGCAGTGCCCCGGTCGGGTCGACCAGCAGGTACTTGCCGGTGTAAACGTTGCGGACGACGACGGTGCCGTCGTCCTGCGGCAGCAGGGTGAAGGTCTCGTGCACCTCCCAGCCGTTCGGCTGCACCTGATCGGCGGCCAGGCCCAACCCGTCGTCCTTGACCGTGACGTATCGGCCGGTCTGGACGGCGCGCAGGGTGATCACGCCGCCGCCCCAATCGAAGACGTCGAACTGCGTCACCTGGTCGTCGTCCGTTGGGCTGCTGTCCTCCGGCACCGAGTTTCCGCAGGTCAGCGTCGCTTCGCGGGGGTCCAGGGTGACCCATCGACCGCGACCGGTGGCCAGCAGCGCGAACCGGTCGACACCTTCCACGCTGGTGACGATCGCGCCCGGCCCGGCCAGCGCGGTGCGGAGCCCTTCGGCGATGGTGATCCGATACGGCATGGTGCCGCTGTACCAATCCGCGCAGAGCGTTTCGGCGAACGGCCCGATCACGGCGATCCGCAGGCCCGCGGAGACGGTCAGCGGCAGCAGGTCACCGGCGTTCTTCAGCAGGACGACCTGGTCGCGGGCCACTTCGCGGGCCAGTTCGCGGTGCTCGGGCCGATCCAGCGCGTCCGGGCCGATTGCGGCGTACGGGTCGGCTGCGGGATCGAACTCGCCGGTGCGCGAGCGGACGGTCAGTACCCGGCGGACCGCGCGCTCGATGTCGGTCTCGCTGATCAACCCGCGATCCAAGGCCCGGGTGAACAGGTCGATGGTGAAGGACGGATCGGCGCTGCGCTCGGTGAAACTGTCGACGCCGGCCAGCAGGGCTGCGGCGTGAGCGGTCTCGTGGTCGGTGAAACACTGCTGGGAACCGACGAGGTTGCCCGGCGCCTCGGCGTCGCTGACCACCAGCAACTCGTGCGGGCTCCAGGGCCGCAGGAGCTCGTTGAGGTACGGGCTCAGGTGCGCGGGGCGGCCGTTCACCAGGTTGTAGGACGGCATCACCGCATCGACGACGCCGGCCTGGATCGGCCCGGCGAAGGCCGGAAGGTCGTACTCCCGCAAGACCCGGGCGCGCAGTACCGAGGAGGTCTGGTCCCGGTCGCCTTCGTTGTTGTATGCCAGAAAATGTTTCACAGTGGGGGCGGTGCGGACGACGTCCGGATGCTCCCCTCGTAGCCCGCGACAGTAGGCGATCGCCAAACGCGACGTCAGCAAGGGATCCTCCGAGTAGCCCTCCTCGTTGCGCCCCCAACGCGGGTCGCGCAACAGGTTCACGACCGGTGCCCAGACGTTGAGACTCACGTCCGGATCCGCCGCGTGCTTGGCTCGAACCTCGATAGCGGTGATCTCGCCGACCTTTTCCAGGAGTTCTGGATTCCAGGTCGCGCCCAGGCCGACGGCCTGCGCGAACACCGTCGCCTCGCCCAGCCAGGCGACCCCGTGCAGGGCCTCGGTGCCGGTACGGAACGGTCGAAGACCCAGCCTGGGCACCGCCGGACCGTACTGATGGAGCATCGCGATCTGCTCCGCAACCGTGAGCTGGTCGAGGAGATCGCCGATCCGCCGATCCGTTCCGTCGTTGGAGATCGTGCGGTGCACGGTGCGGTCCTTCCGGGTGGTTGACCAGTGAAGCGCTTCGACGGGGTTTGGGTGCCCCGACGGTTCCAGAGGCTCTGGCCCGCCGTCAAGGGGTCCAAGCCGGGCAAATCCGGCGGCAATATTTCGAATATCTCCCTCTTGTCCCGATAGAGACCGTGCCGTAGCCTCACCAAATCTTCGAAGCGCTTCGACAGCGGATTCGACTCCACCCCACTTCAGGACAGAGAGGTCCCAGCATGGGAACCGACAGCACCGGGCTCAGTCGCAGATCCTTCTTCGGCGCGGCGGCGGCCGGGGTGGGCGCAGTTGTTGGCGCTCCCACCTTGCTGACCGCATGCAGCGGCGGCTCGGGTACCACCGGAAACGTCAATTCGAAGGACCTCTCCGGTGTCCTTCCAAACTACGTCCCGGCGACCGGCGGACCGGCCCCAGATCTTCCCAGCGTCGCCGGACAAGCCACTGCGGCAACCGATCCCGGCTTCCTGAAGTACCCGACAGACCTGGTCAAGACGGTCTCCGCGGTCCCCGGATCGGGCGGGTCGTACACCGCGATCACGCCGCTGTGGGGCCCGATCCCGAAGGCCAACAACCCCTACTACCAGGCCGTCAACAAGGCGCTCGGCGCCAGCGTGAAAGTCCAGCCGGCCGACGGCACCAACTATGTGAAGACCGTTCCGACGCTGGTCGCCGGGGGCAAGCTGCCGGACTGGATCCAGATTCCCTCCTGGTGGAACGCCAACGTCAACGTGGGTGAGCTGGCCATCAGCAAGTTCGCCGACCTGACCGATCACCTGGCCGGCGACAAGGTGAAGAAGTACCCGAACCTCGCGGCGATTCCTACTGGCGGGTGGCAGGCGGGTGTCTGGCAGAACCGGATGTACGCCATCCCCTCCTTCACCTCGCAGTCCAATTTCAGCGCGGTGCTCTTCTACCGCAAGGATCTCCTCGCGGCCAAGGGCATCGACCCGGCGAGCGTCACCTCCGCCGACACCCTCTACGCGCTCGGCAAGGAGCTGACCTCCGCCTCGGCGAACGTCTGGGCCTTCGATGTGCTCTGGCTGGCGATTCAGCAGATCTTCAAGGTGCCCCCGGTCGGGAACCCGGTGTCTGCTGCCAACGGCAAGGTGGTCAGCGCTTACGACAGCCCAGAGCTGGAAGCCGCGCTGGCTTTCGCCTACAAGCTGGCGAAGTCCGGCTACGTGCACCCGGACGCCGTCGCCGGCAACGAAGCCAACGCCAAGCAGCGATTCCACGCCGGAAAGCTGCTGATCTCGGCCGACGGTCCGGGTGCCTGGAACGGTCCGGACGCGGTGGCGGGCCTGGCTGTCAGCCCAAAGTACGTTCGTGGCGCGTTTCCTGTGTTCTCCCACGACGGCAGCACACCGACCATCGCGCTGAGCGCCTCGTCCGGAATCCTCAGCTACCTGAACAAGAAACTTTCCCCGGCGCAGATCGACGAGTGCCTGGCCATCGCCAACTATCTGGCGGCGCCTTACGGCTCGGCCGAGTACACGCTGATCAACTACGGCGTCGAGGGTGTGGACTGGACCCGCGGGGACACCGGCCCGGTCTACACCACGCAGGGCACCAAGGAAGCGAATCAGATGACGTACCAATTCCTTTGCTCCTACCGGAACATCGCCACCAATCCGGGTCACGACGACGTCACCCAGGCGGCACACACCTGGGCGGCGGACGCCGTTAAGCACGCGTACAAGCCAGCGTTCTGGAACATGAACGTGAACCCGCCGAGCCGCTTCGCCAGCACCTCGACCGGCACCCAGGTCAACGACATCATCAAGGAGGTGACGTTCGGCAAGAAGACCGTGGCGGAGTTCAAAGCCGCCGCCGCGAACTGGAAGTCCGCCGGTGGCCAGCAGCTGCTCGACTGGCATCAGAAGGAGGTCGTCGACAAGTTCGGAACCGGCCAATGACCACGGTCGAACCTCATCTCCCGGTCGCCGTCGTGGCACCGGAGCCGAGCGATCCGAAAGACACTGTCACGAAGCCAATTCGGCGAAAGCTGGACTGGCGGGTGCGGCTGCGCCATGACCGCACGCTGGTGCTGATGACGCTGCCGGCCATCGCCTTGGTCGTCGCCTTCAACTACCTGCCGATGTTCGGCACCGTCACGGCCTTCCAGTACTACGACTACATCGCCGGTTTCTGGGCCAGCCCGATGGCCGGACTGGGCAACTTTCAGCTGCTTTTCGGCGATCCAGCGTTCTGGCATGCGCTGGAGAACACCCTGGTGCTCAGCCTGGTGCAATTGGTGCTCTACTTCCCGATCCCGATCGCCCTTGCGCTGCTGCTGAATTCGGTGCTCGATTCGCGGATCCGCTCGACCATCCAGGCGATCACCTATCTACCGCACTTCTTCGGCTGGGTGATTGTCGTCGCCCTGTTCCAGCAGATGCTCGGCGGCGCGGGGGTGCTCAACCACCTGCTGCGCTCGCACGGGCTGAGCCCGTGGAACATCATGACCGACCCCGGCGCCTTCAAATACCTGGTGGCGAGCCAGGCGGTCTGGAAGGAGGCCGGGTGGGGGATCATCGTCTTCCTGGCCGCCATCGCCGCGATCGACAACACGCTCTACGAGGCGGCGGCGGCGGACGGCGCGGGACCCTGGCGGCGGCTGTGGCACATCACGTTGCCAGGCATGCGCGGCGTCATCGTCCTGCTTCTGGTGCTGCGCCTGGGCAACGCGCTGTCGGTGGGATTCGAGCAGTTCTTCATTCAACGCTATGCCGTGGGTTCCAGCGCCGCGGAAGTGCTCGACACCTACTCGTACATGTACGGGGTGGTCGCGAACAACTACGGATTGGGAGCCGCAGCCGGCCTCTTCAAGGGCGTCGTCTCGCTGCTCTTGATCCTGGCGGCGAACAAGCTCGCTCATGCCCTCGGCGAAGACGGCCTCTACAGGAGCAACGGATGACCACCACCACACCGGACGCCGTCGTCCGACCTCGACGCCAGCGCAATCCGAACCGGCCGATCTGGGAGGAGAACCCGACGGTCCTCGGCCGGATCGGCAAGGCCCTGACGCTGTTCATCACGGTTGCCGTGGTCCTGTTCCCGCTCTGGGCGGTGGTGATCACCAGCTTCTCCACCCAGGAATCGATCAATACCGCGGGCGGCCTGGTGCTCGTGCCGCACGGCCTGACCTTGAAGGCCTACGCCAGCATGCTCAGCGGCGGTGAGGTCACCCGAGCACTGATCATCGGCCTGGTGATCACGGTGATCGGCACGGTGATCTCGATGGTGGTGTCGGCACTGTGCGCCTACGGCCTGTCCCGGCGCGGATCCTTCGGCCATCGCACCCTGCTGATGACCCTGATCGTCACCATGTTCTTCAGTGGTGGCCTGATTCCCACCTTCCTGGTCGTCGCCAACCTGTTCCACGGCTACAACCAGTACTGGTCGCTCATCCTGCCCAGCGCGATCTCGGTGTTCAACATCCTGATCATGCGCGCGTTCTACATGGGTACCGCGACCGACCTGATCGATGCGGCGAAAATAGATGGGGCCGGCGACTTCCGGATCCTGTGGTCGGTGGTGTTGCCGACGTCGAAGTCGGTGACCGCGGTGATGGCGCTGTTCTACGGCGTCAGCTATTGGAACAACTGGTTCAACGTCCTGCTCTACATGCCGGCCGACAGCACCAAATGGCCGATACAGTACGTCCTCTACCAATACGTTACGCAGGGGGCGCAGATTCCTGGGGTGGGAACGAACATGGCGGGCGCGGCGGTCGCTCGAACCCAAGTGGCGCCACTGTCGCTGCAAATGGGAATGCTGGTGCTGACCTTGATTCCGATTCTGGTCATCTATCCCTTCGTGCAGAAGCATTTCGCCAAGGGCGTCCTGCTCGGGGCGATCAAGGGCTAGGTGCGGATCATGACCTGGTCCGGGATTCACGGGACCGCTCCGGCGACCCGTTGGCAGGATGCGTATCTGAGCGGCAACGGCCGGCACGGGGCTCTGGTCTTCGGTGACCCGTACGACGAAACCGTGATCGTCACTCACCACTGCCTGACCCTGCCGAACGGTAGCCGGACATTGCGGGCTCCAGATGTCGCGCACCGGCTGGAGCAGGTGCGCGATCATGTCCTCGCCGGCCGTGGTGACGAGGCTCTGGACGCGTTCAGTGACGGGCGGCCGACCCAGTGGGGGGAGTCCTTCCATCCCGCGTTCGCGCTGCGCCTCAGGCTCGATCCGGCTGACTATCGGGATTATCGGCGGGAGACCGATTACCGTACCGGCGTCGTCACGGTCGGCTGGGTCGATGCCCAGGGAGCGTGGCAGCGCGACTGCTTCGTCTCCCGGGCGGACGACGTCATCGTCTGCCGTCTGGTTGCTCCGACCTCCCAGTCCTGGGCGAAGCTGTCACTGGACCACGATGTTTGGCTGCCGGGCGCGCCGGTCGGACTCGGCGTCGGGGCGTTCGGCGGTGCCGGGCCCGGTCTGGCCAGCGGGATCCGGGGGGTGTTGGTCAGCTATCCGGTCCGGGACGGCGAGTGCCCCGGATACGTCGGGGTCACCCGGGTGGTGGTCACCGCGGCGCAGGTGGTGCTGCTGACCAGGGTCGCGCGGTGCGATCCGGACGACCAGCGGCCGGACCAGCTCGACCGGCTCGTGGCGGAGTGCGAGAGGGCGCTGGCTGAGCTACCGGACGACTTCTCGGTGCTGCTCGATCGGCATGTGGCCCTGCACCGACCGGCCTTTGAGCGGGTCAGCCTGGAGCTGGACGTCGATCCGGCCGACCGGGCTGCCTCGGTCGCCGAACTGCTGGCGAAACCCCACTCGCCCGCACTGCTCGAGAAGCTGTTTCACGCCGGTCGCTATCACCTGCTCTCGGCCAGCGGGATTCGACCACCGCGCCTGGTCGGAGTTTGGCAAGGCGACTGGAATGCCGCCTGGGCGGCTGGTTTCACCCTGAACGCCAACCTGAATCTGCAACTGGCGGGCGCGGTCAACGGTGATCTGCCGGAGGCTGTCTTCGCTCTCGACCGCCTCATCCACGATCAGTTGGACGATTGGCGAGCGAACGCCCGGCTGCTCTTCGGGGCGCGCGGCATCGTGTCGCCCACCCATACCGACGGTCAGAACGGAGCCAGCATCCAGTTGAGCCGGGCCTGGCCGCTGCACGCCTGGACGGCCGGTGCCGACTGGCTGCTGGTGACCCTTCTCAACTATGCGGCGGCCACCTCGGACAGCGAGTACCAGCGCCGGCGGGTGATCCCGTTGCTGGTCGAAATCGCCCGCTTCTATGAGGATTTCCTCACCCGCCGGGACGCCGACGGGCAGGCGGTGTTCGTCCCGTCGTATTCCCCGGAGAACGCCCCGCTGGGCGGGGTTCCGATCGCGGTCAACGCCACGATGGACATCGCGGCGGCCCGCCATGCCCTGAGCGCGGCGGTCGAGGCGAGCTCCGCGGTCGAGGCGAGTTCGGAGATCGAGGCGGGGGAGGTGAGCCGCTGGCGGGCCCTGCTGGGGGCGCTGCCGCGCTATCGGATCAACGCCGAGCAGGCCCTGGCCGAATGGGCCTGGCCGGAGGCCATCGACGATTATGATCATCGTCATGTTAGCCACCTCTACCCGGTCTGGCCGTTGCACGAGATCAGCGTGCACGCCACTCCGGAGCTCGCGGCGGCGGCCCTGCGCGCGTTGCGGCTGCGCGGTCACGAGAACGATTCCGCGCATGGCTACCTGCACCAGGCTCTGGTGGCCGCGCGGCTGCGCGACCCCGGCCTCGTGGACGACATGCTGACCGAGGTATTGAGCCGCGATTTCTGCTTCGACAACCTGATGACGAGTCACTACCCGAGCCGCGACGTCTTTAATTCCGACGCCTCCTGCGCGCTGCCGGGGTTGCTGCTGGAGACCCTGGTGGACGCCGAGCCGGGCCGGGTGGAACTGCTTCCCGCCGTGCCCGATTCGATGCCGGCCGGTCGGCTGCGTGGAGCGCGCACGGTGGCCGGGATCAGGGTCGCCGATCTGCGCTGGGACCTGCGGACCGGGGTGGTCGAGGCCGTGCTCGAGTCGGAGGTGGCCCAGTCGGTGCTGGTGCTCTGCGCCGGTGCCGGGCCCCGGACGGTGGAGTTCGCTGCCGGCAGGCCGGAGCAGCTTTCCTGGTGCGTGCGGCGTGTGGGGGTGAATCCGGATGGTCACGCTGGCTGACGTGGCACGCGCGGCCGGTGTCTCCGCGAGCACGGTGTCCTACGTGCTCAGCGGCAAGCGGTCGATTTCCGAGATCACTCAGGAGCGGGTGCAGCGGGCGATCGCCGACCTCGGCTACACCCCGCACGCCGGGGCTCGGGCGCTGGCCTCGAATCACGCGAATGTCCTTGCGCTGATGGTGCCTTTGCGGAGCGACATGTACGTGCCGGTGATCATGGAGATCGTGACGGCGGTGATCACGGCGGCTCGGGAATTCGATCAGGACGTGCTGATGCTGACCGGGAACGAGGGCGGTGACGGGTTGCGCCGGATCGCCCGCAGCGGCCGGGCCGACGCGCTGATCCTGATGGACATCGAGCTCGACGACCCTCGGATCCCGGTACTGCGGGAGGTCACTACCCCAGCGGTGCTGATCGGGCTGCCGTCCGACAGCACCGGATTGACCTGTATCGATCTGGATTTCGCCGCCACCGGGGCGGCCTGCGCCGACCACCTTGCCGATCTTGGGCACCGCGACGTGGCCCTGATCGGCGAGAGTCAAGAGGTCTATCGACGGCACACCGGTTTTGCCGAGAGAACGCTCGCGGGATTCCAGGAACGGGCCGCTGCGCGCGGGCTTCGCTCCATTCATCGCCCGTGCGAGGGCACCTTCGAGTCGGCGGCGGGCACGCTGACCCGGATCCTCGGCGAGCGACCCTCGACGACCGGATTCGTCGTCCAGAACGAGGCGGCGATCCCACCGTTGATGAGCTTGCTGCGCCAGCTCGGCCGGCTCGTCCCGGAGGAGAACTCGGTGCTGGCGATTTGTCCCGATCAGGTCGCCCTGCAGACCTCGCCCCAGCTGACGAGCGTGTCCATTCCGGCCGAAGAGATGGGCCGGGGCGCGGTCCGGCTGGCCATGGCCCAGCTGGCCGGCCAGCAAACGGTGGGCTCAACCCTGCTGCCGCCGAAGCTGGCGATCCGCCACTCCACCGCCGCCCGCTGACCCCGCACGCCGATCCCGTGATCCGTCCCTAACCCCATTCCGCGATCATGCACTTGGGAGGCGCGGCAGCGCCGGCGTGCCCGCCTACGGCCCGCGATCATGCACGGTTGCCCGCTCAAAGCGGGTAACCGTGCATGATCACCGCGGGCGGTGTGAGTCTCACTCGGCGCCTCGGCGCCCAGTGATCTCTTCGCGCCCCAGTGATCGCCCAGCTGCGCCCGCAAATGTGCCCCTTAACGGCCTAAAAGCGGGCATGCCTGGCGATCTTGGCGGTGGCCGGACTTCGCCCAGGCGCCGCCAGGAGCAAGAGTTCACGGCAGTAGCATCGGCGGGATGTTTGATCCGGCCGATCCTGACTTCCTGGCTGATCCCTATCCGGTGTTCGCCGCCCTGCGGGAGCAGGGCCCGGTGCATTGGCATGAAGGGCTTGGCCTGTACATCGCGGTCTCGCACGCCGCGTGCGACGCTCTGTTGCGGAATCGGGCGTTGGGTCGGATTTGGCGCGATCGGGAGCCGGTCGACCTGTTCCCGGCGTTCAATCTGCTGCACCGCACGTCCATCCTGGAGAGCGAACCGCCCACGCACACCCGGCTGCGCCGGCTGGTGGCCGGTGCGTTCGGCCGCGGTCACGTGGAGCGGATGCGGCCCTGGGTGGCCGGGATGGCGAACCAGCTGGTCGGCGAGCTGGCCGAGGAACTGCGAGCGGGCCGGCCCACCGACCTGATTGCCGCGGTCGCCGAGCCGTTGCCGGTCGAGGTGATCGCCGAACTGCTCGGTGTCCCACACTCCGACCGCGGGCTGCTCCGGCCCTGGTCGAACGCGATCGTGAAGATGTACGAGTACGGTCTCGGTGCCGACCTGCAGGCCGTCGCCGAGACCGCGGCCCGGGAGTTCGTCGCCTACTTGCGCGAGCTGGTGGCCGAGCGGCGGCTGCGGCCGGGCGACGCGGATCTGATCAGTGACCTGGTCGCGGCGGCCGACGGCGCGGATCGGCTGAGCCAGGACGAGATCGTCGGGACCTGCGTGCTGCTGCTGATGGCCGGGCACGAGGCGACCGTGAACGTGGTCGGCAACGGGGTGAACGCGCTGGCCCATCGTCCGGCGCAATGGCGTCGCCTGGTGGCCGAGCCCGCGCTGGCCGTCCCCGGTGCCGAGGAAATGACCCGGTTCGACTCCTCGCTCCAGCTCTTCGAACGGACCGCCACCAAGGATCTGGACCTGCTCGGCACTCCGATCCAGGCCGGACAGAAGGTTGCGGCCCTGCTCGGTGCCGCCAACCGCGACCCGGCGGTGTTCGCCGATCCGGACCGCTTCGACGTCGGTCGCGACGTCAATTCGCATCTCGGGTTCGGCGCCGGGATCCATTTCTGTCTGGGGGCACCGCTGGCCCGGATCGAGGTGCAGTCCGTCATCGGTGCGCTGGCCGCGCAGGTTCCGGAACTGCACCTGAACGCCGAGCCGATCCGCCGTCCCGAGTTCGTGATCCGCGGCCTGACCGCCCTGGAGCTGGCCTGACCGGGGTTGGATTCGGCGGATCGGGTGAACCGTTCCAGACTTCCGTCCACGCTGCGTGATCGGGGAGAGACTGACCTTCGCGGGCCTCATCGGCCCGGGCCGACCCGGTCCGACTCGCCCGCCGGGCCCCGATCAGCAGGAGATGGCATGTCTACGGTCGCAGCCGGCAGCAGATTGCTCGTGCAGGGCACCCAGGCGCCCGTGGTCCTGCGGACGCTTCGAGCGGCGCGACTGGAGGGCGGCTGGGCGGTCGCCGTGCTTGGTGACGTCGCCGCGGTGCAGGCCGCCGGGTTGACCGGGCGGACGGTCGCGGTGGAGTTCCCGACCGAGAACGGGCCGGTCCGGCTCGATGCCGAAGTCGTGCACGCCGACGGCAGCTTCCTGTTGCGGGCTCCCGGCCTGCAACCGGCGGCGATCGTGGAGCAGCGCCGGGAGAACGTCCGAGCCCAGGTCCGGCTGCCGTTGCGCGGCGCGGTCCTGTCCACCACTGCAGTGACCCGGTCACAGGCGGCCGAGCAGATCGCCGACGGGGTTGGCGGTGATCGCGGGGGCATCCTCGCGGGCAGCACCGAGACGGTGTCCGGCGGCGGCATCTCGCTGGAGTTGCCGGGCGCGGACGGCGTCCTTACCGGGACCAGGATCTACCTCGAGATCGGGATGCCCGGCGGTGATCTCGCCCCGGCCGTGCTGTCGGTGCTGGAGCGCGACGGGACCACCCTGCGCGCCCAGTTCGTGGACATCTCACCGCTGGATCGGGAGCGACTGGTCCGGCTGGTCTTTACCCGGCAGCGAGCCGAGCTGGCCGAACGCCGGCAGCGGATCGAGGCGGCTCTCTAGGGGCCTGCGCCGGAACACGGCGTGCACCGTCCCGGTGGTGGTGATCACGAACAGTGACGCCCCGAGCATGTGCACCCCGACCAACCAGGCCGGCACCCCGAGCGCGTACTGCAGGTAGCCGATCGTTCCCTGCGCTGCGGTGACCCCCAGCAGGGCGAACGTCCAGCGCCGGGCGGCGTCCTGACCGGTGGCCCGGGACAGGGTGACGGCGATGGCCAGCACCAGGGCGCAGAAGAGCCAGACCAGACCGGAGTGCGTCCGGGTCACCTCCGGGATGTCGAAGCTGAACCGGTTCGGGTCGGCAGCGTCACCCGAGTGCGGCCCGGAGCCGGTGACCATGGTGCCGAGGATCAGCACCAGGGCGGCGGTCACCCCGGCGGCGGCGGCCAGCCGGCGGGCCAGCCGTGGCGCCGGGGCGCTCGGCACCGGGTCGCTCGACGCCGGAGGGACGGCCACCAGCAACAACAGCGTGGACCCGGCGATCAGGCCCATCGAAACCAGGAAATGGACGGCGACCACGGTCGGGTTCAGCTGGGTGAGGACCGTGATCCCGCCGATCAGCGCCTGTGCCATCACTCCGAGGAACGGCACCGCGCCCAACGCCAGCCGTCGCCGTCCACCCTGCCCGGCGCGCACCTGGCGCAGGACGGCGAGCAGAGCCGCGACCGCGAGGACGCTGACCACCGTGGTCAGCATCCGGTTGCCGAACTCGATGAACTTGTGGATCCCCTCCGGCTGGTTGACCACCGGGATGTAGGAACCCGGCACGCATTCGGGGAACGTCGGGCAGCCCAGCCCGGAGCCGGTCAGCCGGACGACGCCGCCGGTCAGCACGATGCCGACCTGAGCCACCAGGTTGGCCAGCAGGATCCGGCGCAGCCAAACCCGGGAGATCCCGACCGGCAGGTTTGTCAGTGCTCGGCTGATCAGCGTCTGGGCCACGTGCTCCAGCCTAAAGCCGGGCCGGTCAGGACCGGAGGGTGCCCCGCAGGACGCTCTTACCGGAGTGCGCGGGGTTGCCGTCCAGCGGTTCGATCGAGACGTCGACCAGCGGATAGTCGGTGAGGTTCACGCCGTCGGGCAGGGTGAACTGGCCCTCGGTGCCGCTCAGCACACCCACCGGGACCATCTTGCGTACCGTCGGATCGATCAGCCACACCTCGTAGAACCCGTTCGGCACGCCGAGTTGCCGCACGTCCAGGAAGAGCGTTCGCCCGGTCGCGCTCTGGGTCACGTCCGCCTGCCCGGAGGCGGTCGGCGCGGCCGGCAACCCGCTCAGCCGGGTGGCCGCCACGACCGGCGCGGTCTCGGTCGGGGCGTCGTCGGCCAGGAACCGGGTGCCGAGCATCCCGCCGAGCAGTCCGATCACCAGGCAGCTGGCGGCGATCGCCAGCAGCCTGCCGTCGAGCCGCGAGGTCCACGAACGCGACCGCTGCACCGGCAGGGCGGGCCCAGGGGAGCCGGCGGAGTCGAAGGAGCCGGCGGAGTCGAAGGAGTCGAGAGACAGAATGGCGGTTGCGGTGTGCCGTTCCACCTCGGCCGGGTCCGGGTGCACCTGGACGCCGGTGGCTGCGGCGATCTGATCCCAGACCCGCGGTGGTGGAGCGATCCGGGGCTCGTCCGGTACCTCCGGGGCCCGGACCGTGCGGACCAGCTGGCGCAGGGCAGCCAGCTCCGCGCTACAGCGCGGGCATTGCGCGACGTGCGCCTCGGCGTCAGGTGGCCCTGGCTCGCCGAGCGCGAGCAGGCTGAGGGTTTCCTCGTCACAGTGCAGCACCCTCCACCTCCAACCTGTCGCGGAGCCGACTGAGGGTCCGACGGATATGGCTCTTCACCGTTCCCAGCGGGATTCCGGTGCGTTCGGCGATCTGCTCGTGGGTCAGATCCTCGAAGAACGCCAGCTCCATGATGCCGCGTTGCGGCTGCCCGATCCGGGCCAGCTCGTCGAGCAGCACCACCCGGTTCGTCGCGGCCTCGTCGAAGGAGCGCACCGGAGTCGGCTCACTGGCGGCGGCCGCCAGCGTGATCCGCTGGTCTCGCCGGGTCCGGGCCAGCGCGTCGGCCACCCGGTGCCGGGTGATCCCGACGATCCAGGCCGCCAGCGGGCCCTTGCCCGGGTGATATCCCGATCGGGTGTTCCAGGCCGAGATGAAAACCTGCTGGGTGACGTCCTCGGCATCGGTGCCCTGGCCCAGGGCCCGGCAGGCCAAGCCGTGCACCAGCCCGGCCAGCCGTTCGTAGGCCCAGGCCAGCGCTCGCTCGTCACCGGCGGCGAACATCTCGCCCAACTGGGTGTCGTCGGGAACCGGGGCGGTCAGGGATACCTCCGCGGCGCGGGCCCGCTGGTGGGCGATGGTCATGACAGCGGCGAGGCCGCGACCACCAGATTGTCACGGTAGCTGGATAGTTTCTCGATGAAAGGACCTCCACAGGTGATGATCACGAGGCGTGCGGCGCCGTCGCGGGTGAACAGCCGCTCGGTCGGCAGTCGCTGCTTCACGAAACGCTGCCGGCCGGTCACCCGGTAGTGGATGGTGCGCCCGGCGGCCGACGTCACGTCGATCCGGGCGCCGACCGCCACCGTGCGCAGGTCGAACAGCGCACCGCGGCCCTGCCGGGCGCTGTCCACGTGACCGGCCAGCACCGCAGAGCCGACCGGTGTCCCCGGGGCCGGGCCGAACTTGTACCAGCCGACTTCCCGCACCGGTTCGGGGATGTCCATCGTCCCGTCCGGGCGGACGCCGACCGGCACGATCGGCGCGACGATGCCCAGCGAGGGCACCCTGAGTGAGAGCCGCTCGTTGGGCCGGTCCGCGCGGACGGTGACGGCAGCCCGCGCGGGCCGGGTCGAAGGGACCGCAGCCGCGGTGGCCGGCACCGGGCCTGGGGCGGCGTCCACCGGCATCCCGGCCGGGCCGGGCCGGGTGGCCCACCAGGTGGTGGGGATGCCAACGGCGAGCGCCAGCCCGACGAGCCCGAGTGCCAGCCACCGTCGCATGCCGGTCAGGCCCGGGTGGCGATCATCCGCCGCCGGCGCAGGCTGCTGCCTGCTCCGGCACCGGCGATCCCGAGGCAGGCCAGGCCGCCGATGGCGAGCACCAGCAGGGGCCCGGGCAGGCTGTCATCGAGCAGTCCGCCGGTGCCGGAGGGGACACCGCCGGGTGCTGAGTGCAGGCCAGCGATCGTCTGCACGGCCAGATCAAGGTCCTTCTCCTCGGCCGAGCCCCAGGCGTACACGATGGTGTTCGTGCCCTCCTTGAGGTTCAGCTTCGCCGGGCCGATCGCCACGGTGTCGGTACCGGCCAGGGCGACATCGGCGGTAATCCGGCCGGCCGGGAGGTCGGCCTTCGCCTGCTTCGGGTTGGTCAGCCCCTCGAACACCGGTTTGCCGTCGGCCCGGATGTCGACCGCGGGTGCGGCGGCGGTGTGCCGGACAGTGATCCTGGCCTCGCCCGCTTTGATCTTTGAGGTGTCGTTGACGAACGGCGTCAGTACCGGCTTGCCGTCGGCATCCAGATTCGCCACCACGGTGAGGTTGGCGCCGCCAGGAACATCGACGTCATCCGCCTTGATCGCCGGGGTTCCGCTCTTCGGGTCACCGGCCTTGAAGACGGCCAGGTCGTACGAGCCGGCCGGCAGTTTCAGCGGGTCGGTCAGGGTGCCCGGTTTGAAGTTGCTGAGGATCTTGTCGCCGTTGGCGTAGACGTCGAC
>DATINJ010000290.1:0-19225 GCA_035474375.1 Kineosporiaceae bacterium | reverse complement strand
AGTAGACCACCTTGTAGTCCAGTTTCAGGTTGGTCACCAGCGCCTCGTCGTTGGTGACGAACGACGGGTCCCCGGCCAGGAACTGTCCCTTGTCGCCGGACTCGGAGGTCTTGAACTCCTCGGCGTACTTGTTCAGGTTGTTCCAGTCGGTGATGTCCGGGTGCTCCTTGGCCAGCCACGGCGGCACGTACCAGCCGATGACGCCCTTGTTGCCGGTCAGCCCGGCCTCGACCGCGACCTTCTGCTCGTCGATGTAGGTCTTCTTGAAGTCGTCGTGGCCCCAGTTCTCCAGGATCACGTCGACCTTGCCGGCCGCCATGTTCTTCCACGACTCGACCTCGGCCTCGGGCCGCAGCACGACCTCGCACTGGAGCTCGGTCTTCGCGAGGTACGCGACGACGGCGGCGTTCGCCTCGTACCCGACCCACGGGTTGACGGCGATCGTGAACCTCCCGCAGTCCTTCGGCTGCACGCCGGGCGCGGGAACGACCTCGGGCGCGCCGCCGCCGCAACCGGCCAGGCCGACCAGCACGGCCGCGAAGGCGGCGGACGTCACAGCTCGCAGTGCCACTGCAGATCGCTCCCTACTCAGGTTCCTGCCGAGCTTGCATCGGGACGGCGCGCTCACCGGGTCACGGCGTGCTCGAGCCGCCGGGAGAGCACCTCTTCGGTCAGCGCGACGAGCACGTTCTTGACCGAGTCGCGACGACGCGCGTCGCAGTCGAGCACCGGGATGCGCTCGACGACGCCGAGGGCCTCGCGCACCTCGTCGAGCTCGAACCGCTCCATGCCGTCGAAGTTGTTGACGGCGACGAGGAACGGGATGCCGTGGTCCTCGAAGTAGTCGATCGCCGGGAAGCAGTCCTCGATCCGGCTGGTGTCGAGCAGGACGACGGCCCCGAGCGCGCCCTCGACGAGGTCGTCCCAGAGGAACGCGTAGCGGTCCTGGCCGGGCGTCCCGAAGAGGTAGAGCCACAGCGACTCGTCGAGCCGGATGCGGCCGAAGTCGAGGGCGACGGTGGTCGTGACCTTGCCCGGCACCGGGCTCCGGTCGTCGACACCGACCGACGCCTGCGTCATGTCCGCCTCGGTGAGCAGCGGCTCGATCTCGGAGATCGAGCCCACGAAGGTGGTCTTGCCGACACCGAAGCCGCCGCTGATCACGATCTTCACGGAGACCGGTGCGGAGGCCTGACTAAAGTGCGCGGACACGATCGCGGATCCTCTCGATCAGTTGAAGCGACAGTTCCTCGCGCTGGACGACGGTGACGGAACCGTCGTCGACCAAGTCGGACACGAGAACGCGGGCGACGCCCAGCGGAACCTTCAGCGCCGCTGCCAGTTCGGCCATGGACGTCGCATTCCGGCTGAGCTCGACGATCTGACGTGCTTCAAAACGAAGCGATGACAGCATCGCTCCGGGTCGCGCCTGGATGAGCGTTTCAATGGCCAGACCCTCACGGGCAGGCCGGGTTCGGCCGCCGGTGAGCAGGAACGGCCGGATGACCAACTCGTCGTAGTCGTCATCCTCTACATGACGGGGAAGAGACCCCGTCGCCTCGTCCCGCCGGTCGCTCATCGGGGTAGTTGCTGCCGGGATTCGGAGATCAGTGCGGGAGTGAGCAGCGGCCCGAAGCGCTCGGCCAACGAGGCAATCTCGTAACCGATCAACCCGAGATCACAGTCACCCTCCGCAACGACTCCCAGGCAGCTCCCACCGGCGATCGCGGAGACCAACAGGAACCCACGGTTCATTTCGATCATCACGAGCTTCAGGCCGTCGAAGTCGTACCGGCGGGCTGCGCTGCGACCCAGGCTGGCCAGGCTGGAGACGATCGCCGCCAGGTGATCGGCCTCGGTCCGGCTCAGCCCGTCGGAGCTGGCGATCAGCAGACCGTCGGAGGAGACCGCTACGGCCTCCCGGACGCCGTCCGTTTGGTGCACGAAGTTTCCGAGTAGCCAGCCGAACTGATGCCGGTCTGTGTGCGCGTTCACGCTCATTCGGTCTCCTTGACGTCGTGCTCGATGCTGCCGCCCGCTCCGGGTCGCTTGGGGCCTGCGACCCCCTTGCCTCGCTGCAAGCCGGCCCGTAGTGCGGTGAGCCGAGCGCTCACCTGAGCCGGTGAATCGTTCACGACCGCTGCGGATCGGACACCGGAATCCAGGTCGATGACCCGATTCGGTGACCGGGTGTACGCCGGTTGCGACGCGCGCTGGATGCGCGGTGTGCGCTTGCGTAGACCGTTACGAGTGCGCTCCTCGTCATCGCTCATCCCACCGGCCGGTGGCGCCCCCGGAAGGTCACCGTTGGTCAACGGGTGCGAGCCGGTCGGTTCCGGTCGGACCGGGGGCTGCACCGGCAGCGAGCCGGTGGAACCGGCCGCCCGGCGCGGGCTGAAGTCCGAGGCGCTGGACGGCAGCTTGCGGGCGTTCGGCAGATCCCAGGCCGGCGGCCAGGACACCGGGGCACCCCAGGCCGGATGCGCCGACAGCGGGATCCCGGACGACGGTGTCTGATCCGGATCCACGGGTGAACCCTGGTCCGAGGTCCGGCTGGTCGCCGAAGACCGAACTTCCGGCTTCCCGGCAGCGGCGGCCGGAGCCTGAACCGGAGCCGGGGGTGGAGCTGGAGCTCGAACCGGAGCCGGGGGTGGGGCCGGGGCCCGAACCGGAGCCGGGGGTGGGGGTGGGGCTGGAGCCCGAACCGGAGCCGGGGGTGGGGCTGGAGCCCGAACCGGAGCTGGTGCAATCCGGGGTTCGGGTTGGCTCGGCGCGATCCGCTCGACGGCAGGCGGAGCTGACGGCGAGACCTCCGCCGGCGCCGACGGCCTGGACCGAGTGATCGGCGGAGCCATGATCGGTGGGGCGGCCGTGGGCGGCGGTGTGCCGGCTGCGGCAGCCGGTGCGGCCGCGGCTGGGCGTTCCGGAACCGAGCGCTCCGGCAGCGTCCGTTCCGGCAGCGTCCGTTCTGGCAGCGTCCGTTCTGGCAGCGTCCGATCCGGCGGCGTGATGTTCGGGACCGGAGACCACTGCGGGTTCGGGGCCGCGACCGGTTCGGGGGCCAGGGCCAGCCTTCCGGGAGCCGCCAACTGGGCCGGTTCCGGGGTCGACTCCGAGTGCCGGGGCTTGGGCGCGGCGTCGGTGACCGAGCGGACCTCGACCGTGGTCGCGGTGCCGAGCACGGCCGCCGGGAGGGTGACCCGGGCGGTGACCCCGGTGACCGGGGAGGGCAGCAGTTCGACGTCGATGTTGGCTCCGCGAGCCAGCTTGCCGACCACGAAGTGACCGAGGAAGCGGGTCGGGGCGGCAATGAAGTCACCCTCACCGCGCAACCGGGAGTTGGCCTGGCGCAGGTCGTCGGCACCCATTCCGACACCCTGGTCGGTGATCGCGATCAGGTAACCGTCGCCCAGACGCCGACCCTGGACCTCGACCTCGGTGTCGGGCGGCGAGAAGGTCAACCCGTTCTCGATCAGCTCGGAGAGCAGGTGGGCGATCGCCCCGATCGCGGAGCCGGAGACCATCGCGTCATCCACCCGGCGCAACGAAACCCGCCGGTACTCCTCGACTTCGGAGACGGCGGCCCGGATCACGTCGGCCACCGAGACGGCGGTGGACCATTGCCGCGGGCTGGACGCGTCGACCAGGACCAGCAGGCTGGCCGCGTTCCGCCGCATCCGGGTGGCCAGGTGATCGAGCTCGAACAGGTTGGCCAGCGCCGCCGGGTCGATCTCCTCACGTTCCAGCGAGGTGATGAACCCGAGCTGACGCCGGATCAGGTTCTGGTTGCGGCGTCCGAGGTTGGCCAGTGACTCGATGGTGTCGCGCCGCTGCACCGCCTGCTCGGTCGCCAACCCGTAGGCGGCCGACTGCAGCCGGTCCAGCGCGGTCGCCACGGACCGGATCTCCTCCGTGGCCCTAGCCGGAACCTGCACGGGTGCGGGCGGCCTCGGCGGGGCGGTGGGGTCTGCTGCCTGGACCCGCTGGACTGCTTCGGGCAACCGCTCGGCGGCCACGGCGTCCGCCTCGGCGGCCAGGGTGGCCAGCGGTCGGGTGTTCGACATCGAGGCGAGCGCGGCCAGGTAGATCGAGCCACCGAAGCAGAGCAGGACGAAGCCGAGCAGGCCACCGATTCGCTGGGCGGAGCCTTCTTGGAGATCGTGCGCGCGGACCTGGATCTCGGAGCCGACGTGCTGCTGGAGCTGGCGCAGGTCGTCCAGCACCGTGGTCAGGCCTGACCACCAGGACTGCGGGTTGACCACGATGTGCCGGCCGTCCGCGGCGTCGATCGCGATCTGCTCGAAGTCCGCGGTGGTGCGGGCGGCTCCGGTGTCGAAGACGAATTGGTTGGCCTTGCGCTGCTCGCTGGTGGCGAATCGGTTGAAGCGGACCAGAGCGGCCTGCCGGTTGGCGCGCATCGCCGCGAACTGGACGAACTCGCCCCTCTTGAAGCCGCCGGCGGAGAACACCCCGTTCAGGAAGGCTCGCTCCTGGGAGGTCGCTTCGGTCAGGTCGTCAAGGGCCTGCAGAGCGGCGACGCCGCGGCGCAGTTCGTTGTCGGAGGTGTTGTCCAGGCCGACGTCGACGCTGGACAGCGCCGCGACCCGATCGGTGAAGTAATCGAAGGTCGCGGCTCGGCCAGCACTGGTGGCATCGGTCGCGGACCGGATCGCAGCCAGCCCATCGAGCTGCTGGACCGCGGTCTGGACCCGTGCCTCGGTGTCTCCGCCGTCGCCCACCAGCTTCTCGACCGTCGTTCGCTGCTTGTCCACCGCGGCTCGGGCGGATTTCAGTTCGGCCCGGAAGCTGTCGTTGCCGCCGAGTACACCGGCGGTGACGCCGCGCTCGGTCTGCAGTTCATGAACCAGATCCTGGACGGCGAGCGCGAGCTTGACCGAGCTGGAGGTGGCCTGGGAACCGCGATAGTCCTGGATCTGCCCAGCCGCGACCAAGGACAGCAGCAAGAGCACGACGACGGCGGGCAGCGCGAGGATGCGGGCGACCCGGCGGCGGATCGTGCCGCCGCCACCGTTCTTCGTGGCCCGGTGGTTCGCCGGCTGCTCGCTGAAGAAATCACCACCGACCTTGCGGCCTGGGGCGTCCTCGTCGGACCCGGGCCGGGACGACTCACGCAGCGACGGCTCCTGGCGGGTGACGGTCATCGGAGCACCTCCGGAGGAAGCTGATGCGGGTGGGACGGAAGACCGCTGTGGTGCGTCCTCCCGGGACAGCACGAGCGGGTTCCAGGACGAGCGGGCCAATGCACGGCGGCTCCCACTGCAGAATCATCTGACCGGCAAGAGCGCAGGTCCGACCGGTGGTGGCCGGAATTCATGCCCGGCTTGCGGCGGAAATGTACCAGAGGAAATGACGAGTTTTTCGCTCGACGGGAACCATGTGACCACTGGTACCGATGGGCTCACCGAAAGGCCGGATCGTGGCCCGCATCGACCTGCGACGACTCGGGGAGACTCACGGAAAGATTGAAGGTAAATGATCGCAAGGTGTCAAGGAGTGATACCGAAATGACACCTCCGATCAGAAGCGATCGGGTGTAATGCCTTCTTCGTCCTGACTCGCGACCGGATCACCGACCATTGACGCGACATGCACCTGGGTGCCCGTCTCGCGGAAGCGATCAAGTTCCGGCGGGAGCGTCAGGTCCGCGGTGACCAGATGATTAATCCGATCGGCCGGTACCGTCTGGGCCATCGTCTCAACCCCGATCTTGGTGTGGTCGGCGAGCACGATGACCTGTTCAGCGGCCGCGGCCAGGGCTCGGTCCACGCCGGCGACCGAGAGGTTCGAGGTAGACAGGCCCCGGGCGGCGGAGAGCCCGTCACCGGACAAGAAGGCCTTCCGCAGCCGCAAGTCGGCGAGCGACTGCTCCGCCGCGGTGCCGACCAGCGCGAGGATCGACCCACGCAGGCTGCCCCCGGTCAGCACCACCTCGATGCCTTGTGCCCGCGCCAGCACCTGGGCCACCAGCAGGGAGTTGGTGATCACTGTCAGCTCCCGGAAGAGGGCCAGCCGACGGGCGAAGGCCTGGGTCGTCGTCCCGGGCCCGATCGCAATCGTGTCGCCGTCCCGCACCAGGCTCGTGGCCAGCTCACCGATCGCCGCCTTTTCCGCCCCGGCTGCCGGAAACTTCTCGGCACGCGAGGCCTCATGACCGAGCGCACCGGGAGAGACCGCGCCGCCGTGCCGGCGGTCCAGCAAACCTTGGGATTCCAGCAGACGGAGATCGCGCCGGACGGTCACCTCGGAGCTTTTCACCACCCGAGAGAGCTCCCGCAAGGAGACAGCGCCGTTCGCCCGAACAAGCTCGAGAATTACCTGACGTCGCTCGTCGGCAAACACGTTTGGACTGTAACTCTCCGGGTCGGCGCGAGGAACCGGGAAAGCGCGATCACTGTGGCGCCGGTAATCGGCACGAGAAGCAGTCCCACTCGCAGGCTGCTCGCGTCGGCGAGCACCCCAACGATCGGCGGCGACAGCAGGAAGCCGACGCGGAGCAGCCAGGTGACCACGGTCAGACCGGCCCCCGGCGGCAGGCCGGGCAGTTCGTCGGCGGCGTGCATCGCGGCCGGGACCAGCGTCGCCACGCCGAACCCGGCGGCACCGAAACCGACGATGGTCAGCAGGGCGGACGGGAACGCGAGGGCGGTCCCCATCCCGAGCGCGGTGATCGCCCCGCCGAACCGGGCCACCGTGCGCTGACCGTACCGATCGACGAGCCGATCGCCGATCAACCGCCCGATGAATTGCATGCCCTGCAAGGCGACGAACGCCAATCCAGCGACGGCAGCGGCGGCACCGAGACTGCCGCTGAGGTAGAGCGCTCCCCAGGAAGCCCCGGCATCCTCGGTTACCGTCCCGCAGCAGGCGATCAGCCCGAGAGCGAGCAGGACCACGACGGTGCCTGCAGGCAGCCGTGACCTCGGTCGATCAGCGCTTCGGTGGTCGCCCTGGTCCCGCTCGGCGGTCTCCGGGCCGGGCAGCATGAACCGGTAGCAACCCAGGGCGACCGCGCTGAACAGCAGCCCGGACCCGGTCAGGTGAACGGCCGGCGGAAGGTTCAGTCCGGCGGCTGCGGAACCCATCAGGCCGCCCAGCACTGCTCCGACGCTCCAGAGCGCATGAAAGGAATTCAGGATCGATCGGCCGTACCGGCGTTGCACCCGCAGTCCGTGGGCGTTCTGCGCGACATCCACCAGGGCGTCCAGCGCGCCGCCGATGAAGAGCGCGGCGGCCAGCATCCACCAGTTCGCCGCGAGCCCGGCGACCAGGATCGCGACCGCGGTCAGCAGGGTGCCGCCGACGCCGACGCGGGAGGACCGAAACCGGTGGATCAGGGATCCCGCGGTCAGCCCGGCAATCAGTGCGCCGAGCGGGAAGGCTGCGATCGCGGTGCCGAGGGCCGCGTTGCTGAGGCCGAGGTCGCTCTTGATCTGTGGATAGCGCGGCAGCAGGTTGGCGAAGACCGCGCCGTTGGTCAGGAACAGCATGGCCACCGCCACCCGGGCCCGACGGTTCACCCTGGTCTCGACGGCGGTGTCAGTCGCGTTCTCGGTTTCGGCCGCGCTCGATGTCCTTGGTGCGGGGGAGGTCATAGCTGGGATTCATCGGACATCCCACGATCGTAAGGTGTTCAGGAGAATTCCAGCATTTCGTCGGCCACACCGCCGAACCGCAGCAGCAGGACATCGCGCGGATAGTTCTGGTGCAGCCGCCAGGGTCCGGTGATTCCCTGCTGGGGCAGGGCACCGCGCGAGCGCTGCACATATCCCGAGGTCAGGTCGATGAACGGGCGGGTTGGCAGGGATGGGTCCGGGCTGGCCGGGATCACCCGGTGGTAACCGTTGGCCGCCATGCGATTGAGCAGCCGGCAGACCCAGCGTGCGGTCAGGTCACCCTTCAACGTCCAGGAGGCATTGGTGTAGCCGAGTGTCACCGCCAGATTGGGGATCTCGCTGAACATGATCCCCTTGTAGCCGACGTGCTGCGACAGGTCGACCGGGGTGCCGTCGATGTCCAGCGTCACGCCGCCGAACAGCAGCAGGTTCAGCCCGGTCGCGGTGACGATCACGTCGGCCTCGAGTTCGGTGCCGGACGTGAGCCGCACTCCCTTCTCGGTGAACCGCTCAAGGCGATCGGTGACCACGACGGCCCGCCCGGTCCTGATCGACTGGAACAGGTCACCGTCCGGAGCCACGCAAAGCCGCTGGTCCCAGGGCTGGTAGCGGGGGGTGAAGTGGGTGTCGATGTCGTACCCGGCCGGGAGTTGCCGTTCGACCCCCTTGCGCAGCACGGATTTCATCAGCGTGGGGAACCGCCGGCTGGCCTGGTAGTTGAGCATCGTCAGCAGCACATTCTTGGAGCGCACCACCCGGTAGACGAGCGTTGCCGGCAGGTGCCGGCGGAGCACCTCGGCGAGCCGGTCGCGCTCGGGCAACGAGACCACGTACGACGGCGAGCGTTGCAGCATGGTCACCTGCGCGGCGTCCTGGGCCAGTGCCGGGATCAGGGTGACGGCGGTGGCGCCGCTGCCGATCACGATCACCCGCCGTCCGGTCACGTCGAGGTCGTCGGGCCAGTGCTGCGGGTGCACGATCGTGCCGGCGAAGTCGGCGATCCCCTCGAAGGCCGGGGTGTACCCCTCGTCGTAGCGGTAGTAACCGGTGTTGCCCCAGAGAAAAGCGCAGGTCAGCTGCTCGGTCCCGAGCGGTTTGCCGGCGGGGTCGAGGTGCTCCACCTCGACCGTCCAGCGGGCCTGTGCGGATGACCAGGAGGCATGCCGGACCCGTCGGTGATACCGGATCTTCTCCTCGATCCCGTTCTCCCGGGCCGTTTCCCGCAGGTACGTGAGGATCGCCGGTCCTTCCGCGATGGCTTTCGCGTCGAGCCACGGCCGGAACGGGTAACTCAACGTGAACATGTCCGAGTCGGAACGTACTCCGGGATAGCGGAACAGGTCCCAGGTTCCGCCGCTCACCCCGCGGGCCTCAAGAATGACGAACGTTCGATCCGGGCATTCGGTGCGCAGATGGCAGGCGGCACCGATGCCGGACAATCCAGCGCCGATGATCACGACGTCGACGTGCTCCGGGGTGCTGCTCGTCACTGACAGCGTCCTCCAAGAGGAAGATCTACCTTCATGGATGACCTTCTCAAAGTTCGGCAGGCCTTTGATGACGCCGAACTGCGCGCCGACCGTGCCGAATTAGACAGCATGTTAGTCGACGATTTCTTGTCCATCGGGGAGCGCGGTTTCGTGCTTGACAAGCGACAGTGGATCGCTCGGCACGACGATTTCCGGTACCTGGGAATCGACACCACGGAAATCGATGCCCGCCGATATGAACGAGCCGCAATCATCCGGTGCGTGCAGCGCAGCCAGGCGATCTGGCAGGGTGCCGAACTGAATCTCAGCGTCCGGCTGAGTCAGGTCTGGGTCCAGCAGGCGGGGCCCTGGCGACTGGCCGGCATCCAGTTCAGTTCGCTCGCCGCCGAGTAAGTTCGCTCGCCGCCGAGTATCGGGGTCGCGAGGCGCCCCGAACCTGAACTGCGCCCGGAAATGACCTCGTGGTCAATGCACCCGGTTCCAAACCCCCGTGATCATGCACGGTTGCCCGCTCGTGGCCCGTGATCATGCACGGTTGCCCACCTCAAGACAGGGCAACCGTGCATGATCACCGCAATGCCGGTGAGTTAAGCGCTGGGGTGAGGTTGTCTGAGGTCGTATCTGCGTCTCTTCGACCCGTGATCATGCACTTGGGAGGCGCGTCAGCGCCGGCGTGCCCTGGCCTGACGAGCAACCGTGCATGATCGCGACTGTTGGTACGGGGTCCCGTGGTGGCTTAACTCACCGGCATTGATGATCACGGCGGGTTTGGAAGGCCGACTGCTCATCGGCGAGAGGCTATGGACATGGCCGGGAGACTGAGGGCATGGCGGAGTTTGACGCGGTGATCCTGGCCGGCGGTAGTGGCCGCCGACTGGGTGGCGTCGACAAGGGCGGCCTGGTGGTCGCCGGGCAGTCGTTGCTCGACCGGGTACTGCTGGCTGCTGCGGCGGCACGGCACACCGTGGTGGTTGGCGAGCCCCGCCCGACGGTCCGGGAGGTTCGCTGGACCAGGGAGGATCCGCCCGGCGGTGGCCCGCTCGCCGGTCTCGCGGCGGGGCTGTCCGAGCTAGAGCGTGTTGCACAGGGCGACGAAGAGCAACTCCCTGTTATTGTTCTGGCTACGGACCTGCCCTGGCTGCGTCCGGCGGACCTGGATCGTTTGATTGCCGCACTGGTCGCCGATCCGGCCGCAGAAGCCGCCGTCTTCAGCGACCCGGAAGGGCATTTGCAGCCGCTGGTGGCTGCCTATCGGGTTAGGCCGATCCGCGTAGCTCTGGCCGCGGTGAGGCCGGTTCACTCCAAGCCCGTTAAGTTGGTCTTACACGCGCTCGCTGTCGTCACCGTTCCAGACCTCGGAGCCGCAGGAGACTGCGACACCCCGGATCAGCTGGCGGCGGCCCGGGCCCACTTCGACCGACAAGGGTGAGCATGCTCGACGATTGGGTCACCAAGCTCAGCCAGGACCTCGGCGTCAAACCCGATGACGTGGCTATCTCCGAGATTCTCGACCTGGCCAGGGACGCCGCTGCGGCGGTGGCCCGACCGGCCGCGCCGATCACTACCTTCATCGTCGGTTATACCGCCGGCATGCGCGGTGGTGGCCGGGAAACGATCGCGGAAACCGTGCGTCAGGCCCTGGCCTCGATCGCCTCCGAACTTCCACCGGCGGAGGCCTCGGCGAACGGCACCGGTAACGGTGCCAGCCACGGCTACGGCGCGATCTCCGGCAGCACGCCACCGGCCCAGTCGCCCGCCCAGGCGCCGCTGGCCCAGCCTTCGCAGGTCCAGACCCCGGCACAGGCCGAACCGGTCCAGTCGGCGGCCGCCGAGTCTCAGCCGGCCAGCCCGGAGAGCCCGGCGATTCCGGCCGAAGGGGGCCCCGCCGGTCCGTGACGTCGACAGTGACGTCCCTCGGTTGGGAGCAGGCCCGCCAGCTCGCCCATCAGCAGGCTGCGGTGCTACCGGCCCGATCCGTCGCCCTAGTGGCGGCGATCGGCTGCGTGCTCGCTGATGACCTGGTGGCCGGGTGCGATCTGCCGCCGGGCGATACCTCCGCGATGGACGGCTGGGCGGTCAGCGGCCCGGCACCGTGGTCCGTGGTGGGCCGCTCGCTCGCCGGCCCGGTGCCGGAACACCCGACGATCCTGACGGCGTCCCAAGCTGTCGTGATCGCCACCGGGGCGATGGTCCCGGTCGGCGCGACCGGGATCGTCCGGTCCGAACGGGGACTGCTGGGCGGTCCGGACGGCGCGCAGCTGCGCCCTCGCGATCCGGCCGCGAGCGCACCGGACCTGTCCGACGTCCGACCCCGTGGGCATGAGGCCAAGGCCGGCGAGGTGCTGATCGCTGCCGGTGCCCTGGTCCGACCGACCACGGTGGGTCTGGCTGCCGCCGCTGGGCACGACGTCCTCCCGGTGTACCCCCGGCCCCGGGTGAGCATGCTCGTGCTCGGGGACGAGTTGCTGGACGCCGGGCCACCGCGGGACGGGGCGGTCCGGGACGCGCTGGGCGTCCAGCTGCCGGCGTGGGTATCCGCGCTCGGTGGCGAACCGATCACCGTGCTCCGGGTCGCCGACGACGCCGACGCCACGATCGCCGCCGTCCGGGCCGAGGCAGATCAGGCCGAGGTGGTGGTCACCACGGGTGGCTCGGCCGCAGGTGCCGCGGACCACCTTCGCGGCACCCTGACGGCACTCGGCGCCCGGATCGTCGTCGACACGGTCGATGTCCGACCGGGGCACCCGATGCTGTTGGCGCAGCTTCCGGATGGTCGATGGCTGGTCGGGTTACCGGGCAACCCGCTGGCCGCGCTGGCCGGCATCGTCACGCTGCTCGGGCCCCTGCTGGCCGGGCTGCGCGGGGCACCGTTGCCGAAGCTTGGCCAGGCCCTCGTCGAAGGCGACATCTCCGTGCTGCCGCGCGGTCGACGCCCGCGCGGGCACCTGTTGATCCCGGTGTCGAGAGCGTCTGACGGCACGGTCCGACCGACCGGCTACGCGGCGTCCGCCATGCTCCGAGGGGTAGCGCTGGCGGACGGCTTCCTGCTGGTTCCGCCGGACGGTCTGCGCGCCGGCGAGCCGGGCGACGTGGCGTGGTTTCCCTGGACCACCCGAGACTCGTGACGGCTCAGGCGGTGCGGCGGGGAACGGGGAGGGTGGCCCGCGCCTGCGCGAGGTCCATCCCGGTGGCGCCGAGCAGGTCCACCACGGCCGAGCGCACCTGAGCAACCACCACGTTCTCGGACATCGTGCGGGCGCCGAGCGCCACCGGATCGAGACGCCCGGCGAGTTCGGACAGGGCGGCCGGCGCCTCGGTGCCGCGCGGATCCTGGCCCACCTCGTCGTGCAGTTTGCGGAGCGTGAGCGCGAGGTCGTCGAGGACGTCCGCGAGGGCCGGCGGTAGCTGCTGGCCCCGGTCCAGGACGGCGGCGATCCGCCGGATGGCCACCCGCATGTTCCGCGCGGCTCGGTCCACGCCGATCAGGCCTTCCCGGTAGCGGGCCAGATCCTCGACGTGGCGCCAGCGCAGCGGAGAGATCCGGCTGATCTCCTCGCCGCTCTTGAGCGCCTCGGTCCACCGGTTGACGTCGACCTGGGTGCCCCGGGCGCGTTCCAGCGCGGCGTCGGCCAGTTCGGCTTCGCCGACCCGCAGCGCGTACGCCGCGTCGGAGACCACCGCAGCCAGTTCGGAGATCATCAACTCGGCCTGTGGTCGGACGGTACGGGCGGGGTTGCCGGGCAGCGCAGCGGCGATCAGCAGCGCGCAACTGGCACCGGTGAGCGCGTCCTCCCAGCGGTAGAGCCCGCCGCCGGGGGTCTGCGGCAACGCCACCAGAAAGATCGACTGCACGGCGGCCTGCGCGGTGACCAGGTTCCCGCCGCCGAACAGTTGGGCAGTGCCCATGGCCAGCATCACGACCAGGCCGATCTGCCACCAGCCGTTGCCGATCTCGCGGACCAGGAGGTCGGCGATCCCGACTCCGATGGTCACCCCGATGCCCAGCTCGCCGACCCGGCGCAACCGCGCCGAGCTGGATACCCCGAGGCAGACCACCGCGGCGACCGGTGCGAAGAACGGGCGCGGGTGGTCCAGCACGGCGTCAGCGATCCGCCAGGCGAGCATGGCGGCCAGCGCGCACTGGGCGATCGACCAGGACGTCGAGCGCAACCGTCCGAGGCTGGTCCGGGCCCAGCTGCTGATCGGCGTCCAACGATTCATTCGATCAGTGTCGTGCAGCGACGCTCGGCCAGCCAGCAGATGCGAACGTAGGCCCGAGGGATCTCCACGTGCCGTTCCAGCTGCCCGTAGGCTGCGAACATGACTAGCACGGTTCCCAGCTCCCGCCCCGCAATGCCCGCCACGGCGCCGTCTCCGGCGGTCGACCCGCACCGTGCCGAGCGAGCGGCTCGGACCTACGACCTCGACGTGGAATATGTCTTCCACTCGTGGCTGGCGCAGGACGGGCGCAACCCGTTCGTGGTGGACGGCGGCCAGGGGTCCTGGTTGTGGGACGGCGCGGGCACGCCCTACCTGGACTTCTCCGGTCAACTGGTGTTCACCAACGTCGGCGTCGGGCACCCCCGGGTGGTCTCGGCGATCGCCGAGCAGGCCGCCATCTTGGCGACGGTGGCACCGCAGCACGCGAACGACCAGCGGTCCGAGGCGGCTCGGCTGATCGTCGAGCGCGCTCCCGGTGACGAGTTCCGGCAGGTGTTCTTCACCAACGGTGGGGCAGACGCGATCGAGAACGCGGTCCGGATGGCTCGGCTGCACACCGGCCGCCGCAAGGTGATCAGCCGGTACCGCAGCTACCACGGCAACACCACGACGGCGATCAACCTGACCGGAGACCCCCGGCGCTGGCCGAACGACTACGGCGCCGAAGGCATCGTGCACACCTTCGGGCCATACCTCTACCGGTCGGCTTTCCACGCCGAGACCGAGCAGCAGGAGTGCGAGCGTGCCCTGGCGCACCTGGAGCAGGTGATCGCCCTGGAGGGCCCCACCACGATCGCCGCGATCGTGCTGGAGTCGGTGCCCGGCACCGCCGGGATCATGGTTCCGCCGCCGGGCTACCTGCGCGGCGTCCGGGAGCTCTGTGACAAGCACGGAATCCTCTGGATCGCCGATGAGGTGATGTCCGGTTTCGGCCGGTGCGGGCGTTGGTTCGCCTGCGAGTTGGCGAACGAGGCACCGACCGGGGTGCCCGGCGAGTGGGCGCCGGTGCCTGGTCCGACCGCCACCCCAGACCTGATCGCCTTCGCCAAGGGGGTGAACTCCGGGTACGTGCCGCTCGGCGGCGTGATCATCACCGAGAAGATCGCCGCCACCTTCAAGCAGCGGCCGTTCCCGGGTGGCCTGACCTACTCCGGTCACCCGCTGGCCTGTGCGGCGGCGGTGGCGAACATCGGCGTGCTCACCGACGACAAGTTGATCGAGAACGCCGAACGGCTCGGCCGGGAGGTGCTCGGCCCTGGGCTGCAGGCGCTGGCCGGGCGCAATCGGCTGGTCGGGGAGGTGCGGGGAATCGGCTCGTTCTGGGCGGTGGAACTGGTCCGCGACCGGCAGACCCGGGAGCCGTTGGTCCCGGCCGGCGCCGCCGGGCCGGCGAACGCTCCGATGGCCGCGTTGGCCGGGGCCTGCCGCAGCCGTGGACTGCTGCCGTTCATCAACAGCAACCGGACGCACGTCGTCCCGGCCTTGAACATCACCGACGAAGAGGCCCGCTACGGCCTGGCGCTGCTCGAAGAGGCGCTGGCCGAGGTGGAAGCCGGCCTCTGAGCGTGCGCGGCTGATCCGGAGCCAGGGCGCTCCGGATCAGCTCGCTTTGGCCAGGTCAATCGCCTTCGGTGGGGTGATCGCGGCGAAGGTCTTGTTCCAGCCCTGGAATCTCATGAACTGGCTGTCGTCGGCGCTCATCGCGAATTTCAGCGGTAGGGCCGGGTCGCTGGCCCAGACGTACAAGGTCTGGACTTCCTGGGTGCTCTCGGTTGAATCGTCGACCAGACCGACCGTTGAGCGCTTGCCGAGTTTGATGCCGGGTGCCAGCTTCAGCTTCCCCTGCTCGGATACCGACAGGCTCATCGTGTCGGCGACGATCGAGTCCATGTCGGTGAGCCGGAAGAGCTGATCCAGGTCAGCTGAGTAGCCCTGCTTCACCATGATCCACTTGTCGGCCAGGGTCTGGCCGGTGGCTGCGTCGGCATTGCTGGCCCAGAACCCGTAGTCGGCCTTGAAGTAGAGCGTCCTGCCCAACCGCCGAACCTTGACCCGGTTCCCGTTCAGCACCAGAAAGCCGAACACCTTGGCGTTGTCGGTCATCTTCAGGTTGAGTGCGATCTTCTTCTTGCCGTCCAGGAACTTGGCCGTGACATGGACGCTCTTGGCGGTGTCGGCGTCGGCCTTGGTCTTCTCCCAGACCTCCAACGCGGACAACCCGGTGAGCGGGGAGGAACTAGCGGCCGGCTCGACGCCGGTGGCGCCGAGCAGCGCGGCAGCGCTCGTCGCGTCACCGGGGCTGGAGCCCGAACAGCCGGCGGTCAGGGTCAGGCAGACGAGCAGCGTTGCGGCCATCGTGACGCGAGGCATTGCAGAATCCGTTCTGCAGAAGCCGAACGAAGTCGTCGTCCGGGCGATCGGAGCGTCAGGATAGGCGAGCCTGGTGAGGCTGCGCCACCAACGGCGGAGCTGACCATCCGGTTCGGCGGCGCCACCTCGGATAAACCCCGGTCAGCTGAGCTTGTCCATGTCGATCGGACTCTTCGGGGCGGTGACAGTGACCGGGTCGTTCCAGCCGCGGAACTTCATGAACTGGCGCTTGTCAGCCGGCAGTACGAGGTCCAACGGCAGGGTGGGGCCGTTCGCCGCGACGTACAGCACCCCGAATGCCTTCGCCGCGGACTTCAGGGCCACGGTCTCCTGGCCGGCAACAGGGGTGCCGGCGCCGCGCTTGAGCTTCTTCCGGTCCGCAGCGGACAGTTTCAGGGAGTCACTGATGAACGAGTCCATATCCACGAGTTGGAAGAACTCCGCCATATCCCCGGACTGGTTCTTTGTCTTCAGCCACCGGTTTCCGAACAAGTTCGTGGCCGCCGGATCGACAGAGTCCCAGAATTTACGATTGGCTTTGAAGTACAACACCTTTCCCAGTCGACGAACAAATATCTTTTCGCCATTGAGGGAGATGGTGCCGATGCCGCGGTTGGTGTCGTTCAACTTGAGATCGATCTGGATCCGGTCGTTGTCCTCGATGAAGCTTCCGGTCAGGTGAACGCTCTTGGCCTGCTTGGCGTCCTTCTTGGTCTTCCGCCAGATCTGGAGGGCCGACAGTCCTTCCAGCGCTGAGACCTCCGACGTCGACTCGATGGCAGCGCTCTCGGTGGCGCTGGGCGCGCTGGAGGGCGCGGTGACTAGTTCGGAATCTGAACATCCGGCGGTGAGGGTCAGGCAAAGGAACAGGGTTGCGGCCATCGTCGCGCGTGACATCGCAGAATCCGTTCTACCCGGGGGCCGGCACGCCGGCCCGCCAATCGGACCAATCGCTCATAATCGGACTGCCCAGAGTACGACGAGGGTTCTCATCTACGCTGACCTTTCGTGAAGCTTCTCGTGATCGGGTCCGGAGCCCGCGAACATGCCCTGGTCCGCGCCCTTGCCGACGACCCGGCCGTTACCCAGCTGTCTGCCGCCCCTGGTAACCCGGGAATCGCGGCGTTGGCCGACTGCTACCCGGTGCAGGTACTCGATCCCACCGACGTGGCCGCGCTGGCAGTCCGGCTCGAGGTCGACCTCGTGGTGATCGGCCCCGAGGCGCCCTTGGTGGCCGGGGTCGCGGACGCCGTCCGGGCCGCCGGGATCGCGTGCTTCGGTCCTTCGGCCGAGGCCGCCCGCTTGGAGGGCAGCAAGGCCTTCGCGAAGGAGGTGATGGCGGCCGCCGGGGTTCCGACCGGTGACTCCCGGCTGTGCAGCACCCTTGCCGAGGTCGCGACGGCACTCGGTGAGTTCGGCGCGCCGCACGTGGTGAAGGACGACGGGCTGGCGGCCGGCAAGGGGGTGATCGTCACCTCGGACTCCGACGAGGCGATGGCCCATGCCGCCGAATGCCTGCAGCGGCCCGGTGGCCAGGTGGTGATCGAGGAGTATCTGGATGGTCCGGAGGTCTCGCTGTTCTGCCTGACCGACGGTGTGCACGTCGTCCCGCTCGCCCCGGCACAGGACTTCAAGCGCGCGCTGGACGCCGATCAGGGCCCGAACACCGGTGGTATGGGCGCCTATTCGCCGCTGCCCTGGACGTCTCCAGGTCTGGTCGACGAGATCCTGACCCGAGTCGCCACGCCGACGATCGCCGAGCTGGCCCGTCGCGGAACGCCGTTCGTTGGGGTGCTGTACTGCGGGCTGGCCTTGACCTCCCGCGGCGTCAAGGTGATCGAGTTCAACGCCCGCTTCGGTGACCCGGAGCTCCAGGTGGTGCTTCCCAGGTTAAGCAGCCCGCTCGGGGTGCTGCTGCAGGCGGCCGCCGTCGGCGAGCTGGCCGCTCATCCGCCGCTGCAGTGGCGGGACCTGGCCGCGGTGACGGTCGTCGTGGCCGCTTCCGGGTACCCGGGCACGCCTCGGGCCGGAGACGTGATCGGCGGGCTTTCCACCGCCGCCGACGACCCGCACTCCTGGGTGCTCCAGGCCGGGACCCGACGAGTGGACGACGGTGACGTGGTCAGCGCAGGTGGTCGGGTGCTGTCTGTGGTGGGCACCGGAGCCGATCTGGAACAGGCTCGAACCAGGGCATACGCGACAGTCCGCCGACTCACCCTGAACGGCAGTCACTACCGCACCGACATCGCCGCGGCCGCCGCAGCTGGGGTCGCTACCGCGGACGCCGGCCAGGTGATGTCGTAGTACGGATGAGTAACATCTGATTGATGTCTCTTGCTATCGCTTGGGCGGGGGTGCAACGTATGCAGAGGTCGGCCCGGACGCCGTGCGGGCGACCAACGCTGCCCGGAGGTCTTGCATGCGCACGTACGGACGATGGCTCCTTTACAGCACGGCAGCCGTCGTGGTTGTGGCCGGCGCGGTCGCGGTAACCGCCGTCGCTCAGTCGGGGTCAGCTCAGCCGGATCCCGCCCCGTTGGGGGCGGCCCAGGCGGAGTCCGTTCTCCCGGGGCCGACGACAGCCGCGGTGAACTGGACCTCGACCGTCAGCGCGCGTAGTGGCCGGCCGAGCGCGATCGTCAGCCTGGGTGACAGCTACATGGCCGGCGAGGGCGGGCGCTGGAAGGGCAACTCGGCCGATGCCGCCGCCGGGCACCAGGGCACCGATCGCGGATCGCAGGTCTACGGCTATACCGATATCAACGGTTGCCACCGATCCGACGTGGCCGAGATCATCAGCGCCGGTCTGCCGGTTCGTAAGACCATCAACCTGGCCTGCGCCGGGGCGCAGACGGTAAACGTCTTGCGCGAATCGGTCGGTGGCGTCGACTTCAAGGGCGAGGCGCCGCAGAACGATCAGCTCGCGACCGTTGCCAAGAACAACGACGTCAAGCTGATCGTGCTGTCGATCGGCGGCAACGACTTCGGCTTCAGCAAGATCGTTACCGGCTGCGTGGCGGCCTTCCTGCAGAACACCAAGCCGTGCAAGTCCAAGGAAGCCAGCATCCTTGCCGGGCTGCCCAAGGTGACCGCAGCGGTTACCGCCACGCTGGCCGACGTTCGCGCCACGATGGCTACGGCCGGTTACAAGCCCGAGGAGTATCGCCTGGTGCTCCAGTCTTACCCGTCGTTCGCACCGAGCAAGAGCCGGTATGTCGGCACCGCCGCGGACGACCGGGCCAAGACCGGCGGCTGCCCGTTCCTCGACACGGATGTGTCTTGGGCGCGCAAGGTCCTGCTCCCGGCGCTGACCGACGGGTTGGCGGGCGTGGCCAAGCAGACCGGTACCCAGTTCCTCGATCTGCGGGATGCGTTCCAGGGCCACGAACCCTGTGCCGCCTCAGCCAAGCAGTCCACCGGAGACCCGAGCAGCGCGTCCAGCGAGTGGTTCCGGTTCGTCGACATGAACGGCCAGGGTTCCACGTCCGAATCCCTGCACCCGAACTACTT
>DATINJ010000289.1:0-2768 GCA_035474375.1 Kineosporiaceae bacterium | reverse complement strand
GCCGGCCTGGTCTCCAGTCAGGAACGAGCCCCACGACCCGACCGGCTCCGCCAACCGAAAGCGCTCGCGACCGGCACCACCAGGTGAGCAGGTCCGCCCCGAGCAGGGCAACGACCACCCGCCGCTAACCATGCACGAGGTTGTTAGGCCTTGCAGATGATTAATGCCCCGCTTTGATCTTAGGGTGAGTGGCTCTTGGAACGAGGAACGCCCTTACGTCCGCAGGTGTGCGGAAGCGCGCCGTGGAGGGCGGGATCAGCGGACCGCGTTCGGCCAGGAGGGGCTGAACGTCCTGCAGCGCCCGAGTGAGGGTGCTGCGGGTGACGCCGAACAGTTCGGCCATCAACGCGTGGGTGCCGAGCTGACGGCCGTAGAGCACGGTGGCCAGGATGCGGTCGGCCGCAGAAAGGCTGTCCTTGGCGCCCGCTCCGGCAGCTCGGCGGCGCTGGTGGCCGCGTCGGGCGTGTCGCGACTGCTCTCGCCGTTGCGCCAGCGCCGGAGTCAGCTCACCGATCAAGACGCTCAGCTGCTCGCCGGTCATGCCGGTCAACTCCGGATCACGCAGCCAGGCGGGATCGAGGAACTCAGGGTCGTGCGACGGAGGCAGACCCGCGGCGGTGGGCCTCGCCTCGCCTCGGGCCGGGTCGGCCGGTGCGGGGTCAAGGGTGTAGTTCCAGTCGCCGTGGAACCGGTGCCGGCGCATCGGCAGGGCGTCGACCTGGGCGTCGGTGACCTTTATACCGGTGTCGTAGGTGTCGTTGTCGAGGTTGGCTTCGACCCTCAGCCCGGTGCGGGTGGTGGTCGCCGCGATGCTGTTCACGATGACCTGATGGCTGGTGAGCGGCCTGCCGCGCCAGTTCAGGGTGATGTAGGCGAAGAGCCGGTGCTCGATCTTGTTCCACTTTGAGGTGCCGGGCGGCAGATGGCATACGGTGATCTGCAGGCCGGTCTCGGCGGCGAACGCGGTCAGTTCGGTCTTCCAGGCGCGGGTGCGGTAGCCGTTGGAGCCGCCGGCGTCCGCGGTGATCAGCAGCCGGCGGGCGTGGGGATGGTCGGCCTGGCCGCGGGCGTGCCACCAGCGGCGCAGCGAGGCGACCGCGAAGGCGGCGGTGTCGTGGTCGGTACCGACGTTGACCCAGCCGGTGTTCGCGGCGATGTCGTAGATCCCGTACGGGATCGCCTTGCCGGGCCCCTGCCGGTCCAGGAAGTCATGCGTCTTGACCCGTACCGGCTCACCGCCCGGCTCCCACTCCCGGCCGCCGTTCTTGTACGGGCCGACGAGCTCCTTCTTCTTGGTGTCCACGCTCACCACCGGCTGTCCACCGTCGATGTGCTCGGTGGCCTGCGCGTTGATGTAGCTGAACTGAGCGTCGCGGTCCGGATGCTGGCTCCCCTCGATCGTCTTGGCGTTGGCTTGCAGGCTGAAGCCCTCCTTCCGCAGCAGGTCAGCGACCGTGTCCGCGCCGACCGGGTGGCCTTGGCGGGTGAGCTCGTCGGCCAGCTTCCTGGTGGACTTGGTCGTCCAGCGCAGTGGCGACATCGGATCTCCGCGCGCGCCCGGCTCGACCAGGGTCAGCAGGGCCGGCCGCAGCCCCCGGTCCACCTCAGCGACCCTCTTGCGTCCACCGCCGGGGCGGCGAACCCGGCCCAACGGCTCCTCGCCCGCCGTCACCTGCTCCAGGCCCTTGCGGACCGTCGTCTCGCTAACCCCGGCTGCCCGCGCGACGGCGCGGATCCCACCGTGGCCCAGACTCCGGGCCTCAGCGCCCAGAAGCAGACGCCGCTGCCGCTCATCCAGGTGAGGAAACAACACCGCGAATTTCACCGCGAGCTGACCTCGGATCGCTTCCGGGATGGCCATAGCACATCATCCAGCCCACACCGGAGGTCAACACCTTGTTCTTCTGCACCTCCTTAGTTTCTTCCCACACGGCTGGACCCGGTGCGCCCCTGGCAGCCAAACCCGGGTTTGCAGCAAGTGTGACTGTTGCCACACCTTGGGACCCGCCCTAGGGTCCAGACCGATCGCTGGTCGGTCAATGGTGACGGGAGTGAAGATGAGTAAGGTGGCATTTGTTGAGGGGACAGGCGCCGTTCGCGTCTTGGTCCTGCACGGTTGGGCGCTGGACAGCTCGATCTGGCATGCGTCCCGTGCCGAGACGAATTTGGAGCGATTCACGTACGCGTACCTCAACTTCTCCGGGTACGGCCCCGGCGGGGGCGTTCGTGAGCCAGCACAGGGCATCGACGGCATGGCGTCGGAGGCCCTGGCTGCCACCGATGAACTGGGATGGGACTCGTTCGCGGTACTGGGCCACTCGATGGGCGGGGCGACGGCGCTGCGCGTGGCCACGCTCGCTCCCGATCGCGTGTCCTCAGTCGTCGCATTGACGCCAGTGGCACCCAGTGGCACCCCGCTCGACGCGGAAACCTACGAGGCTTTCCGGTCGGCCTTCCCGAATTCCGGCCCGACACTCGGTGAACTCGCTCCTCACCTCACACCTGAGCAGCTGCGCAACATCGTGTCGCGCTCCCACCTGACCATGGACCAGAGCATCTGGGACGCGTACCTGTCCAACTGGACCGGCGCCGACTTCGCCAACAGCCTCGATCGGTACTCAGGGCCGGTGACGCTGGTCTACGGCGACAGTGATCCGTTCGTGACGAAGGAGTACCTCGCCGGAACCGCTGCCGCGTTGAGGCAGGCCGATTTAGTTCCGATCGCATCGGCAGGGCACTATCCGATGGTTGAGAATGCAGCAGCGGCC
>DATINJ010000288.1:0-69524 GCA_035474375.1 Kineosporiaceae bacterium | reverse complement strand
TGCAAGCGTGCATGATCACGGGAGGAAGGGCGAGCAAGCGTGCATGATCACGGGAGGAAGGGCGAGCAACCGTGCATGATCACGGGACCTGCGGGGCGGTGCGGATCGGCAGGGTCTTGCTGATCAGGCGGCGGGGAACTGGGCTTTGCCTTGCTGGGTGCGGTCCGGGAGGATCTTGATGCCGGAGTCGGTGACCCGGTTGCCGTAGATGTCGGTGACTCGGATGGTGCCACCGCAGCCGGCCCCGTTGTTGGACAGGAAGTAGTTGTACTCCTGCCGTTCCAGGGTCTTCCACGAACCGCCGCTCTTCACCTGCACGCTGCGCACCGGGTTCCGGTGATTGCGGACCTGGATACCGCACCAGTACTGGCTCGATCCGGTCTTGTACCGGTACGCGACCGGGCCCAGCTTGGCCGGGCTGAGCAACCGCCACGAGATCGATACCTGGCCTGCTGACACCGGTGCGATCTTCGCGAATGCCTGCTGGCTCAAATCGATGGCTCCGACCGGGCATTCCGGGCAGCGGTCGACGATCCTGATCGTCACCTTGCCGTTCGGCCCGGTCACCGACAGGTAGGCGCCGCAGGCCTGGGAGTTCTCGTAGTCAGCCTGGTTCATCGCGCCGACCATCAGGTCGCTGGAGGCATCGAACGAGCAATTGCCCGCGCCGGTCGCGCCGTAGAACGTGGCTCTCCCCTTGTACGTCTTGCCGAACTGGATCCGGCCGGTGCCAGGCCGGCTTCCGGTTCGCGGCGCCGCCGGGGTGGGCGCCTTCGTGGTCTTGGTGGGTGTCGCCTTCTTCGTGGTCTTCGGCTTGGCGGTCTTGGCGACCTTCACCGGCACCGACCGGGCCGCTCCGGCCTTCGCGGTGGAGGAGATCGTGCCGGTCAATGCGGTCGGGCTGGGAGCGAGCGGTGCAGAGGAAGCGGCCACGATCACGGACTCGTCCTTCGCCGGAGGCCCCACGTTCCCGGGTTGGGTCACCGCGATCAGGCCGAAGATCGCGACGCTGGTGCCGGCCGAGATCAGACCGCCAAGCACCCATGGTCGTTCCGTGATCACTATTACCTCCACGCTGGACACTCGGTCACAGTCCCAGTCGTTCTAGCCCTCGTCCAGGTTGCCCGCTCCGGGCCGCCCGCTCATCGACGGAAGGCTCCCAGGCTCAGCCTCAGCTCAACCTCGTCGGTGAGTTAAGGGCATGATCAATTGTCCGGCCGGAGTCGAGCCGAAAGCGCTTGGCCAGCCCGAACTCGCCCGAATCGGGTTAAACAACGCCACGGCGGTCGGGGTCGCGCAGATCGGTGCCGGCGTCCAGCCAGAGCTGCTGGACCAGGCCGGCTCCCTTGGCCCGGCTGAGCGCGGCCTCTGCGGCGGTCATCGGGAGCAACGGGTGGAACCGGACCGGTTGGACGCCGTCCGAACCCGTCTCCAGACCGAGATCGAGATCTAGGTCGGGGACCAGGCCACCGGGTTCACCGAGCAGAACCGCGCTGACCCGGGCGCCGGCCCACAGCGGAGTCTGCAGATCGAGGGTGGCGCCGGCCGTCAGCACCACACCTTCAACGTCCGGGGAGGCGGCCACGACCGCGAGCGCGCGAAGCACGTCGTCCCGGCCGGGTCGCAGGCTGAGGAGCAACTCGGAGCGCGGACCCCGTAACGGGTCGGCGACCGCGGCGGTCGGCGGGTGCATCGCTCGCCGAGCGATGCCGACACTCGCGTATCGGACGACTCCTGCGGCGTCCGGGCCGAACCTCAGCACCTCGAGGGGTTCGGTGCCGAGGAACGTGACCGAGGCGGAGACCATCGGCCCGGCCGACATCGACTCGAACGCGGTGCACAGGTGGTCGCGGACCTGGTCCAGGGGCCGGTTCAGTCGGTGACCAGCGCGTTCAACCGGGCGGACAGGTTGAATCCGGCAGTCAGGGCGGCCTCGGCCACCTCGCGCAACCGGCTGAGCACGATCATCGCCGTCGTCCCTTCTGGAGTCACCCAGACCCGCGAGGGGGGCAGGCCGTGGACCGTCACCAGACTACCGATCGTCGCTACGTCGCTGATGTCCCGGACCACGAAGGAGAAATCGATGTCGTGGTCCAAGGCCAGTTCGCCCCACCGAACCAGCACGTCGCTGTTGATCCGCGCCCAGGCCGGGTCACCGGAATGCGCCAGCTTGGGCGAGACCGTGACCCAGCTGATCCGGGTCAGGGTCTCCTCGGAGGGGGCGATCGTGCCGTTCGTCTCGACCCCGATCTCGTGACCCGCCAACGCCTCCAGCAGCATCCCCCACGCTGCGGAACTCTGCTGCAGAAGCGGTTCGCCGCCGCTGATCACCACCACCCCCGGCAGGCAAGCCAGCGCCTGCGCGGCCAGTTCCGGCACCGGCCAGTAGGCCAGCTCCCGGGACAGGTCGTAGCGCGAACTGTCCCAGGTGAACGCCGAGTCGCACCAGGTACAGGACAGGTTGCAACCGCCCATCAGGATCACTGAACAGCGGCGCCCGGCCGATGGCCCCTGGGTATGCACGGTCGGCCCCACCACACCGGCCACTACCAGTGTGGGTGGGGGCGGATAATCCGTGATCAGAACGCTCCATGCACCGTCGATTCAATCCCCCCCGAATATCACCAATCATCACATTTCCGGACTCGATATGGTCGCGTTTCGCGGCTGATTTCCTGCGCCGCCCGTTCGTGCGGCAGCGGCGCATCCCGCGCGTCCGGGTCGATGGCAGGATCGGGCCATGACGACGAAGCCCGACCTGCTGGCCCGCGCCCGCTTGCTGTTGGCCGGAGAGCTGCAACCGTCGACGCCCCGCCCGGCGGCCACCGTGGCGCTGGTCCGCGACGGGGCCACCGGCCTCGAGGTGTACCTGTTGCGCCGGGTCCGGGGGATGTCGTTCGCCGCCGGCATGCATGTCTTTCCCGGTGGGTCGGTAGACCCCGCGGACCAGCCGGACGCCGCCGCGCCCGGCTCCCTGCTCGGCTGGGCCGGTCCGGGGCCCGGATGGTGGGCGCAGCGGTTCGGGACTGCTGAGGTGACCGCCGCGGCGCTGGTCAGTGCGGCGGTCCGGGAGACCTTCGAGGAGGCCGGGGTGCTGCTGGCCGGTCCTTCGGCGGACCGGTTGGTGGACGACGTCAGCGGGGACGACTGGGAGGCTGAGCGGGTGGCGCTGGAGGCGGGTCAGCAGTCACTGTCGCAACTGTTGCTCCGTCGCGGGTTGCTGCTGCGGGCCGACCTGCTGGCGCCGGTCGCACACTGGATCACCCCGGAGATCGAGCCGAAGCGTTTCGATACCCGGTTCTTCGTCGCCGCCCTGCCGGAGCGGCAGATCTGCCGGGAGGTTGGCACCGAAGCCGATCTCCGGCTCTGGATCCGGCCGCAAGATGCGCTCGCCTCCGGGCTGAGGATCATGCATCCGACCGCAGCCGTGCTGGCGGATCTGGCCGAGCATCCGAACGTCGCCTCCGCGCTGCACGCGGAGCGGGAGATCACCACGGTCCAGCCTCGGTTCGAGGTGGACGGGGACCAGCTCAAGTTCATCCGGTGAGAACCCAAGGTTCACCCGTCCGGCTCAAGCGCTGACCGGATCTGCCGATAGCTGCAGCATGAAACGCATTGTCATCGCTGCGCTGCTCATCACCAGTGTGCTGGTTCCGGCCGTCGTGACCGGACTGTCTGCAACCGCGCGAGCCGCCGTCGTCGCGGTGTCGCTGCCGACCACGGTGTCCATCTCGGACCGGACTCTGACCTTCAGCGGGACCGTTCGGGTCCGCTCCACCACCACTGGGCTCCGCTCGGCCAGCCTGTGGTTCCACTACCCGGACGCGCTTTCGCAGACCCGGATCGGTACCGCGACCTCCCGCCGTCCGGGCTTCCTGGTCGTCACCGCGAGCCTCGATGCGGCCCGAATAGTGCCGGGCCTGAATACGATTCAAGTACAGGACGACGCGGACGGGAACATTCGGACGCTCGCCCTGGACCTGCGCCGACGCAGCCGGGTGACCCTTGCCCAGGCCGCGCCACGCACTGACGGGCAGGTCGCTCTAGTCGTCAAGGTGTCCCACTACGACCCGAAACTGGGCCGTTTCGCGCCGTCTCGGCTGTCACCGGTCCGGCTGCAGGAGAAGGTCGGCGACGTCTGGGTGCCCCTGGCCCAGGTGACCACCCGCCGCTCCGGCCTCGCCGACGTCCTGATCAAGGCAGCCCGCGGGGCACACGAATACCGGGCGATCCGTCCGGACGGCGCGACCGTTCTGGCCGCAACGTCCAAGACACTGCGCACCGGCCGGATCCCCAATCCGCACGGCTGCCGTCTGCGGACCCCCGGTCCGGTGATCTGCAGCGGCCAGTACACCGCAATCTGCACTCCGGTCACCGACCGGAGGTGCCGCTGATCTACGGGACAGGCCCTAGCGGCGTTTCGGGAAGCTCCCGGCCGCCGGCGGGGCGCTGTCGGTCTTCGTCAGCCTGATCAGCTTGCCCGAGATCCGGGTGTTCAGCAGCGCTTCCACGGTCTCCCGGGGCAGGTTGGCCGGCAGTTCGACGAGTGTGTGATCGGCCTGGATATCGATGTGGCCGAAGTCGGACCGACCTAGGCCGCCCTCGTTCGCGATTGCCCCGACGATCGCACCCGGCTGCACCTTGTGCCGCCGTCCGACACTGATCCGGTAGGTGGCCATCGGCGCATCGCCGCGCTGCCGCTTCGCCCCGGCGACTCGGGGAGCCGGCCGAACACCACGCTCACGCGGGCCCTCGTGCCGTTCCGGGCGGCCGTTCGGGCGGCGGGCCGAGGGCGGCGGCATCGGCGCGTCGGGCGGCATCAGGAACCGCTTGCCGGCCTGCGACATCACGGCCAACGCCGCGGCGACGTCGACCATCGGGACGTTGTGCTCGCGGGAGTACTCGTCGACCAGCCGGCGGAAGGCGCCGACCTCGGGGGAATCCAGGTTCGCGCTGATCGAGTCGGTGAACTTGGTGACCCGGGTGGAGTTGACGTCGTCCACGCTCGGCAACGCCATCTCGGTGATCGGCTGCCGGGTGGCTCGCTCGATTGAGCTGAGCAGGTGCCGTTCCCGGGGGGTGACGAAGAGCAGCGCTTCGCCGGAGCGCCCGGCGCGACCGGTACGGCCTACCCGGTGCACGTACGACTCGCTGTCGTGCGGGATGTCGTAGTTCACCACGTGGCTGATTCGCTCGACGTCCAACCCGCGAGCCGCGACATCGGTCGCCACCAGGATGTCCAGCGCCCCGGACTTGAGCTGACCGATGGTTCGCTCGCGCTGGGCCTGGGCCAGGTCACCGTTGATCGCGGCGGCGGAGAACCCACGAGAGCGCAGTCGCTCGGCCAGTTCCTCGGTTGCCTGCTTGGTCCGGACGAAGACGATCATCGCTTCGAAGCTCTCGACCTCGAGAACCCGAGTCAGCGCATCCAGCTTCTGCTGGTGCCCGACGCTGATGTACCGCTGCCGGGTGTTCGCGGCTGTGACCGTGCGGTTGGCGACGGTGATCTCTGCGGCATCGGTCAGGTACTTCTTGGAGATCCGCCGGATCTGCGCTGGCATGGTGGCGGAGAACAGGGCAACCTGCTTGTCCTCCGGAGTGGTCGCCAGGATGGTCTCGACGTCCTCCTGGAAGCCCATCTGCAGCATCTCGTCGGCCTCATCGAGGACCAGGAAGCGCAACTGGGACAGGTCAAGGGTCTTCTTCTCCAGATGGTCGATCACCCGGCCCGGTGTGCCGACGATGATGTGTGCCCCGCGGCGCAGCGCGCTCAGCTGGACGCCGTAGCTCTGCCCGCCGTAGATCGGCAGGACATGCAGGCCGGGGATGTGGTGTGCGTACCGCCCGAAGGCCTCGGCGACCTGCAGGGCCAGTTCCCGGGTCGGGGCCAGCACCAGGGCCTGCGGGGTCCGCTGGGCCAGGTCGATCCGCGACAGGATCGGCACCGCGAAGGCGGCCGTCTTGCCGGTACCGGTCTGGGCCAGGCCGACCAGGTGCCGGCCTGCCATCAGCGGCGGGATCGAGGCCGACTGGATCGGGGACGGCGCCTCGTATCCGGCGTCGCTAAGGGCCCGCAGGACCCTCTCGTCGATACCAAGGTCGGCGAAGGTCAACTGGGGTGCGTCGTCATCATGCTCGGTCGTTGTCACTACCTCTAATCTACGGAGGGGAGGCACCTTAGGTGAAACCGGGCTCCTCGAGTGTGACGACTACCTCGCTCGCTCGCCCCAAAAGGGATAAAAAGAATGTCTTTCGAGGGTCGACCATGAACCGGTAGGCCTCTTCGCTTTCAGGTGATCGCTGGTTGCGCTCGGTGACGCGATCGGGAAGCTGCTGGGGGTGAGGCGGTTTTCGGGCCATCCCTTTGTCGGGTTCGCTCGATATTGTGGTCAGGCGACGCGCGGGCCGCGCCGCGCACTCGACGGTGGGAGGGCTCGGATGATCCGGTACCTGGTGGCCGCCCCCATTGTCGTCTTCATGGTTGCGATGGCCGTCGGCGGATTAACTGGCCGAGTTCGGGCCAAGCCCTGCTGCGCGCCGCCGGAGGCCTCGGCGGATGCCCGGATGCGACCGTGAGTCTGCTTCGCTAATGCGACTTTTTGGACCTATGAGCCACTGATCGAGGCGGCGAAAGCTGTCTCGGAGGTAGAAACCTGTCGCACTTGTGTGGCGCGGACAGATCCAGGCAACGACTCAGCGGCTGACCTGGCGGGCCGGTCCGCCGCCCCGGCGGCGGGTCTTGCCTTGAGCCGGTCGGTCGTCGTCAAAGAGATCATCGTCCCAGGTCAGATGGGCTTTGTTGAGGGACGGCGGGCGGCTCGGCGGGCGGTCTGGTGCGGGGCCCACAGGCCCCTGCCGGATCACCAGGCCCGGCTCGTTCTCGGGATCGGCTGCTGAGCGCCGACACAGTTAGACGCTCGCGCGCCGAGGGGATGGCAGGGGAGGAGCCTCCGGCAGGAATAGGATGAGGGCGTGTTCCTTACTGAGCCAAAGGGCCTTGCCGATGCCAAGATTCTGGAAGAGCGGCGGGCGATGCTGCTCACCGAGCCCCGAGTTCAGCCACTGCGCGAATGGTGTTCCGATCTAGCGGAGCGTCGTGGCGTCGTGGTCCCGGACTTCGACCCGGCTGAAGCAGGCATCGAAGCCCGCGTCTTGATCTTCCATGAAGTTCCCGCTGGGCCGACCATCGACCGCGGGAAGGCCAGCGAACGGCCGGTCAGCGGCTTCGTCTCGGTCGACAACGACGACCAGAGCGCTGCGAACATGTGGTCGCTGCGTGAGGAGTCGGGCCTCGGCGAGTCCGAGGTGGCGCACTGGAACATTGTTCCGTGGTGCCTCGAGCCGGCCGGTCGCAAGCCCAATGCGCAGGAGATCGCGCAGGGTGCGCGGGAGCTGCTTTCGCTGCTGCCGTTGTTCAAGCGACTCGAAGTCGTGATGCCCAGTGGCGTCGTGGCGCAGAAGGCTTGGCGCGATCACTCCGCTACTCGCTTCCCGCAGCTCACCACGGTGCCGACCTGGCAGCCGAGTGCGCTCGCGATGAAGCAGCCCGGCAAGCGCGAGGAAATGCTCCAGGCGCTGCGTCGGGTCCGTGGCCTGATCGGCCCGACCCGCCCGTAGTTCGAGCCGCTCGAACCTAGGCCGGCTTGCCGCCCAAGCCCGCGAGCGCGGGCTTGGGCGTTGATGTGCTCAGTGGTACTGGTGCATCACCGCGTGGCCTTTGCCGCGGGCGATCAGGGCGCGGTTGACCGGCACGGTGATCACGAAGGCGATCGCCAGGGACAGCACCAGGCTGCCCCAGAACAGGCCGCTGGCCAGAGATGCCGCCATCGCGCCCGGCACGATCAGCAGGAACGCGTTGTCCACGATCTCCATCGTGGTGATTGAGGCCGTGTCGGCAGCCAGCGCGACGCCGATCGCCCGCCGCGTGGATACTCCCGCCCGCAGGACCGGCGTGATGGTCAGGCTGTAGCCGAAGAAGAACGCCAGCCCGATCGCCAACGCGATGCTCGGGCCGTTGGACCAGCCCCACCAGGTGGCCAGGACCATGCCGAGTACCTCGCCGATCGCACAACCGGTGAGGCAGTGCACCGTTGCGGAGATCGCCTGCCGAGTGAGGCCGGCTGTGGTTCCGTGATCGTGCCCCTCGGGGCCGTGACTGTGCCCCTGATCGTGGCTGTGTCCTTGATCGGCACCGTGGCTGCCGGGAACGTGGTCCCGATGGATTTCGGGTTGCGGGCTCATGGCGACTCCTGGGCTGAGTGGATTCGGACTCCCGGGAACTCCGCCAACGTTACCCCCCAGGGGTATATTCCAGTCAACCGGATCAGCGCGATTCCGGGCGCTCCAGATACCTGTCGTTCGGGGCGGCGAAGCCGAACTTCTCGTAGAGGCCGTGCGCGTCGGCGGTGTGCAGCGCCCATCTGAAGGTGTTCCCGGGCGGGCGTTCGATCATCTCGGCCAGCATGCGCTTGCTCAGTCCGTGTCCGCGGGCGGCCGGCAACACGAAGACATCCGCCAGGTAGGCATAGGAAGCGCCGTCCGAGGTCGCTCGAGCAAAGCCGACCATCGCGCCGTCCGAGCGCCGGTAGGCGCCGACCAGGCGCCAGGCGTTGGCGACCTGGGTCTCGAAGTCCTCCCGAGATCGCCAGCGCCCCCAGTACGCCTCGGTGGAGAGGAAGCCCCACGCCACGTCAAGGTCGATTCGAAGGCCGGTGCTGTCGACCTCGAAAAGGTCCTCCGGGTCGGCGGCGAGGGCATCGGGAAAAGCGGCGGCGGGCACGGATTCGGTGGACACGACGGAACTCTGGCACGATCCGGGTCCTCCCAGCGAGGCAGTTTCGCCGGCAGGGGGAGCCCGGATGGGTCAGGGGCCGACCACGCCGGCCGGCTCCGTTGCGGCGGCCGGCGGCGGTGAGTCCTCGGCCCGGTCGGCGAAGTAATCCTCCGGGCTGGTGGCGTCGTCCGTCATCGCCGGCGCACTGGTCCTGCGCAGCACGGCCGTGACGATGATTGCCACCAGCAGGTTGGCGATCACTGCAACGAACCCGACGTAAATCTGCTTCTCGCTGTCGAAACCGATTTCCGACAGCTTGTAGGCGGAGCCGCCGAAATGCATTTTCCCGTTGTTCGGATTCGGAATCTGATACAGCATCCCGATTCCGACCGCCAGCCCGGCCACCAGGCCACAGATCAGCGCCCAGGGGTGGAACCAGCGGGTGTACAGGCCGATCGCGATCGCCGGCAGGGTCTGCAGAATCAGGACGCCGCCGATCAGCTGAAGGTCAATGGCGAACTGCGGGTCGAGGAACAGAATGCAGGCCACCGCCCCAATTTTCACGACCAGGGAGGCGATCTTGCTGGCCGTTGCTTCCTGTCGTGGGGTGGCATCGCGCTTGAGGTATTCCTTGTAGATGTTGCGGCTGAACAGGTTTGCTGCGGCAATTGACATGATCGCGGCGGGTACCAGGGCGCCGATGCCGATCGCGGCGAACGCCACTCCGGCCATCCAGTCGGGGAACATCTTGTCGAAAAGAACCGGCACAATGGTGTTTCCGTCGGTCTTGCCATCGGTGACAATCGGGGCGACGCCGTACTCCTTGCTCGCCGCCAGCGCCATGTAGCCGAGCAGTGCGATCAGCCCGAGCAGGAAACTGTACGCCGGTAGCGCGGACATGTTTCGCTTGATGGTGTCGCGGTTCTTCGCCGCCAGCACGCTGGTGAGTGAATGCGGGTAGAGGAACAGTGCCAGCGCCGAACCGAGAGCCAGGGTCACGTACTGCAATTGGTTGTTGGCGTTGAGTAGAATGCTGCCCCTGGGAGCGCCGGTTTTCGGATTGGTGGCGGAGAGCGCCTGCTCGGCAGACCCGAAGATCACGTCCCAGCCGCCCAGCTTGTACGGGATCACGACCACCGCGACGATGATCACGAAATAGATCAGGCTGTCCTTGACAAAGGCGATCAGCGCCGGCGCCCGAAGTCCCGAGTTGTAGGTGTACACCGCAAGAATCAGGAACGCGACGATGATCGGCAGGTGCCCGTTCACCCCCATCGCTTTGAGCACCGCCTCGATGCCGACCAGTTGTAGGGCGATGTACGGCATGGTGGCGACGATCCCGGTCAAGGCCACCAGCAGGGCCAGGGTGGGTGAGCCGAATCGACCACGGACGAAGTCTGCCGGGGTGACGTAGCCGTGCGTGTAGCTGACCGACCACATCCGGACCAGCACCAGGAAGGCCATCGGGTAGATCAAGATCGTGTACGGGACGGCGAAGAACCCCATCGCGCCCGCCGAGAAGACGAGCGCGGGCACCGCGACGAAGGTGTAGGCGGTGTACAGGTCTCCGCCAAGTAGGAACCAGGTGATCCAGGTGCCGAAATTGCGCCCACCCAGGCCCCATTCGTCCAGGTGATGCATGGATTCGGCGCGCCGCCAGCGGGCCGCGACGAAGCCCATCCCGGAGACCAGCACGAAGAGTGCGACGAAGATGGTCATCTCGACGACGTGATCGGAGAGTTCCGGAGCCATGATCAGTCCTTCCGCTTCGTCATCTGGTAGACGATGGTGGTGCTGATCACCCCGATCAGGACGAAGCCCAACTGCATCCAGTAGAACGCGGGGAAGCCGAAGAGCCTCGGGGTCTCCCGGTTGTAGAACAACGTGATCAACGGGATCACGATCGGGACGGCTAACAACCAGTTCCAGCCGCTGGCATCGGCAGCCCTGGCTCGCGGCCGGGCATTCGTCGGGTCCGGTGTCATGACCTGCCCCTCTCGTGGATGAGACGGCTCGGCTGAGGATAAACCGTTTGTCCGCTTATCGTCACTGGAGAAGGACGTCGCCTACGCCTGGTTGCCGATGGCAGCCGACGGTCGCCGACAGTCGCCGACACAGGATGACGACATACAGTCGGGTTCATGTCCGTCGTCACTCAGCAGGCGCGTCGGCGCTGGGCGATCGTGGCGGCCGGTGTCGTAGCCCTGCTCTGCCTGCCCGTCGCGACCTCGGCGGTGAAGTCCGTGGTCGGCGATCTGAGCGGCGCCGACCGAACGCCGGTGCCGTCCGCTCAGGTTCTGATGAAGCGGGCGCTGGCCTCAGCTCGGGTGCCGCACTCGGGGTTGGCGCAAAGCACGGGCAGCCTCGGGTTACCGGACCTGTCCCAGCTCTCGGACGTCGCCGCGGCGCTCGGCGGAACCACCCGAACCCGGGTCTGGTGGGCCGGCGAGCAGTCCTGGCGGGTCGACGTCCTGAGTCCGACCGGGGAACACGGCATCTACCAGAGCGGCGGCCGGAACGTGCTGTGGGACTACGAGCAGACCAGGCAGACCGAGGTGCTGGACACCTCGCCGATCCGGTTGCCCAGGGCAGACGATCTGCTGCCGCCACAGGTGGCTCGGCGGCTGCTGGCCGGTGTCGGCCGGGGTGACCGGGTGCAGGCGCTGCCCGAACGCCGATCCGTGGCCGGCCTCAGCGCCGATGGCCTGCGCATCGTTCCGGGGGACCAGCGCAGCACGATCAAGCGGATCGACATCTGGCTGGATCCCGAACGCGGGCTTCCGGTGGCGATCGAGGTGGTCGACTCGCACGGGGTGACCGCACTGCGTTCCCAATTCATCGAAGTGACGTTTGCCGCGCCGAAGCCGTCGGTGGTGCAGGTGCCCTCGGCGCCGGGGGTGCTGCACGACGTCACCGATACGCCCGACCTGGCCGCCCGGATCGAGCGGTTCAATGGCGCCGGCCGGTTGCCGGAGCGCCTTGGCGGGGTGGCGGCCGCAGAACCGATCGTCGGCGGCACCGCGACCTACGGAACGGGCCTGGTCAAGTTCGTGGCCTTGCCACTGCCGGGGCGACTCGGCGATCAGGTCTTCGACGCCGCCCGCGCCGGCGGCGGCGCGAAGCTGGAGCTGTCGACCGCCGGCGAAGGTGTGCTGATCAGCGCTGGGCTGGTCAACCTGGTGGTGGTCCGGGGAGTCGACTGGCGCAGTTATCTGATCGTCGGCCCGGTCAGCGGTGACCTGCTCACCAGCGCGGCCGAGACGCTCCTGCTGAAGGCGGACGGGTGGCTCGGGTGATCGTCACTCGGGCGCTCTCCAAGAGCTTCGGTGGGGTCCTGGCCGTCGACGGAATCGATCTCGACGTCCAGGAGGGTGAGCGGTACGGGTTCCTCGGACCGAACGGATCCGGCAAGACCACCACCGTGCGGATGCTCGTCGGCCTGGTGTTCGCCACCAGCGGCTCGATCGAACTGCTTGGCCGGGAGGTTCCGCGTCGGGTCGGCGAGGCGCTGCCGGAAGTCGGTACCTTGGTCGAAGGGCCGGCCGCCTACCCACACCTGTCGGCCCGGACGAACCTGAACCTGCTGGATGCCTCCGGTCCGCGCCGGCATCGGATGTCGGGCCGCGTCCGCCGGGCTCGCATCGACGAGGTGCTCGACCAGGTCGGCCTGAGCGGGGTGGGACGCAAGCCGGTCGGGGCCTACTCGCTCGGCATGCGCCAGCGCCTGGGGCTGGCCGCCGCGTTGCTCCCACGACCACGCCTGCTGGTGCTCGACGAGCCGACCAACGGGCTGGATCCGCAGGGCATTCAGGAAGTCCGCGAGCTCCTGCTGAAACTGAACCAGGAAGGGACGACGATCTTTCTGTCCAGCCATTTGCTCGCCGAGGTGGAGCAGTTGTGCACCCGGGTCGGGGTGATGGATCGGGGCCGGCTGGTTGCTCAGGTATCGATGGCCGAGGTACGCCGCCCGACCGGGCGCGCAGTGGTTCGGGTCGGCGATCCGAGCGCTGCTCTTGCCCTGCTCGACGGCCGGGTCGCGGAACGAACCCAGGACCAGTTGATCGTCACCGACGTCTCGGTGGAGGAGCTCACCCGCCGATTGGTCGGTGCCGGAATCGCTGTCCTGGAAGCCCGGCCCGAGCGGAACAGCCTGGAGTCGATGGTGCTGGCTCTCACCGGTCCGGGGTCCGACCGGGTGGACCGGCCGCGATGATCACTGTTGAGCTGCGCAAGCTGTTGTGGCGGCCTCGAACCTGGATCTCGATCTTCCTGCTTTGCCTGCTGCCGACCATCGTTGCCGTTTTTCTGGCGGTCACCGGAGTCGGGCCGAGGCCGGGGCAAGGGCCGGCCTTCTTGTCGGCGGTGCTCGCCAACGGCCGGCTCTATCCGGCGGCGGCGCTCGGCATCGTGCTGCCGGTGTTCCTGCCGCTGGCCGTCGCCGTGGTGGCCGGCGAGTCGATCGCCGGCGAGGCCAGCGTGGGAATGCTCCGCTACCTGCTGGTCCGACCGGTGGCCCGGACCCGGTTACTGATCGCCAAGTTGATCGCGGTGATCGCGTATACGTTGCTCGCGGTCGTCGCGGTAGCGGTCAGCGGCCTGGTGGTCGGCGTGCTGGTGATCGGCGAGCAGCCGGGCGGTCCGGCGACCGTCAGCGTGTCCGGTACCTCGCTGTCCACCGAGCAACTGCTGATCCGGGCCTTGTTGATGATGGGCTACGTCGGCTGGTCGATGCTCGGGGTCGCCTCGGTCTCGCTGTTCCTCTCCACCCTCACCGACTCCGCGCTCGGGGCGGCGCTCGGCGGGATCGCTGCGCTGGTCGGCAGTACCGTCCTGGTCGGGTTGGACGCCGCTGGTTCAATCAACGCCTGGCTGCCGACGAGGTACTGGTTGGCCTGGGTCGATCTGTTCCGCGACCCGATCCTGTGGCACGACATCCACCGCGGCCTCCTGGTCCAGGCGCTGTGGATCATCGTGTTGCTGGGCATGGCCTGGGCCGCCTTCACCGCCCGTGACGTCAGCAGCTGAGCCACGCTACGGCTGACCAGCGCGGCGGAGAGCGACACAGTCCGAGGCGGTCGGGGCCGCCGCCGGCTGAGGGTTGCCGAGGGCTCGTTCCACCAATCCGATGACGAGCGGATCTCTCGGCAAGTCACCATGTTTCACCTGCGAATCGGCGCAGACCCGTTGCACCTCGATGTTCACCGCGCCGGCCAGTGCGGCCGAGTTCGAGGGGATCACCAGGTCGTCGTTCGCGGTCCAGATGCTGGTCCAGCTGGGTCCGGTGGGCGTCTCCGGCAGGCCGGCCAGCACCTCGCCGCCGGGCGCGAGTTGGCGGCAGGCCAGCGGGCAAGCACCGGTGAGCAGGTTCGCGGCCAGCCCGGCGATGTCGGTGCCGTGGTGCGGCGAGCCCAGCGTGACCACCCGCCGAGCCACGGCCGTGCCATCGAGATCATCGGCCCAGATCCGGACGACGACGCCACCGGCGGAGTAGCCGACCACGTCCACGGATGGCGCCCCGGAATCGATCAGCTGCCGTGCGGTGCGATCCAGGGCCTGCGCCTGCGCGCGGAGATCGCCGGTGTTGTCGCCGACCGGCGGCACGACCTGCACGGTCCGGCCCGCCCTCCGCAGCGCCGCGCCGAGTACCGCCAGGGAGCTCGCGGAACCGCCGTACCCGGCAACCAGCAGCACCGGCCCGGGCCGGTCTTGGCGCACGTCCGATTCTTGGCCACCGCGAACCAGCACTACTGCTGCCACCACGGCGACCAGAACGAGTGGCAGCAATCCCAACGCCCAGCTGCGAAGCAGTCGCTTTCGGCGCATGTCAGGCGGCGTCAGGCGGCACGGCCTCCGCGCACGCCGACCGCGCCGCGCAGACCCACGCAGCCAATACACCCGACACAACCCTCGCAGTCGATACACCCGACGCAGCCGACGCACCGGCGACACCGCACACAACCGACGCAGGCGACGCAGCTCTTGAGGCCGACACTGAGCACGGTCAGGACGCTGTTGAACACACCCACGCTGCCGGCCGTGGCCGCGCTGGCGACCACGGCGACGCTGCCTGCCGTGGCAGCACTACCGACCACCGCCACGCTGCCGGCGGTGGCTGCGCTACCCGCCACGGCCACGCTGCCGGCGGTGGCTGCGCTACCCGCCACGGCCACACTGCCGGCGGTGGCCACGCTGCCGGCCACCGCGATGCTGCCGCCGACGGCCAGACTGCCGGCGACCGCGATGCTGTCTTCGGCGCCTCGGCTGCTGACCAGGGCAAGATTGCGGGCCTGCTTCCGTCGGTCTGCAGAAGAGATGTCCATGGTCGGGAGTTTAGGGCTTTTCTCTGATTTCGTGACCGACAACGAGCCATTAGTGGTCGGATTTGTAAGTTCGTCGGGGGTCCCGCTGGTCAGGTCGCCTGGTGTGACCACCGCTCTGGCCAGCCATGGTCACACCAGCACGCATAAGTAGCACGGCAATCGATGACCCGGCGGGTGAACGCGGGTTATGCGTGCCCGGGTGACCGCTGCCCGGCCACCCAGGGACTGTGCACCCCCGACGAACCTGACGAATGTGGCCACTCAGTGGCCACATTCGTCAAGGGCCCGGTGCCGTGACGTCAGCTCAGCGCTGCCCTGGGCACGAATGTCGCGTCCTGCCCGAACTGCTCGGACCCGTCGTCCGCTTGAGCTGCGAGCACGTAGTTCTGGTGCCGGAGGTACACCGACTGGTTGGAGTACAGCGCAAGGGACACATTGCGGCCCGCCAGGCCGGGGACCGACAGAAACGTTGTGTTGGCCGCGAAGTCGGACGTTCCGTCGTTCTTGCGCAAGAAGGTGGCGCCCTTCTCCACTTTGAGGAAGTAGCCCGGGAAGTTCGTGGACTCGAACGAGATGCCCTGGGCAGACGCCAGGCCGGCGCGCACGGTGAACGAGGAGTCCTGCCTGGCCAGCACACTGGAAGTGCCGTTGATGGGGTCGATTCGCGCGGCGTAGTTCCGGTGGCGCACCAGATATCCCGGGAAGTTGACGGCCTCCAGGCTGTCCGCCGACCCTGCGGTGAGCGGCGCCACGGCACCTGTCGTGCCCAGCCCGCCACGCACCCGGAAGCTCGCGTCTGCCCGGAAGGCATCGCTCCCGTTCGAGGCCTGGGCGTAGAGCCCGAAGTTCTGGTGACGCAAGTACAGGTTCTGGTCGGTGTAGAGCGCGAACGACGTGTTCTGGCCGCTCAGGCCGGTCTTCGCCAGGAAGGTCGCGTTGCCGGCGAAGTCCGCGCTGCCATCATTCTTGCGCAGGAAGACAGCGCCCTTGTCCACCCTGAGGAAGTAGCCCGGAAAGTTCAGGGCCTCGAACGAGACCCCGGTGGCAGAGGCCAGGCCGGCCCGCACGATGAGCGAGGAGTCCTGCTTGTCCCCGTCGTTGGATGCGGTGGTGACTGCGCTGAGCCGCGCGGCGTAGTTGGCGTGCCGGACCCGGTAGCCCAGGAAGTTGGCGGGCTCCAGACCGATCATCGAACCGACCGACAGGCCGACCATTCCCGCCGGACGGGTGTAGTTCGCGCCGACCTGCCCGGCTGATGCATCGGCCTCGTACACCGTAACCGAACCTGCCCCGTCATTCCGGATAGTCACCATCTGGGAGGGCGACGGCACGCCATTGCTGTCCACGGTCTGCAGCAGGTACGAGCCCGGCGGAACGGTGTTCTTGCTGGTCGGCACGGTGGCGGTGATGCTGTCGCCCGACTGGGTGAAGGTGAGCGGGATTCGGCGTTGGTCCTGGTTGACGCTGTGGGTCTCCTGCGCGGCGTTGATCAAGGACACGGACGAGATGGTGCGCGCGTCACCGAGCCCAAGTGTCAGATCGCCGCCCCAGCTCATTGACCCGGCGAGGGAGGTGATGCTCGGCCGGTTGGCCCAGCCGACGGTGCCATCGGCCTTCTTCGTGAACAGGTATGAGGGGTAGTACATCTCGGCGTTCAAGTTGTCTTCCGGCCCCGGGATCCCGCCGCCGCCGGTGAAGACGGCACCGCTGGGCATCAGGACCGAGGTGGAGTGATAGGTACGGATGCGCTGTGCCGAGGCCCCGGTCCGCCAGGCACCAGTGGCCGGGTTCCAGGTCTCGGTGGCGTAGACGGCGTTGCCGGCAGTACCGGCGGTGCCGACGATAGTGCCGCCGTTGGCCAGGACCTCACCGTTCGGCAGCACGGTCAGGTTGAGCCAGTTGCGCTTGTTGGCCATCGGCGCGATCGAGGTCACCACCGGGGTGGTGTCGGCAATGTCGATCGTGGTGGCCGCATTGGTGGCGGTGACGTTGTCCTCGTTGAACGCCTGGCCGCCTCCGGCGAGCAGGAGCTTGCCCGGGGCGTACATCACGGCCGCACCGGAGACCCCGATCGAGTTGGGAATCGTGCCCAGCGAGGTGACCGATCCGGTGCCTGCTGTGGACAGGCGCCACACCTGGTTCGCCGATACCCCGAACACGTTGCCGTCCGGCGCATTGAAGGCACGGGGGTACCACCAGCGGTTGTCTTGGGCGCCGAACGCGGTGGCGCTGTCGGCACCGCTCAGGAGAGACCAGGCTCCCGAACCGCTCCCGATCTCAGGCGTGGTCGCCACCCCGGAGTTGTCGTTCGGGGTCCGGTAGGCGCCGGTGTTGTAGTAGTTGCCGCCGCCCAGTACGAGGATCCGGTCATCGGTCAACCGCATCACCGAGGCGTACCAGCGTTGCCGGTTCAGCAGGGGCCCCATCGACTCGACCTTGGAGGCCGGGTCGTAGTACATCGTCGACATGCTCATCCTGCCGTCGGAGTTCCCGCCGACCATCAGGATCCGCCCGTCGGGCAAGGTTTGCAGCGCGTTGCAGAACGAGTCGTATCCGCCCATCCCAGCTGTGACGGCGTGCGCACCGGCGACGGTGCCCAGCGCCGGGTTCCAGTCGTCATAGGCGAGTCCGCCCTGCCGGGCAGCGCCTTGCGGTGAGCCGTAGGAGACCAGGTGACCGTTCGGTGCCAGGGCCACGTGCACCGGGATCAGCGGCCAGGCCACCTGGGGTCCGAACATGCCGGCCGTGTCGGCATTCGCCGCCGGAGTCACCCGGCCCAGCAAGGCATCGGCCGGCTGGCTCAACGCGACCGGGGTGGTGGACACCGGGTACTGCCCGAAAGCGGCGGCTTCTGCAGCCGGAAGGTTCAGCGCCGTGACACCTGCCGCAGCAAGCACCGCTGAGAGCGCCGCTGCGGTGCACAAGTGCCGGAACCGTGCCCGCCCACCGGTCCGTCCGCTCCGTTCGGTCTGTCCAATCAGTCCGATCCGGGAGGATCCGCTCTTCGATGTCCTGTCGCTTGACACTCTGATCTCCATCTCATGGGTCGCCAGGTCATCTGGCGCACCGGATGCTTCTTGCCGCGTGGAGGTTCTTGCGCGGCCGCTCACGCCGATCCTCGGAAAGTTCAGAGGGCGTGCTGTTTCCGTGCGCAGTCCAGCGACTCAACCTTGAGCGCAACTGATCTCGTCGGCATGCAGCGGTCCAGGTCCCCTGCCTGCCCGTCGGCCGATCAGCGTTGAACACCCGCGCTCTCGTCGATGCCCGGTGAGTGGACGCTAGCAACGCGAATTTGGACACTTGAGGGTTCTGGGGGATCTTCACCCGGATGGACTCGACTCGCTGTGCCGGAGTTGGCAGGTCTGCCTGACCACCGAGCCCCGAGAAGGCTCAAGAAACTCAGTTATCCCGCCGATGCATGATCCGAGGCGACCGCCATCGGCACCTTCAGCGGACAGGAGATCTCCCGGATGCAGGCCCTCGTCGTCGATGACTCGCGCGTCATGCGCACGATCCTGACCCACTTGCTGGTCGACATGAATTTCACCGTGATGCAGGCAGGCGACGGGGCTGAAGCCTTACAAATCCTGGAGGACGGCGCCCGCCCGGATGTCGCGTTGGTGGACTGGAACATGCCGGTGATGGATGGGTTGACGTTTATCAAACGCTGCCGCGCGAACCCGGATTATCGCGATCTGGTGTTGATGATGGTAACCACGGAGAGCGAGCAGTCACAGATCTCCCGAGCCCTCGCCGCCGGGGCTCACGAGTACGTTGTCAAGCCCTTCACCGAGGAAGACATTGCCAAGAAGTTCGAGATGCACGGTCTGAAGCCATGAGCATCTCCATGGCGGATTTCAGTTTTGTCGCCGATATGGTCCGCCAACGCAGCGCCATCGATCTGCAGCCGGGCAAGGAGTATCTCGTCGAGGCGAGATTGGCGCCGGTGGCTCAAACCAGCGGGATGGCCACGCTTGGCGCGCTGATCGGTCGACTGCGGCGCGGCGATGCCAAATTGTGTGACGCCGTCGTCGATGCCCTGACCACGAACGAGACCCTGTGGTTCCGGGACGCCGTGCCGTTCCAGGCATTCACTCGGTACCTGCTGCCGGAGGTGGCTAAGCGTTCAGCGGACCGTCGGCTGGTGATCTGGTCGGCCGCCTGTTCCAGCGGTCAAGAGGCCTACTCGCTGGCCATGCTGCTGCTGGACTGGCTCCCGGCGCATCCGGAGTTCGAGGCCAGGGTGATCGGCACCGACATCTCCCACCAAATGGTGGAGCGGGCTCGGGTCGGGCTCTACACGCAACTCGAGGTCGACCGCGGTGCCGAGCCATATCTGCATCGATACTTCGAATCTTCCGGCCGGAATTGGCTGCTGCGCAAGCAAGTTCGCGACTTGGTGCAGTTCAGCTGGGGAAATTTGGCGCTCCCGCCGGTCGGCATGCCACTCTGCGACATCATTTTCCTGCGCAATGTCCTGATCTACTTCGATCCGGCCACCAAGCGTCGGGTGATCGATCATGCCCGCTCGGTGTTGCAACCGGGCGGATTCCTGGTTCTCGGTGGTGCGGAGAGTGTTCCCAGTCTCGGGCTCGGTTGGCAGCGCCGGGATCTGGACCGGGCCGTCGTGTTCCAGCACACAGGAGGAACCTCGTGAGCGATGGACCGGACCTTGAGTCGCTGGTGCCCGATCTGGAGGCGCTGCTCGGTGAGATGGTCATCTCGGTGCTCGGCGAGGAATCGACGCCGGTTCTCGACGGTCGCCGGCCGGCCGCGCCGACCGGAGTCTCCCGCCTCGTGGTGCATGATGCCGTGGCCGATTGGTATCTCGGGGTTGAGGTCCGGGCCTCGGTCGAGCTTGTGTCGAGGCTGGCGACGAAACTGCTCGGCGTCACCGACCCCGCGCCGGACGACATGCTCGACGTGATCGCCGAGCTCGGCAACATCGCGGCCGGCAACATCAAGACGCTGCTGCGCACCCACGGACAGTTGTCGCTGCCGTCCTCGGCCCTGCTGACCATGCCCTCCGAGCATCCCGTCGGCCTGGTACGAGCCGCCGCCGTCCTCCTGGATCAGGTGCTGGAACTCGCCGTCATGCCGCTGACCCGCACCGACGCCACGATCACCGACGCGCGCTGGCCGGGTACCCAGGCGAACAACCCGCTCCTGGCCCATCTCCCATAAAAGCCCTGCCGTGATCATTCGAAAATTAATGCCGTGATCATTCGAAATTAATGCCGTGATCATGCACGGTTGCCCGCACGAGGCGGGCAACCGTGCATGATCACGGCGCAGTGGGCGTGATCACGAAGTGACCGAATTTTGGTCCCAGTCCACTTTCCGTGATGCCCTGCCGTCCGATCGCGCGGGCGAGGAGCCATTCAGGCACGCAGATCCCGGGCATACCTGCAGGAGAAGTCCGTGACGGCCGCACATTGGCGTGCTGAAAGGCCCCTGCGCAGGGCCAGCTTGGGCTATTTGACCGAGCCCGCCGTCAGGCCGCCGACCAGGTGTTTCTCGATCGCTGCGAAGAGGATCACGACCGGGACGATGGCGATGATGGACGCCGCGAAGAGCTGGTCCCAATGTTGCTCGTAGCCGGTGACATACGAGTTGATCCCCACCGTGAGTGGCTTCTTCGCGTCGTCCTGCATCAGGGTCAAGGCGACGACGTACTCGTTCCATGCGGCAATGAAGGTGAAGATCACCGCAGTGACCAAGCCGGGCCGGATCAGCGGCAGCATGACGTGCCACAGGGTTCGGATTCGGCCGCAGCCGTCCAGATTCGCCGCTTCCTCGACGTCCCTCGGGATTGAGGAGAAGAAGCCTTGCAGGATCCAGATCGCGAAGGCCAGGTTGAACGCCGAGTTCGTGAGAATGATCGCCAGATAGGTGTTCACCAGGTTGAGCTCGAAAAACTCCCGGTAAATGCCGACCACCAGCGAGGTCGGCGAGAACATCTGGGTGATCAGCACCAGCAGCAGGAACGCCGTCCGGCCAGGAAACGCGAACCGGGCGGTGAAGAACGCCGCCGGCACCGCGACTACCACGACGATCGCCGTCGAACTCGTCGCCACCAGCAGTGAGGTCTTCAGCCAGGCGATGAAGCGCTCGTCGCCGAGCACGGTGCCGAAGGTGGACCACTGCCAGACCCGCGGCAGGAATGACGGCGGTGAAGCCAGGACGTCGCCACTCGGGCGCAGCGCATCCAGCAGCATCACCGCATACGGGGCGGCGAACACCGCCGTGACCGCCAGCCCCCAGAGCGAGAGCAGCCACGGTCGAATCCGCCGCAAGGTGCTGGTCCGGTTCCGGATCGGCGCGCGGGGAAGGGTTTCCGTCGTCACGTCTGCGTCACCTCCTTCCACTTGATCAGGCGTAGGTAGACCATGACCACCAGCAGGATCAAGGCGACGTTGAAGATCCCGGCGGCGGCGGACATTCCGACGCTGTGCTCGGCACTCTTGAACGCCAGCTTGTAGCTGAAGGTGATCGACGTATCGTGCGAGAAGCCGGGGTTGCGGTCGTTCAACGTGTAGACCACGGGGAACGAATTGAAGACGTAGATCAGATTCAGCACGCTGGCGACCAGGATCGCCGGGCGCAACAGCGGCAGCGTGATGTGCCGGTAGATCTGGCTCGGCCGCGCGCCGTCCACCCGGGCCGCTTCGAAAACGTCCGTAGGCATCGCGTTCAGGCCGGCCAGCAGGACGTAGGCGGTGAACGGGATCGAGACGAACACCCCGACACCGATCATCGATGCCATCGTGAAGCGATCGTCGCCGAGGAAGTCGACCGGTTCATTGATCAGGTGCAACCAGATCAGCAACCGGTTCAGGATGCCGTGGTTGTAGTCCAGGATCAGGGTGAACAACCGGGCGGTGATCACCAGCGAGGCAGCCCACGGCACGATGATCGACCAGCGCATGATCCGCCGGCCGACGAAGTCCTTGGCCATCAGCTGGGCCAGCGCGAGGCTGATCACGATGGTCAGGGCGACCACCACGATCACCCAGATCGCGGTGTTCCGCAGCACCACCCAGAGGTCGGCGTGAGCGAGCACGTCGGTGTAGTTCTTCAGGCCGGCCGAGCCCTTGCGGAGACCGGTGATCGAGTAGTCGCTAACCGACGCCCGGATCAGCTCGTACGCCGGGAAGATCACCACCCCGAAGATCAGGGCCAGGGACGGCGCCAGCCAGAGCAGCGCGGACCACACGGTGGCTCGGCCCGGCTGTAGCCGGCGCCGGCGTCGTGCTGCGGGGGAAGGTGCGGCGGGTGCGACCGGTCCGGTCACACCCGCCTCACTCAACTGGGCCGGCAAGGTCAGCTCCCGGACTCGGCTTGCTTCTGGAGGTCGTCGAGGACGGCCTTCGGGTCACCCTTCGGTGCCACAGCTTTGCCGATGTTCTGCTGGACCGCGAGCTTGACCTTGTCCCAACCCGGGTCGTCGGTCGGGGTGAGGTGCGCGTTCGGCAGCGTGTCCAGGTAAACCTTCAGCGTCGGGTCGGATTTGAACTGCTCGACACCGGTCTGGGTCACCGGCAGGAAGCCCTCCGCCTTGATGAAGGCGTTCACCTGGTCCGGTTGGTAGTAGAGGTCGTAGAAGGCCTTGACGGCGTCCTGGTTGCCGTCCTTCTTGAAGGCCATCAGGTAGTCGGTGACGCCGTAGGTCTGCGGCGCGCTGCCGTCCTTGGTCGGCATCGGGGCGATCCCGTAGTCCACCTTCTTCTCCTTGTCCAGCGTTCCGGACAGCGGCGAGAAGCCGACAACCATCCCGGCCTTGCCCGAGGAGAAGAGCGAGAACGCGCCGTCCGTCCGGTTCGTCTTGCCCGGGTTGTTCTGGGTGACCTTCTCGTCGGCCAGCTTCTTCAAGAAGGTCAGCGTCTCGATGTTCTGCGGGGAGTTGATCGTCCACTTCCCGTCGGTTTTCCAGTCACCGCCGTTGTTCACCATCCAGATCGAGAACTCGGCCTGGGCCTCCTCCGGCCCGAGCGGCTCGGCGTAGCCGGCCACCCCACCCCCGAGAGCGGCGATCTTCTTCGCATCTGTCTCGAATTCGTCCCAGGTGGTGGGCGGATTCGCGATCCCGGCCTGCTTGTACAGCTTCTTGTTGTAGAACAGCGCTCGGGCCGAGGAGAGGTCGGGCATGCCGTACATCTTGTTCTCGTACGTCCCGCTCTTGACGAAGTTCGGCAGCAGATCCGACTTCACCGACGGCGAGAGCACCTCGTCCGCGCTGTACAGCAAGCCGTCCTTGGCATAGCTGGCGTAGACGTTAAGGTTCAGGATGTCCGGCGCGTTGTTGTTCTGGATCATCGTGCTGGACTGCTGGTCAATGTCGTTCCAGCTGACCACCTGCACGTCCAGGGTGTTGCCGGTCTTCGCCTTGTAGGCGGCGGCGAACTTGGTCCAGAACGCGGAGGTGTTGTCCTTCGAGTACTCGGCGGCGACCAGTTTGATCGTGGTCGACTTCTTTGCGCTCGCATCGTCATCCGAGCTTGCGCCGGTTCCACCGCCGCAAGCCGCCAGAGCCGCAGTTGTCAGGCCGACGAGGCCGACCGAGAGAACTCGGGAGCGTCTGTTCATGGGGGAGTCTCCTGTTGGAATCGCTGCCGGTTTTCACCTATGCGAAGCAGGGGAACCGTCGCGTAGGTTTGTAAGTCGTCCATACAATTTGTAAGGTTGACGTACAAACTCCGGGCCGTCAAGGTCTCGACCGTCACGAAACGACAACTGCGCTGCACGCATCGGTAACCTGGAATGGGGCGTGGCGAGGTGGTAGCACAGCACCGAGGATTGATCGCGTCGGCCATGGTTTCGGCGTCCCGGGCGGGCGAGCTGAATCGCGCCCGGGTGCTGAAAACCCTGTACGCCCATGGTCCACTGGCCCGGCCCGAGTTGGCCCGGCTGACCGGCTCCACCCGCGCCACCATTGGCCAGATCGTCCAGCCGTTGTTGGACGAAGGTGTTCTGCAGGAACATAAACCGATCGCCAGCGGAATTCGGGGTGGCAAGCCGGCCCGGCCGGTCTGGTTCTCCGATGACGGGTGGCCGGTGGGTGCGATCGTGCTGCTGCCCGGCGGTGTGCAGGCAGCGCTGGTCACCACCAGCGGCCGGATCGTCACCGTCGCCACCGTCAAGTTCGGCACCCGAAAGCTCAAGCAGCACGCCATCGTCAGCCGGCTGACCGACTGCCTGGGGGAGGTGATCGCGACCGCGACCGCGCCGCTGCGGGGGATCGGGATCGCGGTCGGCGGCCTGGTCGACACCCAGGCCGGCGCGGTGGTTCGGGTTGGTTTGGCGCCGTGGATGAACGGCCTGGCGATCGGCCCGGAGATCGCCCGGGCCACCGGCGTCCCCACCTTCGTCGACCCGCACCCGCGCGCCCAGGCCCTGGGTGACCTGCTGTTCGGCATCGGCCGAGGCGAGGAGTCGTTCTGTTCCGTCTATCTCGGTGCGGGTATTGGTGCCGGTTTCATCCTTGATGGGGCATTGCACCGGGGTTCGCGCGGCGCGGGCGGCGAGGTCGGGCACACGGTGGTGGACCGCTCCGGTGAGGTGTGCAGTTGCGGGCTGCGCGGTTGCTGGGAGACGGTCGCTACCACTCGCTGGATCCGGGCCGAAGCCGCCCGGCGGGAAATGTCGGGTTCGGCAACGATGAGCCCCGGAGGGCTCGCAGCCAGGTCGGCGAGCGATCCGGTGGCCGCCGCCCTGCTCCGGGAGTACGCCGCAAATATCGCCCTCGGCATCGTGAACATCCAGCACAGCCTCGGGCTCGAATTGTTCATCCTGCACGGCGACCTGGTCGCGGCCGGTGAGTCGTTCCGGTCCGAGATCGAAACTCGGGTACGTGAAAAGGCTTTCGCTCATCCGGGTGGCCCGATTCGGATTCAATTCGCGGACGCCGACGACTATGCCACGGTGCGTGGCGCCGCCGCCATGGTCCTGTCCAGGTCGATGGCGCTGGGCTACTGATCCATTCCGCGCAGCCAAGTACCGCGTTGTGCGAAGGTGCGCGAAGTTGCGAAACACCGCAGGTCGGCGCAGGGTTGACCGAGTTGACGACGATATCGAGGAGATGACATCCGTGAGTGCGGTTCCCACGGTCACGCTTCGTGACGGCGCTTCGATCCCGCAACTGGGTTTCGGCGTCTTTCAGATCAAACCGGCCGACACCGAGAAGGCGGTCATCACCGCCCTCGAGGTCGGCTATCGGCACCTCGACACCGCGCAGATGTACGGCAACGAGAAGGAGGTCGGGGACGCGATCCGGGCCTCCGGTCTTGGGCGGGAGCAGGTGTTTGTCACCAGCAAACTGAACAATGGCTTTCACCGGCCGGACGACGCCCGGCGGGCCTTCGAGGGCACCTTGGCGGCGCTCGGATCGGACTATGTGGACCTGTTCCTGATCCACTGGCCGCTGCCCACCCGGTACGACGGTGACTTCGTCAGCACTTGGCGGACCCTGGAAGAGTTCAACGCCGACGGCCGGGCTCGCTCGATCGGGGTCTCGAACTTCCAGATCGCGCACCTGGAGCGGCTGGCGGCCGAGACCGACACGGTGCCGGCGGTGAACCAGATCGAGGTGCACCCCTACCTGACGAACGAAGCGGTCCGGGCGTACTGCATCGAGCACCGGATCCACGTCGAGGCCTGGTCGCCGATCGCTCAAGGCCAGGTTCTGAACGACCAAGTGATCATCGACATCGCGCAGCGAGTCAACCGGACACCGGCCCAGGTGGTGCTCCGCTGGCACCTCCAGCGTGGCGACATCGTGTTTCCGAAATCGACGACACCGTCCCGGGTCCAAGAGAACTTCGAGCTCTTCGACTTCGAGCTCACCGACGCGGACCTGGCTACGATCGCCGGCCTCGATCGCGGCGAGAACGGCCGCACCGGACCGAACCCGGACGCGTTCGACTACATCCCGGGTTGATCCGATTCAGGACGGGCGTTCGGTTAGCATTTCCAGGGTCTTGCGGGCGCCCACCCTGTGCAGGGATTCGAGGGTCGACAGGTAGGCCGTGGTGAAGCGCTCGTCGTCCACCAGGTCACCGAACAGCTCCCGGTTGCGGATGAAGGCCAGCGGGTCGCTGCGCTGCTGCTGGGCGGTCGCCACCAGACTGTCGGCGAGCCGATCGACAACGACGATCGGCTCGCCCTGCTCGTCGATCGCTTCGCAGTACCGGGCCCAGGCCGCGACGACGGTGGTGGTCATAGCGATGCTCCCGCCACTCGCCAGATTGTCCCGAAGTACCGGCAACAACCATTTCGGGATCCGGTCGCTGCTCTCCATGCACAGCCGAGCCAGGGTGTCGCGGATCTGCGGGTTGGAGAATCGGTCGATCAGGTTCGGCTTGTAGGCGTCGAGATCGATGCCGGGCACCGGATGCAGTGTTGGCGTGGCCTCCGAATTCATGTAGGTCAACAGGAATTTGGCGAACAGCGGATCCTGGCAGACCTCGTGGGCGTACCGGTACCCGGCCAGGTAACCGAGGTAGCAGAGGGCTTGGTGGCTGCCGTTGAGCAACCGCAGTTTCATCAACTCGTACGGCGCGACATCCTCGACCAGCTGGACGCCGACGTCCTCCAGACTCGGCCGATCGCCGTCCCAATTCTCCAGAACCCATTGCGTGAACGGTTCGCAGACCACCGGCCAACCATCGCGGACGCCAAACCGGAGGGCGACCTCGGCGCGGTCGTCGTCCGTGGTCGCCGGGGTGATCCGGTCCACCATGCTGTTCGGGAACAGCACCTCGCGGTCGATCCGATCGCCGAGCGCCGGGTCCCGCAACCGAGCGAAGGCGGCCAGGCTGCCCCGGGCGACGTCGCCGTTGCCGGGGATGTTGTCGCAGGACATCACCACGAACGCGGGTATCCCACGGTCCCAGCGGCGCAGCAGGGCCTCGGTGATCAGGCCGAACGTCGTCCGAGGGACGGCGCCCGGCTCGGCATCCACCTGGACGTCCGGGTTGGTCTCGTCGAACCGGCCAGTCACGGCGTGAATGTTGTAGCCGCCCTCGGTGACGGTCAGCGAGACGATCCGGGTACTCGGCGCCGCCATCCGCTCGATCACCGCTTCCGGATCGTCCGGGGCGAAGAGGTAATCGACAATCGATCCGATCACTCGCGGCTCGAATCGGCCGTCCGCGTGTTTGACCACCATCGTGTACAGGTAGTCCTGGTCCTGCAGCACGGTCTGCATCAGCCGATCGGACGGCAGTACGCCGACTCCGCAGATTCCCCAGTCCAGGGCCTTTCCGGCAGTCATTAGTCGGTCCAGATACATCGCCTGATGAGTGCGGTGGAAACCGCCGACGCCGAGGTGCACGATTCCCACGCTGACCTGGCTACGGTCGTACGTGGGCCGCTCGACCTGGGGGTTCAGCCGGGGCAGGTTCGCCGTTGACAAGGCGATCGGGTCGCTCACTTGACGGCACCCATCGAAAGCCCCTGAACCAGCTTGTCCTGGGCGGCGAATCCGGCGGCGAGCACCGGGAGCGATACCACGATGGCGGCCGCACACACCTTGGCCAGGAACAGTCCCTGGCTGGTGACGAAGCCGGTCAGGAACACCGGGGCGGTCTGCGCCACGGTCGCGGTCAGAACCCGGGCGAACAACAGCTCATTCCAGCTGAAGATGAAGCAGATCAGGGAGACGGCGGCGATGCCGGGGGCGACCACCGGGGCGATGATGTCTTTGAGCGTCCGGATCAGGCCGGCGCCGTCCACCTGGGCGGCCTCCAGCATCTCCACCGGCACCTCGGCCAGGAACGAGCGCATCATCCAGACCGCGATCGGCAGGTTCATCGCCGTGTAGAAGATGATTAACAGCCAGATGTTGTCAAGCATCCCGATGTTCTGGGCGAAAATGTAGATCGGCAGCAGGCCGGCGACGATCGGCAGCATCTTGGTGGAGAGGAAGAAGAACATCACATCAGTCCACTTCTCCACCTTCTTGATCGACAGCGCGTACGCGGCCGGGACGGCGAGCAGCAGCACCAGCAGCGTCGACACCAGGCTGGCGGTCATCGAGTTCAGCAGCGGTGGCCACGGGCTGGCGCCGGTGGAGGCGCCGAAGAACTCCCGATAACCCTGCAGGGTGAGCGGTGCCAGCACGGACGGCGGGTTTGTCGCCGCGTCCGCCTCGCTGTGGAAGGAGGTGAGGAGCATCCACAGGATCGGCACCACGAACAGAATGCCGATCACCCAGGCCAGCAGCCCGAGCAGGGCGCCGCCCCGGGCCTTGCGATCCGGCCGGGGCTTGCGATTGTTGAGGGTGGTTGCTCTGCTGTTTTCGGTCGGACCGACATCCGTGATCTGGCTCATCGCCCGCCCTCCTCTCGGAACAGGGTGGACACGGTTCGCAACGCGAATGTGGCGATGATGATGGTGCCGATCACGACGACCACGCCCGCAGCCGAGGCTCGGCCGTAATCCTGTTCGTTGTAGAAGGTTTGGTAGATAGTGAACGGCAGGTTCGCGGTACCGAGACCGCCGGAGGTGATGGTGAAGACGGCGTCGAAGTTCTGCACCACGTAGATCGAGCCGAGCAGACCGGCCAACTCCAGGTACTGGCGCATGTGCGGCAGGGTCATATACCGGAAGATGTCCCAAGTTCCGGCGCCGTCCATCTTGGCCGCTTCGATCACATCAAGCGGCCGGCTCTGCAATCCGGCCAGCAGGATCAGCATCATGAACGGCGTCCACTGCCAGATCAGCGCCAGTTCGACGGAGATCAACGGCGCGTTGCTGATCCAGTCCGGCTGTGGCGGGCTGTCCGAGCCGAACAGCTTCCAGACGGCCGACAGCAACCCGTTGAAGAGCCCGTACTCCGGGTTGTACAGCGCGTGCTTCCAGATCAGGGCGGCAGCCACCGGGACGATCAGGAACGGCGCGATCATCATCGTCCGGACCGCACCGCGGCCGGCGAACTTGCGGTCCAGCAGCAGGGCGATGCCCAGACCGAGAGCCAGGCTGACCAGCACCACGGTGGCGGTCAGCAGGATCGTGGTGACCACCGACTGGCGCATGTTGATGTCGGTGAACACCCGCCGGAAGTTGTCCAGCCCGGCGAAGCCACGCTCGTCCGGGTAGTAGGCGTTCCAGTTCATGAACGAGATCACCAGCGTGGCCACGAACGGTAGCTGGGTCAGGATTATGGTGAAGATCAACGCAGGCAGCAGCGGTGCTCGCCGAGCCCAGTCACCGGAGCGCCGCAGCGCCGCCGATGGCCTCGCGTCGGTCGGTGCGGAAGTTGTTGTCGCACTGCTCATTTTGACTCCCGGGCTCGATACCGTTCGGCCACGTCATCCGCGAGTTTTTGACCGCGTTCGAGCGCCGTGGGCACGCTCATCTGACCGGCGATCGCCGAGCTGATGTACTGGGACACCTGGGTGCCCAGTCCCGGAAACTCGGGGATGTCGACGAATTGGATGCCGGGGGCCGGTCGTGGCTGCACCCCGGGATTCAGCGGGTCGGCATTCTCGATCGCGTTCTGCGTCGGTGCCGCAAACGCCTTGGCCTCGTTGAGATATTCGGGGATCTGATAGGTGGAGGAACGCTTTCCGGCCGGCACGTTGGACCAGCCGAGCTCCCTGCCGACCAGCTTCTCGTAGTCCTTGCCAGAGGCCCAGGAGATGAACTTCCAGGCGTTCTCCTTCTTCTCGCTGGCCTGCTCGATGCCCCAGGACCAGGCATACAGCCAGCCCGAGCTCTGGGTCTTCACCACCGGTGCGGCGGCGTACCCGATCTTGCCCTTGACCGGCGAGTCGGCTGCCTCCAGCGATCCGGCGGCCGAGGTCGCGTCGTACCACATCGCCGCGTTGCCCTGGATGAGATTGTTCAAGCACTCAGTGAAACCCGCCTGTGGGGCGCCATTTTCGCCGTACTTGCGAACCAGGTCGACGTAGAACTGGGTGGCCTGACGGAACTGTGGCGAGTCGACCTGAGCCTGCCAGTCTTCGGTGAACCAGGTGCCGCCGAAGGTGTTCACCACCGTCGTGAGCGGGGCGAAGACCTGCCCCCAGCCCGGCTGGCCGCGCAGACAGATGCCGGCCATTCCCGGCTGTGCGCCGTCCACTTTGGCGGCGATATCAGCGACCTGTTGCCAGGTCGGATTCTCCGGCATCGTCACGTTCTTTTCAGCCAGCACGTCTTTGCGGTACATCAGGAATGAGGACTCACCGTAAAACGGCTGCCCGTAGATCTTTCCGTCGTCACCTTTGAGTGAGGCCACCATCGGCTTGAGAATGTCCGCCTGATCAAAGCCCGGGTCCTTCGCGATGTACGGGTCAAGGGGTGCGATCCACCGACTTCGGGCATAGATCGGGATCTCGAAGTTGCTGACCGTCGCGATGTCGTACTGCCCGGCCTGGCTGGAGAACTCCTGGCTGATCTTGTCTCGGACGTCGTTCTCCGGCAGCACGGTGAAATTGACACTGATGCCGGTCTGCTTGGTGAAGTTGTCGGCGGTGAGCTTTTGCAGGTCGACCATCTGCGGGTTGTTCACCATCAGCACGTTGATGCTCATCGCTCCGCCCGAGCCACCGCGGCCGCCCCAGCCGGCGCACCCGGAGGTGGCCATGGCGAGGACGACGGTTAGGGCTGCCAAGCGTCGTGATCTGGACCCTTTGTCCACGACGGCGACCTCTCTGTTGTCTGCTCATTTGAGCACGGGTCTACTCGGATGAAGTCTGTTCCGAAGCTGCTTGAACGTCAATGATTTCTGCCACAATGAGTCGGCTATCGCTCATATGAGCATCGTCTGAAGGGAGGGCAAGTCGACGTGACAGCCGATCTGGGCGGCCCGGCGCAACTCGTTCTCACCGCGACCGTGGCGCGGCGCTACTACCTGGACGGCAAATCCAAGATCGAAATTGCCGACGAGTTGCAGCTCAGCCGGTTCAAGGTGGCCCGGCTGCTGGAGACCGCTCGCAGCAGCGGTCTGGTCCGGATTCACATCGGCCATCCAGGCGAGATCGACGTCGTGCTCTCCAGCGAGCTGCGCGACGCGTACCAACTGCAGCACGCGATCGTCGTCAACACCCTGGACGAGCACGATGCGGTGCTGCGCCAGCAGGTCGGACTTGCCGCCGCCGAACTGCTCACCGAGATCGTCACCACGGACGACGTGCTGGGGCTGGGGTGGGCGCGGTCCCTGATGGCGATGCGGGCGGAGCTGACCCAGCTGGCGTCCTGCCCGGTGGTCCAGCTGACCGGAGCGCTGTCCCGGCCTGATGTCGACGAGAGCTCGATCGAGCTGGTCCGCGACGTCGCCCGGATCGCCAAAGGTCCGGCCTACTACTTCTACGCCCCGATGATCGTGCCGGACGCCACCACCGCACAGGTGTTGCTGCGGCAGCCCGAGGTTGCCCGAGCGACCGAGCAGTTCGCCTCGGTGACCAAGGCGGTGGTCGGGATCGGCAGCTGGGACCCGCCGTACTCGACCGTCTTCGATGCGGTCCCCGCAGCTGAGCAGGCGTCGTTATTGAAGCTGGGGGTCCGCGGCGATGTTTCCGGGGTGCTGCTGGACGCCGACGGAGTTGCCGTCACCGCACCCCTGACTCGGCGGATGATCTGCATCGATGCCGCTGCGCTACGGCGGATCCCGGAGGTGATCGGGCTCGGATACGGGCCGGAGAAGGCGCCCGCCGCGAGGGCAGCGATCCTCGGCGGCTACGTCAGCGGCCTGGTAACGCACACCAGTTTCGCCCGAGCCCTGCTCGCCCAAGCCCCCCGCTGACCCTCGGTCCTTGGGTGATCGGCAGTTGCGCCCGCTTTCGTGCCGCGAAAGGCACTACCTGCGGGCGTAACTGGCGATCTTCGCGGGCGGGCTGCGGCATTTCGACTGAAGCCGGGGAGAGCCTGGATCAGGTTCGGTCGAGGCTCAGGGTACCGACGCCGGCTTTGACGTCCAGCAGGAGTCGGTCCTTCGCGGCGGTGTAACCATCCGCACCGCCCTTGCCGCTCGTTCCGTTCACCCCGTAGATCGTGATGCCGGCCGCAATGCCCTGCCGCTGCGCGCCGTCCACGATCGCCCGCCCGGCTCCACTGCCGAACGTGATCTTGGACGGAACGTCCGTCGGGACATGCATGGCCGCGGTCGCCAGCCCGATCGGGATGCGGACGGTCTGGGTGCCGGTCGGCTTCGGCAGGGTGACGTCGGCGAGGTCGGCGCCGCCGCGCAGCTCAACCAGGTTCACCTTCCCCGAGCCGAGCGCGAGGTTCACCTGCTTGGCGCCCTTGTCCACGACGACGTCCCAGCGCACACCGGCGGCGATGCGGACGTCGATCTGCACCCGCGCTCCGTCGTCCGCAGAACCGACATCCTCGGTCCAGACCCGCAGTTGATCGCCGTCCATTCGGGCTCGGGGCTTGACCCCGCTCTCATCCCCGCCCGGGGTAGTGACGACAGCCAGGTCACCACCGAGATCGACGGTGGTGACGACGATCGAATCGGCCCCACTGTCAATGTGGATCACGGCTGTGGACCGCCCGCCGAGCGGAACCGCCACCCGCCCGGCATCGCCACCGCCGGAGGTCAGGTTCCAGGCGAGGAGCACCAAGGCGGCAACGAGCAGCACCGCGACCAGGACCAACGGCCAGACCGGCCGGCCGGAGCGGGCGGTCGGCGCAGCCGGCGCAGTTGGCTCGCTCGGCGTGGTCTTCGGTGCCGAGTCACCCACCGAGAGGACGGGGATCGGCTGCGTCGGGGTCGGATCCATGAACGCCATACTTCATTTATCGTACGCCGCGTGGATTTGGTTGCCCTGTTCCACAGATTTCTGCCTGGTCCCGAACTCGCGCACGTTCTACCCCTTCCTGTCGCGATCAAAGGGGTACTTCGTGCATGATCACGGGTAGGGGTTGACGGCAATCGAAGAGAATTCAGGAGATCCGGCCCGATGCCCGACCAACAGCAGAACTCAGCGGCGGCTTCGCCTCGGCGCCATCTTGGCCTGACGGATCTGCACGCGGACTGTGCCAACTGCTTCGCGCTCTGCTGCGTCGTCCCTGCGTTCGCCGCTTCTGCCGACTTTGCGATCGATAAGCCCGCCGGACAAGCCTGCCCCAACCTTCGGGCTGACTTCGGCTGCGGAATCCACACCCAATTGCGGCCGAAGGGCTTCACCGGCTGCACGGTGTACGACTGCTTCGGTGCCGGCCAGAAGGTTTCTCAAGGCACCTACGCCGGGCGTGACTGGCGCACTGCTGCGCGCTCCGCTCCGGAGATGTTCCAGGTCTTTCCGGTGATGCGGCATCTGCACGAACTTCTCTACTACTTGACCGAGGCGCTGGCGTTGACCGAGTCGATGACCATGCAGCCGGCCAAGGCTCTGCATCGCAAGCTCGGTCGGGTGATCCAGCAGACCGAGGAACTGACCGACGGCGAGCCGGCGGCGTTGATCGGCCTGGACGTCGACGCGCACCGGCAGCGAGTCAACCCGTTGTTGCAGCAGACCAGCGAGCTCTTCCGGGCCGCCGCCTTTGCACAGCACAAACCCAAGGATCATCGAGGGGCCGACCTGATCGGAGCCAAGCTCAAGGGCGCCGATCTGCGCGCCGCGAATTTGCGCGGTGCGTACCTGATCGGTGCCGATCTGCGTGGTGCGGACCTGCGTGCGGCGGATCTGACCGGTGTCGACTTCAGGGCTGCGGACCTGCGTGGTGCCGACCTGACCGGAAGCATTTTCCTCCTTCAGTCGCAGCTCGACGCAGCCAAAGTCAATGCAGGGACCAAGGTTTCGCCACCGCTGGTGGCCCCGATCGAGTAGGCGACGATTTCCTTGGTGGAGGTCGCCAAGGCAGGTTCGACCGATTGCGTTACGCCGTGGCGGCAAGGGTGTGCCTCCTAATCGCTTGACTGCGTACTTGGCGTGTTTCACCGTGGAATGGCCGTCGCAATGGTGGGAGGGCCAATGAACGTGGAGTACGAGCGCAGGATCGACATTGCTGCGCAGGCCGATCGGGTCTGGGGCGTGTTGAGTGACGTCGAGCGGTGGCCACAGTGGACGGCGTCGGTGAACGGCGCCCAACTGCTCGACGCTGGCGGGCTATGGCCGGGTCAGCGAGCTCGGCTGCGACAGCCCCGGCTGCCGGTCACGATCTGGACGGTGGAGCAGGTCGAGCACGGCCGAATGTTCAGCTGGCGAGCTGAGGCCCCCGGGTTGCGCTCGCTGGCCGAGCACACGGTTGAGCCGAAAGGCGCAGACTCGTCTCGGATAGTGGTGCGGCTGACGCACAGCGGCATCCTGGCCGGCCCGGCTCGGCTGATCTACGGAGGCATGATCAGGCGGTATCTGCGGTTCGAGGCCGAAGGGCTGAAGCGGGCGGCCGAGACAGATTCCGGCAATTCCTGAGGCTTGGCGTGGTCAGGCTTCCGCTGCGCCGCGGGGGAGCAGGGCGATGGCTTGTTCGGCGACGCCGTGGATGAACTCCGCGTTCGCGCCGGCCTTGCCCAGCGCTTCGATGCCGCGCAGCACCGCCAGGATCAGCGCGGCTACTTGGTTCGGGTTCATGTCGGGGGCGAGGTCGCCCTCTCGTTGGGCGGCGGCGATGCTGTCGGCCAGTGCACCGTGCAGGTCGACGAACGTGGCCAGGGCCCGGTCGGCGACCTCCGGGTCGGTTCCGGCCAACTCGGCGGAGCCTTTGGCCAGCAGGCAGCCCACTCGTTTCCGGTCGGCGACAGTCGATTTCGCAATCGCTCGGATGTGATCCAACAGTCGGGGGTAGGCCGGCCCCGGGCCGTTGAGATCCGCACGTGCCTCGGCGACGACTTCCCGACAATACAGATCGAAGGCCCGCAGGAAGAGGTCATGCTTGTCGCCGAACGAGGCGTACAGACTGCCCTTGCCGAGGCCGGTGACTCGGCACAGATCTTCCAGCGAGGTTCCGGCGTACCCGGATCGGTGGAACTGATTACGGGCAGACCGAATGACTTCTGCCTCATCGAAGCTGCGGGGTCTGGCCACAGTCGCAGCCTAACAGGTTATGTACCGTACGGTCAGAAACCAGATTCAGTTCTTGACTGAATGGTAAATAACTCCTTCGACGATGGGCGGTTTTCGGTCACTATTGGCCGAAAACCGCCCATCAGAACCGAGACTCAGGTTGCGCCGCTGGTCACCGAACCGGGCTGTGCCTCGGTAGAGATGCGTTCCGGTGGCTTCTGGTAGATCGAGCGCCACGGCAGTTCTGAGGCAGACGACCCGTACAGCGCGCCGAGAATTTGGTCAGCGCGTTGTGCCCTTCTGCGGTTCGCTTGCTTGTCCTGCTGGACGACGATGACGGTAGCGATGATCAGGAAGGTGGCGGCGAGCGCGCCGATCACCATGACTGCTGGAAAGATCATCTTGGTGTCTCTTTCAATCCCCGTACCCGATGCAATGGCTGTGTTCAGCCGGAGGCGCCGGTGGGCGCGAAAGACCGGCGCAGGCCGGGTCTGACCGCAACCGATCGAGCACTTTCTGGGAGGTCCCCCGCAGTCAGGGTGGCATGCGGCTTTGTGATCTGCAACCCGAAATATTAACGGAAACGACATCAAAAGGTGCCAGTGATGTCCGGCCCGTCCAGCCCGTTCAGGCCGTTCCATCGAGCCGTAGACATCCGCGTGACCTGCGATGATCGTCGAATCCTTGAGCCCGCGGGGTGGCGCTTCGCCCAGCAGTAGTCGACTACTGAGCGTAAGGATCAATCAGCGCTGCGATTGCAGTCGCCGATGCCTGCGGACCGTGGATGATTGGTCGATGGCTTACCGGGAGTGGGACACCTCGGTCCCGGGGGTCGTGCTGTGGCGCAGCGCCGCAGGCTCGGCCCCGGCATTGATCCTGCCTGACGGTTGCCTGGACCTGATCTGGGACGGTCGGCAGTTGCTGGTCGCCGGGCCGGACACCGCAGCGCGCTGGCATCGAGGTCTGCCCGCGAGCCACTACACCGCACTTCGCTTCTCCCACGGTCTCGGCCCGGCCTTGCTCGGGGTGCCTGCCGATTCGCTAACCGACCAGAGCATTGCGCTGGTGGATCTGTGGCCACCGGCCTTGGCCGAAAGACTCACCCAGCAGGTGGCAGTCGACCCGGTCGGCGCGCTCTCGACCTGGCTGGCAGCTCGTGCGGCCAGCCATGCCGAGACGGCGGATCCGCTGGGTGCCCGGCTGTTTCCGCTGGCGGCAGCCGGGCTACCGGTCGCGAAGATGGCCGACGCATTCGGGCTCAGCGCCCGACAGTTGCATCGGCGCTGTTTGCCGGTGTTCGGGTACGGTCCCCGGCGCCTGGCTCGGGTATTGCGGCTGCTGCGTGCGGTGGAGCAGGGCCGAACCGGCCGGCCGCTGGCCGAGGTGGCCACCGGCGCCGGGTTCTACGACCAAGCGCACCTGTCCCGCGAAGTCCGGGCCCTGGTCGGCCTCACCCCAACCGAGTTGCTGGTCGCCAGAAACCCGGAATGATCTGCGGCAGAAGCTATTCCGGGAGCCGAGCGAACAGGTCGAGTTGGGTGCCGTCCGGGTCGTGGACGACGGCGTAACGCATTCCCCAGAAGGCGTCCCACGGCTGGAGTCGACCGTGATAGCCGGCCCCGGTGATCTCCTTCCAGGCATCGTCGACGCCCGCTGGGCTCTCGGCCTCGAAGGCCAGGGCCATCCGGTGGCCGCCGGTCGGCGGTTGCCAGCTCGGATCGAACGAGCGGATCGTTTCCTCGGTGTCGAAAGCCAGTCGGATGCCGCCGAATGCGGTTTCCACGTGCGGCTCTTGGTCTGCGGAGGCCGGGATGTCGAGCCCGAGCAGCCGGTAGAAGGCCAGGGTTGCCGCCATGTCGGTGACGACGAGTTCGATGACAGCAGGTCGCAGATTCATACCCACCAGGCTAGGTCGCGCAAGAGCACCGAGTCTTGGACGCTTCGGACATCGAGCCGAGAAATGGATACTCTCGCTCCCGTCAGTGTGACGATGAGGGGGCCGACCCATGCACCGCACCGCTGACGTGTCGAGTCGCGGGTTGCTGCTGGGTCTCGCGATGCTGGCGCTTGCGGTACCGCTGTACCTGTTTCTGCCGCTGTCCGAGGTCCAGCATCAGGTGCTGTATCAGTTGATCGCCGGATTGGCGGTGGCGATCGGTTTCCTCGGCTTGCGCCATCATCGGCCGCAGCGTCGGCGCGGTTGGTTCCTGCTGCTCCTCGGTGCCTCCGGCTGGGTGGTTGGTGACCTGGTCTGGGCGGCGGAGCAGTCCCTGATCCCGGGCCGCTACCCGGCCCCGTCGGACGCGTTCTACCTCTCGGCCTACGTGGCGCTCGGGGCCGGCGCGTTGATGTTCGTCCGGGGCAGGTCCGGTGGCCGTGATGTCGCCGCGTTTCTGGACGCCGCGATCGTCACCGTCGGGGCCGCGGTTCTGGTGGGCGTCTTCCTCGTCGTCCCGCTGGCCGCCGACTCCAGCCTGTCGCTGGTCGTCAAGGTGATGAGCGCGGCCTACCCGCTTGCCGACTTGTTCCTGCTCGGGGTGATCGCCCGAATGTATTCCGCGGCCGGCGCCCGGACCGCCTCGTTCCAGCTGCTCGCCGCCGCCTTGACGCTCACGCTGGTCGCCGACTCTGCTTACGAGTTCGCCTTTCTCAGCCTGGACCAGAGTTCCTTCTACTGGATCGACTGTTTCTGGTTGATCGCCTACCTGTTGCTGGCCGCCGCTGCCTGCGTGCCGTCGATGAAAGAACTGGACGACGCGGGTCCGGATCGGTCCAACCCGATCCCGACTCGAGGCCGGTTGCTGGCACTGGCCGGTGGGCTGATGCTGCCGGGTGCCGCCCTGCTGGTAGACGGCGCGACCGATGGGGAGATCGATTGGCCAGTGATCGGCATCGGCACGCTCCTGCTGTCCGGGCTGGTGTTGTTCCGGATGGACGGTCTGTTGAACACGGTGCAAGACCAGTCGGTACGGCTCACCGCCTTGGCCCGCTCGGACTTTCTCACCGGAGCGCCGAACCGCCGCACCTGGGACCACGAATTGCCGCGGGCCTGCAAGCTCAGCCGAGAGCGGGACACCACGCTTTGCGTCGCGATCCTCGACTTGGACAGGTTCAAGGCCTTCAACGACTCGCATGGCCATCAGGCCGGCGATCGACTGCTGCAGGATGCGGTCAAGGCCTGGACCGAGGTACTCCCGGCCGAGGCGCTGCTGGCCCGTTACGGCGGTGAGGAATTCGCCGTCCTGATGCTTGGACTGACCGCTGCCGACCTGGTCCGGGTGCTGCACCGGTTGCGGTCCGTCACCCCCGGCGGGCAGACCTTCTCGGCCGGTGTCGCAGTCTGGGACCCGCACACCGAGCCGGGCGCCGCCGTGGCCAGTGCCGACGAGGCTCTCTACGCCGCGAAGCGTGCCGGTCGCGATCGGATTTTCGTTCATGGGCAACCTGTTTCGGCGATCACGGCGGACCGGTTGCTGCCCGCGTTCACCATCCTCACGCAGCCGATCATTGATGTGGCGACGTCGTCCGTCGCCGGTCACGAAGCGCTGGCCCGATTCACCGGGCTGGAGAGCCACAGCGCCGTCGAGGACGTGTTCCGTCGAGCGCATGCGGCGGGGGACGGTGACCTGCTGGAGCTTGCGGCCATCCGAGCCGCGATCGACCTTCCCGGACGACCCCAGGGCCAGGACCTGTTCGTGAACGTGTCCGCCCGAGCGATTGTCTCCGAGCGGTTCATCGCCGGGCTGCCGATCCACCTGAGCGGCGTGGTCGTCGAGTTGAGTGAGGACCCGGACGGCGTCGATCCAGAGGCCGTCCTCGCCTCGGTGGCTGTCCTGCGCGCCCGAGGTGCCCGGATCGCCCTCGACGATGTCGGTGCCGGTAGCCATGAGTTCGCCCGGCTGGCGACGTTGCGACCGGACGTGCTCAAGGTGGACCGGTCGCTGGTGGCTGGCTGCTCCACTGACGCCGCTCGGACTGCGGTCCTGCTGGCTCTGCTCACCTACGCGCACCGACTCGACCTGACGGTCTGTGCCGAGGGCGTCGAGGAGGTCGACGACCTGCTGCACCTGGCCGAGCTCGGGGTCACCCACGTCCAAGGGCTGCTGCTGGCGGCCCCGGGTCAGAGCTGGAGCCCGCAGGTTCCCTTGGTGATCGGTCCGAACCGCTTCCAGCGTCCCTCCGCGCCCGAAACAGTTTGGTAGCGGGGCGTCTCAGTAGCTGAAACTGGATACGATCTGGGCCAGCTCGTCACTCATTGCGGTCAGCTCGGCGGCGTTGGTTCGGGCCGCACCCATCGAGGCCGCCGTCTCACCAGAGGATCCGGCCACGCCGGCGATGCTCAGGGCGATCTGCCCGGACCCGGTAGCCGCATCCGATACGCCGGCGTTGATCGCCTGCGTGGTGGCCGTCTGCTGTTCCACCGCGCTGGCGATCGTGGTCTGGAACTCGTTGATCCTGGTGATCACGCTCGCGATGTCCAGGATCGCTTGGGCTGCCTGGTCCGCGTCTTCCTGAATGGTTTCCACCCGCTGCGAGATGTCCTCGGTGGCCCGAGCGGTCTCCTGAGCGAGTTGCTTGACCTCGTCGGCCACCACCGCGAACCCCTTACCGGCATCACCGGCCCGAGCCGCCTCGATCGTGGCGTTCAACGCCAGCAGGTTCGTCTGCTCCGCGATCGACGTGATCAACCGGACGACGTCCCCGATCTCCCGCGACGATTCCCCCAGCTTGTTCATCGTCCCGGTGGTGGTCACCACCGATTGCACGGCTCCGGTCGCGACCCGGGCGGCCTCGTTCGCGTTCCGGGCGATCTCTCCGATCGAGGTGCCCATCTGCTCGCCCCCGGCCGCCACCGCCTGGACATTCTGCGAGACCTCGTCCGCCGTGCGGGCTACTACCTCGGCCTGGGCCGAGGTCTCGGACGCCGTCCGGCCGACCCGCTCGGCGACTTCCTCCAGCGAAGCGGCGGAACCACGCAGCCGCCCACCGGCCGCGTCGATCGAGGCGAAGACCGTCCGCAGACGCTCGGCGAGCGCATTCACCCCGGTGGCCATGTGGGCGACCTCATCGTTGCCTCGCGCATCGACCGAGATCCGCAGATCCCCACCCACGACCTTGCCCAACGCATCGTCCAGCAGTCCGATGCGGTGGACCAACTGGCGGCCGAAGAGCGACAACCCGGCGGCGATCAGCAGGCCCGCCCCGATCGATACGGACAGCAGCAACCAGTTGAGGTTCCGGATCGCATCGTGGACCTGGCCCTGCTGCCGGACCACGCTTTGCTGCAGCAGCTTCTTGGCCGTCACCACGGCGTTGGTCTGGGCTGCCAGCGCCTTGTCGAAGACCGCCCTGGCCGTGGCGAGTTTCTCCGGGGTACTGAGGTCATACTTGGCGATGTCCAGAGACAGGTAGTTCTTTCGCGCGGCTTCGATAGCGTCCACTGCGGTGTGTTCCGGGCCGCTCAGCGGGGCAGTCTCCAGGGCGCTGATGATCGAGCCCATCTCGGCGGCGCTCGCTGTGATCAGCTTCTTCTGCGTCTCGGCGGTTGCCGGATAAGACTGGCTGATCAGGGTTTCGAACTTGGTGTCCAAATCGAGCAGCTCAAAGCGTTCGATCTTTTCCTTGGCGACCAGGTACGAATTGAGCGATTTCTCGGCAGTGCGGGCCGAATGTGTCTGCCAGAGTGCAACTCCGCCGGCCATCAGTGCGCCGATCACGATCATGACGGTGATCAGGGGCACCAGTCGGCGGATCGGCAGCGAAGAGACGGACATCGAGAAGCTCCTAGGGCGTCACATGGACGTTGGCATTCAAATCATCTTCCGCTCTCTGTTCGGCCGTTCCATGGTGATCCTTGACCGGTGCTACCGAACCGATGTGAGCAGCACGGCCGGACCGGTCCGGCGTAGGCTGCGCCGGTGGCTGATGAATACCGACTCGAGCGCTTCGTGATTGCCCAAGACGAGGCAGATACCTACCCACGGGCCGTCCAGGAACTGCAGGCTGCTCGCAAGCAGAGTCACTGGATGTGGTTCGTCTTCCCGCAACTCGCCGGGCTCGGGCGCAGCCCGATGGCTCAGCTGTACGCGATCAGCGGGCTACCCGAGGCGCAGGCCTACCTGCAGCACCCGGTGCTCGGCGCGCGCTTGCTGGAATGCGCGAACCTGTTGACGACGATCGGCGGGACGAGCGCTGAAGAGATCTTCGGCTCGATCGATGCCCAGAAGCTCCAGTCGTCGATGACGTTGTTCGCCCGAGCGGCGCCGCAGGAGAAGGTGTTCCAGGCCGTGCTGGATCGGTACTTCGACGGAAAACTCGACGAGGAGACGACGTCCCGGCTCTAGAGTCTGTCCGGCGGAGAGGCACAGGTTGAGGCAGCATCGAAGGATGCAATTGCACCCGAAATACCCGATCCTCACGGACCGGCTCCGGTTGCGTCCGCTGACCACGGCTGACGTCGATTCGCTCCTGACCTATCGTGGTCAGGCCGAGGTGTGCCGGTATCTACCGTTCGAGCCGATGACTCGCGAGGTGCTACTCGGTCGGCTCCGGACCGATCTGGGGCGCACCGCGCTCACCCTCGAAGGGCAGGCCCTGACCCTCGGCGCCGAGCTGGTCGAGACCGGCCGGCTGATCGGTGATCTGGTGTTGTTCTTCCGCAGTCGCGAGCATGCCGCAGGTGAACTGGGGTATGTCTTCCACCCTGACGTCACCGGCCAGGGGTATGCCACCGAGGCGGCCAGGGCGATGCTGGAGCTCGCCTTCGGGCAACTGGGGCTGCATCGGGTGATCGCCCGCTTGGATGCCCGCAACGTGTCTTCGGCGAAGCTGGCGACCCGGCTGGGCATGCGCCAGGAAGCGCATTTCGTCAAGAACGAGATCTTCAAGGGGGAGTGGGCCGACGAAGTCGTCTATGCCATCTTGGCGGCGGAATGGCAGGCCGGATGAACCGGTCTACGAGTGCGGTTGCCAGCCCGGCGGGCCGAGGACGTAGCCCAGCTTGTCGCGCAGGGTTGCGGCGCCCCGCACGTCCCGCACCATCTGCGCGTAGTCGCCGTACTGCAGGACGAGCAGGTTGTAGGTGCCGACCTGCTTGGTCAGGCCATAGGTCGGCCGGTGGATCTCCGGCTGAAAACTGCCGAACATCCGGTCCCAGATGATGAAGATGCCGGCGAAATTCTTGTCCAGGTAGATGGCATCACTGCCGTGATGCACCCGATGGTGGGACGGCGTGTTCATGATGAACTCGATCGGCCGCCACATTTTGCCGATCACCTCGGTGTGCGTGAAGAACTGGTAGATCAGGTTGAAGCTGAAGGCCACGTACAGCGTCCACGGCGCGAACCCGAGCAACGGCAACGGGAGCCAGAAGAGCGCCTCGGTCCACGGGTTCCATTTCTGCCGCAGCGCGGTGCCGAAGTTGAAGTACTCCGACGAGTGATGCGCCTGATGCGCGGCCCACCCGATCCGGACCCGGTGAACGAAACGGTGATGCAGGTAGAACGCGAGGTCAAGAGTCAGCATCAGCAGCACCCAGTACCACCAGGGGCCGGTTGGCAGATGCCACGGCGCGAGGTAGACGCTCACCGCGACGAACCCGAAGAACGTCCCGATCTTGAACAGGGTCAGGAAGACGATCGAGCCGAGGCCCATCAGGATGCTGGTGCGCGCATCCTTGGCCAGGTAGCCCTTGAGCTGCGGGCCGGCGGCCGGCTCGGCGCTCGCGCCCGGGTCCAGCCAGCGCAGGGCGGCGAGCTCGATCACGATGCTGAGCAGGAAGAACGGCGCCGCGAACGTCACCGGGTTCTGGTACGGGTCGAGCAGGTCGTCCATTGCGGCATCCTCTCTGAAGCCGATATGACCATACGGTAAGTTACCGCACGTTCATATTGATTCGCTAGGCTAGCGCCATGGTCAGACCCAACGCCGGAACCAAAGGCGTGCCCCGGCTCGATCGGGAGAACCAGATCCTGGACGTCGCCTCGGCCGAGTTCGGCGAGCACGGGTACGCAGGTGCCTCGATCGCCCGGATCGCCGAGCGGGCCGGGATTTCGAAACCCTTGATCTACAGCTACTTCGACTCCAAGGAAGGGCTCTTCCTGGCGGCCGTCGAGCGGGCCGGAACGGTGATCGCCGACGAGATCGAGCGAATCGCGCACGGCAGCAGCGAGGGGTTGGTCCGTGCGCTGGAGACCCTGCAGGGGATCTTCACCATCCTGGAGCCACAGCCCTACATCTGGAAGCTGTTCTTCGACGAGTCGGCCCCCCGCACCGGCCCGATCGCCGCCGCAATCGGGGGCTACCGGGAGCGCATCACCAAAACCGCAGACCAGGGTGTCACTGTCCTGCTGCACCAGCAGGGCGTCACGCATCAACTCGACATCTCGGCGATGACAGCCGTCTGGCTGAGCGTCGTCGACGCGCTGGTCAACTGGTGGCTCGAGCACCCCGACCAGACGGCCGAACAGATGACCGCCCGGTGCGTCCGGCTGATCGGCGCGCTCTTCGGCGAAGATCTCCCCTGAGAGCCTGTTTTGGAAGTCCGAAACAGGCTCTGAGTCAGGCCCCGGAGACGGCCCGGACCTGGCGCTGCAGTCCGCTGGCGCGCAGCACTCGCCGGTTCACCCCGGCGCGAAACGCCTCGTCGGTGCCCAGCAATCGGACCTGCTTACGGGCCCGGGTGACCGCCGTGTACAGCAATTCCCGGGTCAGGAGCGAGGATTCGACCGGCGGCAGCACCACTGAAACGGTGTCGTACTGGCTGCCCTGGCTGCGGTGGATCGTCATCGCGTGCACGGTTTCGATCGAGGCCAGCAGGGTCGGGGGCAGCAGCACCGGCGCATCGCCCTGACCGAACGCCGCAACCAGCGCCCCGTCCAGCGCCACCACGACACCGGTGTCGCCGTTGTAAACCTTTGCCTCGTAATCGTTCGCGGTGACCAGGAGCGGCTGCCCCGGGTACCACTCGTCGAACGGCGCCGATACCCAGCCGGACGCCAGCCGATCCCATTCCCGGACGCCGAACGGCCCTTCGCGGTGGGCGCACAGCAACCGGTGGTCTTCCAGATGCGCCAGGGCGGTGCGGATGTCGCCGGCCGAGGCGGCCGCTCGGACCGCCGAATCGGCGCGAATCAGGTCCGCCTGCACCGCACCGATGGAACCCGGTGCGGTGAGCGACAACGGTCCACCGGCATGCAGCAGCTCGAGTGCCCGGTCGGCATCCCCGGTACGGACGGCGACGGCAAGTTCGGCGATCGCGCCACCGAACCGCCGGCCTCGGCTCAGCCGGACGATCCCGGCTCCGAGCCGGGAGCGCTCGGCCTCGCTCAGCGCCGCTTCGCCCAGATCGTCGGCCGGGACCGCGCTGTCAAGGCTGTCGATGAGGTCCAGGTCCGCGCCGACCAGCTGCACCAGTGCCTCGTCGACCTCGGCGGTGACCGGGCGGGCGACCAGGTCACCGAGCACGGCACCGGCGTCCACCGACGTCAACTGGTCCGGGTCGCCGACCAGGATCAACCGGGTCTGCGGGCGCAGGGCCTCCAGCAGCCGGGCCATCATGGTCAGCGACACCATCGAGCTCTCGTCCAGGACGACGACGTCGTACGGCAGGTGATTGCCGGCGTCATGCTTGAACCGGGTGGTGCTGTTCGGTCGCCACCCGAGCAGCCGGTGCAACGTCATCGCCGACAGCTCCGGTAGCTCGAGTTCCCCCGCCTGCTCGCGGACCGCCTCCTGCAGCCGGGCCGCAGCCTTCCCGGTGGGCGCCGCCAGGGCAATCCGCAGGCTCGGTTGGTCCAGCCGCTCAAGCAGTTTCAGCACCCGCGCCACGGTGTGGGTCTTGCCGGTTCCCGGCCCGCCGGCCAGTACCGTCGTCCACCGGGTCGCGGCCAGTGCCGCCCCGATCCGCTGCCGGTCCGGGGCCGGCCCGGGGAACAGCTTCGCCAGCCGCTCGGCCAGCCGATCGGTGGCCGTGACGGGCGGGCGGGTCAGATCCCGCTCGGCGAGCGCGGCCCGGATGATCTGTTCCTGCCGCCAGTACCGGTCCAGATAGAGCAGGGTCGCGCTGTCCGTATCCACCAGCCGAAGCGGCGTCAGCCGACCGTTGACCGGTGCGTTCACCAGCGGACTGGCTCGCAGCGCGGCTTCCAACGCGATCGGATCAGGCCAGGGCAGATCGGTGAGGATCACCTCCGGATCATCGACGGCGACCTCGCTCAACCGGGCCAGGTCGACGCAGACCGATCCCAGCCGCACCGCCCGGACCGTGAGCGCCGCGGCCAACAGCACCGACTCCGCCGGCTCGCCGCCGAGCGTGCCGAGCCGGATCGCGACCTGGACGTCCGCCGCCTCCAGCACGCCCGCCACATTGAAGACCTTCAGCAGACCCTTCGCGCGCTGCACCAATCGGGCTGAGGTCATGCCGGTGCCCCCGTCCCGGCCAGCAGGTCGGATAGTGCCGGGATCAGCGCCACCGGTGGCTGCCAATCGAAAACCCCGCAGCCGGGCGGTGTTTGCGGCCCGACCATGCCGCGGACGAACAAGTACGCGATCGGGCCGAGGTGCTGCGCCGGGTCGTATCCCGGCTGCCGCCAGCGCAGATAGCGATGCAGCGCGACGCCGTAGAGCAGCGCCTGGAGCGGATAGTGGGCGTGCAGCATCTCCTCGACCAGCGCGTCGCGGGTGTAGTTCAGCACGGTCAGGTCGCCGCGACCCAACCGGTTGGTCTTGTAGTCGACGACGACGTAGCGCGGACCGGGAAGGCGCAGGACGGCGTCGATGCTGCCGCTGAGGAAGCCGCGCAACGGTGGAGCCTCGACCTGGTCCAGTAGATCCGGGTATCCGGCGAGCGGGTCGTCGTCACTCAGGTGCTTGCGCAGCAGGGCAGCGACGTGGGTCAGCATGACCTGATCAGCGCCCGGTTGGTCGCCGCCCGCCAGCGGCATCTCGAAATCTAGCTCGGCGAGCCGGTTGTGGGGCAAAATCGCGGCCAACGTCGGCGCCAGTTCTTCGGCCGGGGAGCCCTCCCCGGCCAGCCGCAGCGGGGTTCGGAACACCGGCAGGAGCGCGGCGGCCAGCTCGGTCGGGTCGATGCTCGACAGTCGCAGAGCCACCACCTCCTCGCACCGCCGCCGCAGTTCGTCCTCGAAGACCGGTGCCGCCGTGTCGACCAGCTCGAACACCTCGTGTACCAGCGTCCCGAAGACCGGACCGCTCGGCAGGGCATTCATGGTGGACGGCGCGCCGCCTGCCACGGCGTCCACCATCGACCGCTGGGCGGGTTCGTCGTCCATGATCGGTTGCTCCGGTTCGCTACCCACCCCCGCGCCGTCGAGCCCGCCGGTGACCTCCGAGCTGCCGATCCCGGAGTCGCTGGTCCCGATCCCCGAGCCGGCATGGGCCGCCGCGGTCAGGGCGGAATACGAGGTCCGCCGCCAAAGCAAGTCGATCGACCGGTGGAACCGGGCGACGTCCAACGCCGGTGGATTGTCGGTCGGGGGCGTCCAGCGCAATCCCCGCGCCGCGCCCACCTGCTGCACGCTCACCTCGTCGGCCGTGGCCCACCCCGCGAACCGGTCGCCGAGTCGGCTGTCGGCCGGAACAGATTGCCGCAGAGCAGGTTCGACGTCCTCTGGAGTTCGACCGAAGAGGAGCCGGTGTAGCGGCGACCCGCTGGTGCCGGCGCTCGGCGCCCACCAGAGCACTACCTGCGACTGGGCCCGGGTCAGCGCGACATAGAGCAGCCGCAGCTCTTCCCCGGCCTCCTCCAGTTCGCTCTGCGACTTGCGCAGCCCGTAGCCAGGGCTCTGCTTGCCGCCGATGTCTCGAATCCGCCGACCGTCCCGATCGTGCAGCAGCAAGCTGCTCGGGTTCGGGTTCTTCGCGCCGTCCCAGCCGAAAGGCACGTAAGTGATCGGGAATTCGAGTCCCTTGCTGGTGTGCACGGTGACGATGTGGACGGCCGCGGCATCGCTCTCCAGCCGCCGGCTGCGGTCGGCGGCGCTACCTGCGGCCGGATCGGCGATCCGTTCGGTCAGCCACCCGACCAGGGCGGTGAGCCCGAGCGACTCCTCGACGGCAGCCCGGTTCAGCAACTGGGCGACGTGCCGCAGGTCGGTCAACCGCCGTTCACCACCGGTTCGAGACAGCAATCGGGCGTCGAGGTCGGTGCGGGCGGCCAACCGCTCGAACCCGGCGGCGAATCCCGCCTCGTCGAACAGTCGCCCGAGTTCCCTGAGCAGCAAGCTGGTCTCGGTGGTAGCGCGGTCGTCCAAGGTGTCGGCGGTGCGCCCGACCAGCGAGCTGAGCGCGGCCAGCCGGACCGGGCCAATGCGTTGCGGCTGCTCCAAGGCGTGCAGGAACCACAGCCACTCGGTCGCCGCCGGAGTCTCGAACACGCTGGTCGATCCCGCGACAACGGAGGGGATTCCGGCCGCGTCCAGAGCCTGACGGACGGCTTCGACGTGACGCCGGTTGCGAACCAGGACAGCGACATCACCGGGTTGCACCGGTGCGCCAGCCAATTGCGCTCCGCTGGTGAGCAACTGGACCAGTTCGTCGGCCAGGTCCGCGGCGACCCGTTCGCGCAACGCCCCGACCACCGGAAACCCGGTCTTGCCCAGCGGTCCCGACCCGCTGCGATCCAGCCACCGCACCCGCAGCGGCGCCCACCCGCCATCCTCCCCGTGATCATGCACACTTGCCCGGCGCTCGTCCCCGCCATTCTCCCCGTGATCATGCACGCTTGCCCGGCGTTCAGGCATGGTTAGGCGGGTGTCGGCGGTCGCGGCGGCCACCGGGTGCACCACGATGTCGGGGTGCCCGAGCGCAGCGCCGCCGTACAGGTGTTCCAGGGCGCGCAGCAGGCCCGCGTCGCTGCGCCAGTTCGTGCCCAGGGTCTCGTGTCGGTCGGCGAGCCGGACGGCGTCCAGATAGCTCAGCACCTCGGCTCCCCGGAACGCATAGATCGCCTGCTTGGGGTCGCCGATCAGGACCAGCGTGGTCTGCCCGGCGAAAGCCCGCCGCAGTACCTCCCACTGCACCGGGTCGGTGTCTTGAAACTCGTCCACCAGGACGACGCGGTACCGCTCTCGTACCCGGGCGCAGCTTTCCGCGCCGTGCTCCGGATGCGCCAGCGCATCGCGCAGCAGGATCAGCAGATCATCGAAATCGCGGACCCCGGCCGCCCGTTTACGCCGGTCCACCTCTACTCGGGCCGCCGTCGCCAGCGCCACCCGCTGGCCGACCTCGGTCTCCAACGGCTGATCGGACGGCGCCAGCTGAGCCTGCCGATCGGACACCGCCTCCCGGGCGATCTCCACCGCGGCGGCCGGTGACAGGTGCGGTGCCGGTCCGGCGTGCCCGGCGTAGGACTGCAGATACAGATCGGCGGCGACCTCGGTGACGACGTCGTCGACGGTCTCGACGATCCGCGCACCAGGCTCGCGGTCCCCGGCAATGCCCAGCCCGTCGAGCATCCGCTGGCAGAAGCTGTGCGTCGTGGTGATCGTTGCCGCGTCGAAGTCAGACAAGGCAACCATCAGCCGGCGACGTCGTTCGGCCACGTCCTCGTCGCTGCCGGTGGCCAGGTGCCGTAGAACGTCGTCGCTGCTCAACCGGGCTGCGGCGAAGTCGTTCAGGCCGCGGGCGGCCGAGGCCAGCCGTTGCCGGGTGCGCTCGCGCAACTCCTGGGTGGCGGCCCGGCCGAAGGTGACCAGCATCAACTGCGACAGCGGAATGTTGGCCTCGGCAACATACCTGGTTGCCAAGGCGGCAATGGCGTACGTCTTGCCGGTCCCGGCGCTGGCCTCCAGCACGACGGTTCCGTCCGGCAGCGGGCCGAGCAGATCGAAACTCACGGCTGCCCCACCTGCTCGTGCGCCAGCAGCGGCGTCCACAACCGCCGGGCCAGGACACCGAACCGGCTGGGCTCGTCGTACCAGCCGGCCTCGCTCGAGGTGGGCCTGGCCGCCAGCAAGGGCTCGAACCGCGGGGTCTGGCCGTAGACGTAGATCAGATGCCGGTCGGTGTTGTCGCCGAATCGATCGTTCCACGCCTTGGCCGCGGCCGCGCTCGCCTCCTCGATGGTCGAGCCGGAACTGCGCCGCTCGGCGTACGCGGTGCTGGCTCCGGCGATCAGTGGCAACGGCTCGCAAAGCCCTTGGTCTCGCAGGGCGACCAACTCCTTCAGGACGGCGAGCGGGTCGGTGGGCGAGTCCAGGGTGGAGCGCCGGGTCCGCCCGAACGCCCCTCGCCCGGTCGTCAGCGCCTGCCAGGAGCGCTCGGGGTGGCTGGCAGCGATCGCGAGCAGCCGCACCCAGGCAGCGATTCGATGCTTGCCCGCCAGCGAGGAGTACGAGGAACTCGCCAGCACCCCGGAATGGACGCCGGTCACCGTGCCGCTCAACCGCCGTCCGTTGCCCAGATCGAGATCGACGTCTACGGTGCTGACCGGCCCGGCATGCACCGGAAGGCACGCCTGCACCAGCGCATCGATATTGAGTTCCAGGTCGTCCAGGACGCGCTGGCCCAGCCGCAGCGGAGGCAGCGTTCCCCGGCGTAGCTCGGCATCCCGGAAGGCCCCGGCGTTGACGCCGCGCAGCCGGGCGGTGAGCAGCCGTTCGCCGATGTCCCAGGTGGCCAGGCCGTCGAGTTCCGGGTCCAACCGATCGCGCAGCTCGGTCTGCGCGCTCGGGATCCGAACCAGCAGCCGTTGCCGCAGGAAGCCCTGTACCGGGTGCTGAACAAAGGCGATCAAGTCGGCCAGATCAACTCCGGCGAGGTCCACCGGCGGCAACGGCACCGCCAGCAGGGGTGGATCCGCATGCTGCTGACCGACTGCTGCCCGAGCGCCCCGCAGCGCGGCGAGATCGAAACTGAACGGCTCCACGGCGTCCACGTTGCGGGGGGCAAAGGGTTGCAGCGGGTGCCGTTTCACGATGTCGGCGGCGCTCAGCACGGTGATCACATCCAGCAGTTCGCCGAGCGGAACGGCCGGTGGCCGGGTGGTTCCGGTGACCGGATCCGCCCCGGTGTAGAGCACGATCAGCCGCTCGCTCGCCGACATCACGGCGTCCAGCAGCAACTGCCGGTCCTCGCTGCGCCGATCCCGCTCGCCGATGCAGGGATCGACCGCCAGGATGTCGTCGCCGTCCACCCCCGCCGCGCGGGGAAAGACGTCGTCGTCCAGGCCGAGCAGGGCCACCACTCGGTGTGGCACCGAGCGCATCGGTACCAGGGTGGCCACGGTCAGCTCGCCGGTGCGGAAGTTGGCCCGGGTCGGGCGCCCGGCCAGCCGATCGGTGAGCATCGCCCGGACGTCGGCCAACTGCAGCGGTGCCGACCCGGCGTGCTCGACCGCCTCGGACAGCTCCCGTTGCGCCTGGGACAACTGCCAGGCGTCGCGCTCGCGGACGTCGGTGAGTAGTTCCAGGCCGCGGTTGAGCCGCAGCGCCCACTCGGCCGCCGGGTGCGGGCCCTGCAACGAGGCCAGCACGGACCACAACCGGTCGATCAGTTCGCTGAGTCGACCGGCCAGGTGCACGTCGGTGCTGTCGACGTCGTCCAGTGGCAGTGCCCGGCCCAGCCAGTTGAGCTCGGTCTCGTCCGCTGCGACCCCGAGCAGTAGCCGATCGAGGCCGGTCAGCCAGGTGTTCTGCTGGATCTGCTCGAGCCCGTAGGCCCGCCGTTGCTGAGCGCTGATTCCCCAGCGGACGCCGGACTGTGCCGCCCAGGTGCGCAGTTGTTCCAGGTCGTCGTCGTCGAACTCGAACCGGTGACGCACGGGTGCGGTGGCGGCCAGATCGAGCACCTGGCTGGCGGTGACCCGATCACCGGCCAACCCAAGCATGGTGGTGATGCTGTCCAGCAACGGGTTGGTCTGGGCCAGCGACCGGTCGGCCAGCCGGACCCGCAGCTGGTGCCCCGGGTGCCCGCTCACCCCGGCGGCCGCACCTTGGCCGAAGCTGGCTCGGATCAGCGGTGCGTAGGTCTCGACGTCCGGGCACATCACCAGGACGTCGCGCGGTTCCAGCGTCGGATCGTCGGCAAAGGCGTGCAGCAGGGCCTCTCTGAGGACCTCGACCTGGCGGGCCGGGCCGTGGCAGGCGTGCACCTGGACGGTCGCGTCCGCACTCGCCGTCCGGGTCGGGCTCCGGTCGTCCCGGACCGCATCCTGGAGCTGCGCGAGCAGCGAGCCCGCAGCGGCTGAGCTCGGAGCGGCCGGACCCGGAGCGGCTGGACCCGGAGCGGCTGGACCCGAAGCGGTCGGGCCCGCTGGGTGGGCCGGGCCGACCGGGTGATGGGTATCCGTGCCGTTCGCGGCCAAGGGCAGCAGCCGTTGCTGCAGCTCGCGGGTGTCTCGGGCGAGGCTGGCCAGCAGCGGATTGGTCACCGAGAGCCCGGTGATGTCGTCCTTGCGGCGCAACGCCGGGGCGGCGGCGCGCAGCCAGTCCCACATCCGCGGGCTGGGATGCGGTAGCCACAGGTGGACGTCGCGACCGGCGGCCAGCGCGTCGATCACGGTGAGTTGTTCGGTGCTCAGCCGGGTCGGACCGAAGATCGAGATTCGTGGTGGCAGATCGCTGCGATCGGGTTCGGCGCGCAGCGCGGCACAGACGGCGGCCAGCCGCTCGGCGGCACTCTCGGTGCCGATCCGGGCACGCAGCCGCCGCCAGAGTTCGGCTTGCCAGCGCAGGTGGTCGGGCAGGGCCGTGCCGGTCCCGTCGGTGTCCCGCTGGTGGGCCCAGTCGAGGAGCATCTGGGGGCGTTCGGCTCCGTAAGCGGTGAAGCGGTTGGCCAGCATCGCCGCGGTCGCCCAGCGCCGTCCGCGACGATGATCGTCGTGCCCAGTACCCAGGTGAGCTGCGAGGACGCCGCACCAGGGTTCCTGCACGCAGTCGTCGACAACCGCCAGCGTCGTCCATAACACCCGGGCCGCGGCCCACGGGTCGTCGTCCGGGTTGCGGCCGGCGACCGCCTGGATCGCCTGCGCGACGAGCCGGTCCGGGCTGGGAAAGGCGAGGTTCGCGCTGACTCCTTCGGCGCCCGCCGGCCCAGTGCCCAGAACGCTGGAGAGTTGCTGGCTGAGCCAGCGCTCGACGCCTTTGGCCGGGACGGCGATGACCTCCGCGGTGAACGGGTCAGCGAGCGGGACGGCGAGCACTTCACCCAGGGCCTCAACCAGCCGATCGGACCGCTCCGCGCGGTGAAGATGCAGCACCCCCTCTTCATACCGCGCTCAACCGCCAGGACCCGCCTAAAGCCATATCCCGGGCGTGCCGAGATCACGGTCGGGGGATCGCCTGCTGCGAGCCCGCCCTTATCGCCTGAGAAGTCTGGTTCGGCTAAGTTTCTGAGCATCGAGTTTCAGGAGGTGACGATTGTGGCGGAAGAGTACAAACTTCTTGCCTACCTCCCCTTTGCCGATCCGGAGACCGAGGCCATCACCCGGATGGCTACCGCACTCGGTGTACCGGTGAGCCAGGGGCCAGAGGGTGCTCCCGAGATCAACACAGCCCAGTTTCTGATCTACGGATTCCTGCCCGACGACGTCGACCGGCGAGCCGTCACCGACCTCTACGGCCTGGACAGCAACCTCACCCTGGTCTTCACCGATCCGGTGGACGAGCAACTGGTCGACAGCCCGGTGGCGCAGAGCATGATGCGGCTCGCCCAAACGCTCGCCGCCGTCGACGGTGCGCGCGGGGTCATCGTCGCCGACTACACCGTGGACGGGATCATCCTCCGGTTCCAGAATGGGAAGGTGACGCTCAACCAGGATTGGGACGGCTGGCAAACCTTGCCGGGTGTGCTCGAGGCCATCCCGGAGCCGAGAACCATGGCACATCTACAGGGGCGTAACTGACGAATAATACTGTGGCCCAGCGGTTGCTGGTCGGTGCCCAAGCGGGAACGGTCATCGAATTCGGGCCCCACGACCTCGGCGGCCAGGACTACGACGCACTGGACCGCGATGCGATCTGGGGCCCGGACCGGCAGATCTCCGCAGCTGCACTGCTCGATCTCCTGACTGGGCGAACCGCCGTCCGGACGCACTCTCGAGGGGTGCGCATTCGCGGCGCGCGACTGGTCGGCGAGGTGGAGTGGGACTGGCAGCGGCTTCCGGTTCCACTCGAGCTTCTCGACTGCATCATCGACAACCCGATCAACCTTGACCATGCCGAGGTGGCCGGGCTGAGCCTGATCCGGTGCCGGCTGCCCGGCCTGTCCGCCGAGCAGATGAGCTGCGCCAGCACCCTGAAACTGGTCGGTTCGGCGATCTCGGGAACGGTGATTCTGCGGGATGCCGTGATCAGCGGGGCGCTGCTCGCGAACGGCGCTGGTATTCAGGGGCAGATGGACGACGTCGATCGGGTCGGTGTCCGGGTGGCCCTGCTGGGCACCCGAATGCAGGTCACCGGGGCACTGATCATCGGCGACGGGTTCACCGCCGAAGGCAGCGTGCTCCTGCCGGGAGCACGCATTGGCGGCAACCTGAACTGTTCGGGTGGCCGGTTCGCTAACCCGGGCCAGGATGTGCTGACGGCGTCTGGTGCCGACATCAGCGCAAACGTCTTCCTCGATGAAGGGTTCGCTGCCCAGGGGCGGGTGCTCTTCGACCGAGCTCGGATCGGCGGCGACCTGGTCTGCGACGACGGGACCTTCGACGGTCGGCAGACCAAGGCCTTCTCGGGTAACCGGATGGACGTCGGTGGCGGTCTCTTCATGCGCGCGGGATTCACCGCGACCGGGGCGGTTCGACTGTTCGGCGCGCAGATCGGTGGCAGCTGGGACTGCACCGGCGGAACCTTCGTGAATCCCGCCGGTGAGGAGTCGATCTGGGCCAGCGGTGCCCGGATCCAGGGCAGCGTGTACTTCCATGACGGCTTCAGCTCGGTCGGCAGCATCCGCCTGCGGGGCGTCCAGATCGGCGGCAACCTCAGTTGCCCGGGAGGCCGTTTCGCCAACCCCGGTCGTGCGGCCCTGCGGGCGGTCAATCTCACGGTGGACGGCGACCTGTTGCTCGGTAGCGTCCTCGTCGACAACTGGGGGTTGGTAGCTGAGGGTGAGGTGAACTTCGTCGGTGCCAAGATCGGCGGCCTGGTGCAATGCCGAGGCGCGACCTTCCGGAACCCGGGTAAGCCGGCGCTCAGCTTCGCGGATTCCGAGATCAGCGGGAATGTCGATCTGAGTGACGGGTTTCATGCCGTCGGTGAGGTTCTGCTGGCCGGGGCGCGGCTCGGCGGGCACCTGGGCTGTCGTGGCGGCACCTTCGTCAACCCGGCCATGCCGGAAAACCCGGACGCCATCGCCCTGAACCTGGTCGGCATCGAGGTCGACGACAGCGTGCTGTTGCACCACGGTTTCCGCGCCGAGGGGCAGGTCCGGTTGAACCGGGCTCGGATCGGCGGGCTTTTGGATTGCAGCGCCAGCACATTCCACAACCCCGGCGGGTTCTCGCTCTTTGCTCGGGCGCTCCGGGTCGGCGCAGGTGTGCTGCTCGGTGCCGGTTTCATCGCGGAGGGGTCGGTGCGCCTCAATACCGCGCAGATCACCGGCGATCTCAATTGCAGCGGCGGTGCCTTCAACGCCGAATTCCTGGCGGCCGGGTCGACCGTCAGTGGAAGTTTTCGCTGGCGACAGATCGCTGTCCCGCCGACCGGAAACCTGGACCTGCGCCGGACCAGCGTTGGAGAGCTGGACGACGACCTCGCCAGTTGGCCGACCGGGGGCCGGTTGTGGTTGGCCGGTTTCAGCTACGGCCGGCTGAGCGACCGGGCGCCCCGTTCTCCGGCCGATCGGGTGGAATGGATCCGGCGTCAGACCGGCTACCATCCCGAGCCCTACCAGCAGATCGCGGCGGTGTACCGGAGCAACGGCCAGATCGACGAGGCCACCACGGTGGCGATCGCCCAGCAGGACGACCTCCTCGCCCGCGGCGATCTGACCGGACCGGCCAAAGCCTGGGCCTGGTTCCTCGGCCGCAGCCTCGGCCACGGGTATCGTCCTGGCCGCGCGGTCTGGGCGCTGCTGGTGCTGTACCTGGTCACCGTGGGGACGGTCTGGCTGGGCGCCCGGGCGGACTCGTTCATCCAGGTCGGAGACACCGCCCCGCAGCCCACGGTGACCGCGTCGCGGTGCGCCGACGCCTACCCCTGCCTGTCGGTTCCGGCGTACGCCCTGGAGAACATCACCCCGATCCTCAACCTGCATCAAGGCGAGAACTGGCAGCCCAAGAGCTCCACCACCACCGAGTGGATCCTGCGCGACTGGCTCTACCTTTCCACCGTGGTCGGCTACGCGGGCACCACCCTGCTCGCTGCCGGCCTCACCGGTCTGGCCCGCAGCGCCTGATCCCGCCTGGCCGTCCTGCCCCCGCCCGGCCCTGAATCCGCCCTGACTGCCCTGCCCCCACCTGGCCGCCCTGCCGCCCGCCTGGCCGCCCTGAAGATCGCCAGCTGTGCCCGGTTAGGCGCCGGTTGAGGGCACGAAAGCGGGCACGCCTGGCGATCTCGCCGGGAGGGCCGGGCGATCCACGGCTCGGTTCACTCGTACGGGTCGACCGGGGCGGGGGTTTGCTGGACGGTACTGGCGACGAACTCGGGGACGCCGTCCGCCCCGATCCCCTTGAACGTTCCGGTCACGATGAACCAGGCATCCCGGGTCGGGGCGGCACCGGTCGCACCGGACACCCGAGCAACCGCCGCGACAGCATCTGCGGCGCAGCAGGCAATCTGGTAGCGAGCGATCCGGAACCCGTTGCCGTCCGCGGATTTGGCGACGAAACCGGTAAGCACCAGCTTGATGCCCTGCATGCTTTGGCCGCTCCGGTCGAACGCCCGCTGGTCGAATTCCAGCAAGGTCATCGGTCGCGGTTCGGCAGCCGCGGGCAGCGGATCGAACACCGCACTCGTTCCCGGTGCGGCCCGCACCTGGCTGCGATCCACCCCGAAACTGCCGAGCGCCGGCGGGACCACCAGCAGTAAGGCGAGTACCGGCACGAGGAGCAACCAGCCGACTCGATCACCATGCTCGTGATCGTGTTCCTCCTCGCCGGAGTGATGGTCTTCCTCGCCCGGATGATCCTCGTCCTTGGTCCCGCGCAGTGCCGTCACGACGGCGACCGAACCGAGGATCGCGAGCAGCACCCCGGCCACCAGTAGCCAAGAACCCATTCCGACCCGGACGTACCGCTGGTAGGCGTCCGTCACCGTGAGTCGGATCAACATCGCCCCGACGAGAAGCAGCGTGGTGCCGCCGACCAGGGGGGTCACAGCATCCACCAGCCAACCAGGCTGGCCGAGCCGAGCGCGCAGACGAAGGTCAGCGGGGCGAAGCGCAGCGTGAAGGCGCGCCCGAAAGTCCCGGCCTGCAGGGCGATCAGCTTGACGTCGACCATCGGGCCGACGACCAGGAAGGCCAGCCGGGCGGTCAGCGAGAACTGCTTGAGCCCGGCGGCGACGAAGGCGTCGGCCTCGGAGCAGAGCGCCAGGACGACGGCGAGGACGGCGAGTGCGAGCACCGAAAAGATCGGGGACTGCGCGAACATGTCGACCACGCTCCGCGGTACCGCGGTCTGCAGTGACGCGGCCGCACCGGCACCGATCACCAGGTAACCGCCGGCGGAGAGGAAGTCGTGCTGGGCGGTCTGCATGAATACCTGGATCGGTCGGTGTCGGGACGGCGCAGCGGGACGAGTGGCGAGCGCCAGGAGGTCACCGCGGCCGATCATCGTCCAGGCCAATCCGACCGCGACGGCCGCGATCAGGCTGGCCACGAACCGGGCTGCCACCATCTCCGGCTGCCCGGGGAAGGCGACCGCCGTGGCGACCAGCACCACCGGGTTGATCGCCGGAGCCGAGAGCAGGAAGGTCAGGGCGGCGGCCGGGGTGACGCCGCGGGACATCAGTCGTCGCGCGATCGGCACCGAACCGCACTCGCAGCCGGGCAGGGCCGCTCCCGCGAGGGCGGCCACCGGGACGGCGTACACCGGCCGGTCCGGGAACACCCGGGAGAGGGTGGCCGGTGAGACGAACGCCGCGATGACCGCGCTCACCGTGACCCCGAGCACGAGGAAGGGCAGCGCCTGGACGGCTACCGCGACGAAGACGGTTGCCCAGTTGGCGACCGCCGGTCGATCCAGCAGGCTGACCAGTTGCGGCCGGGCCAGCACGGCCAGGATCAGCAGGACGGCGATCGGAGCGAGCGCGAGCTCGGCCGCTCGGGGCCGCCTTGAACCGGGCGGGCGCACACCGGTCTCCCGGTTCTTTGTCGGCAGTTCGCTCACCATGGGGTGCACTGTAGAGATGTTTGTCCGGACCCTGTGTCCGAGGTGCCCAGTGTTAACGTCCGCTGCCCCGATTTCTTGCTTTGATCACTAGAATTCCCCTCTGATTTAGGGCAGATTCTGCACTCTGTCCACGGCCCGGGGAACGTGCCGGTGGAAACCATGCGGACAGGTTAAAAGTGGAGGATTTCGTGACATTCGTACGTTCCAGCTTCCGGCTTCGGCCGAGTTCGCGGGTGACGCAGGGCGGTTTGGTGGCAGCCAGCCTCAGCGCCGTCCTGCTGGCACCGCTGGCCGCTACCGGCCCGGCCGTCACCGCGGCTCCGACGATCTCCGGAGCGCAGTCGCTCACCGACACCGTCTCGGTCAGCTTCCAGACGGCAGCCGACGCCGCCGAAACCAGCACCATGCACGTACTGGCTTGGAACGACTTCCATGGAAACCTGGAGCCGGCCGCGCTGAACATCTACGGCAAGTTCGCCGGCGGTGCGCCGTACCTGGCGAAGATGGTGAAGGACCGGCAGGCGATCTACGGTCGCCGGGCGGCCACCGTGCTCGCCGGTGACAACATCGGGGCCTCGCCGCTGGCCAGCGCGCTGGTCAACGAGGAGCCCTCGACGGTCGTCTCGAACCTGATGAGCGTCGATTTCTCCTCCGTCGGTAACCACGAGTTCGACAAGGGCATCACCGAACTGCAGCGGATCCAGAACGGCGGCTGCAAGCCGGTCACCGGGTGCACGGGCGCTCCGTACGCGAAGGAAAGCGGCGGCACCACAAAGCGCTACCCCGGAGCCGACTTCAAGTACCTGGCCGCCAACGTGCTGGACAGCGTCACCAATGAACCGATCTTCCCGGCCTACGGGACCAAGAAGATGCGCACGTCCAGCAACAAGGACGTGACGGTCGGCTTCATTGGTGAGGTCCTGAAGGACACCCCGTCCATCGTCACCCCGGCCGGAGTCGCCGGGCTGTCCTTCATCGACGAGGCACAGGCCGCCAACAAGGCGGTGCAGGACTTGGCCGCGCAGGGCGTGAAGATCCCGGTCCTGGTGATCCACCAGGGTGGTGTGCAGAGCGGGACGGCAGCCCTGAACGGGTGCGCCGGCAGCCTGGCGGGCAGCGATATCGCCAAGATCGCAGAGAAGCTCGACCCGGCGATCAAGATCATCATTTCCGGCCACACGCACAACGAGTACCGCTGCACCATCACCACCAACGGCGTCACTCGGCTGATCACCAGCGCCGCATCGTTCGGTCGGATCCTGACCGACCTCACCCTGACGGTGAACGACGCGACCGGCGAGCTTGCCGGAGTCGAGGCGACCAACACGATCGTTGAGAACGCGCTGAACACCCCGGGTACCGGCGTCGTTCGCCAGGCAGACCCGAGCAAGGCCGACCCGAAGGTGCAGGCCGTTGTCGACCAGTACGTGACGGCATCCGCACCACTGGCCAACAAGGTGGTCGGCCGGATCCAGGGCGACCTGACCCGGACGGCGACCGGCGAATCCACGCTGGGCGACGTGATCGCCGATGCCCAGCTCGCGTCGACCAAGTCGGCCACCACGGGTAACGCCGTGATCGCCTTCATGAACCCCGGCGGTATCCGTTCCGACTTGCTGGCCTCGGCCATCTCGTCCGGTGGTGAGGCGCCGGGTCAGGTGACGTACGGCGAGGCGTTCACCGTGCAGCCGTTCGGAAACAGCCTGGTCACGAAGACCATGACCGGGGCGCAGATCCGCAGCCTGCTGCAGCAGCAGTTCGCCGGGTGCGGCGGGCAGACGGTCAACCGCACTCTGCAGATCTCGGCAACGCTGAAGTACGAGAAGTCCACGACCGCGCTGCCGGCCGGCCCGACCGCAGCCGACTGCGCGGCCCAGATCGGCGTCATCTCGATCAACGGGACGGCGATTGATCCGGCTACTTCGTACCGGGTGACGATGAACAACTTCCTCGCCTCCGGTGGGGATGGGTTCACCGCCTTCAACGGCGGCACCGACGTACTTGGTGGCGCTCAGGACATCGACTCGTTCGTGTCCTACCTGACCGCAGCCGAGCCGACCGGCGTCGCTGTCCCGACCCTCAACCGCATCATCCCCAAGCCCTAACCAACCTTCGGCGATCATGCACGGTTGCCCTCTTCGGGGGAGCAACCGTGCATGATCGCCGCTGTTTTGGGAGCGGCTCAAGTTCTGGCCCACTTTCCGTGGCGACCGGGCGACCGGTCGACCGGTCGCCGGGCGAGGGCCATTTAGGCACGCGTATCCCGGGCATACCTGCAGGAGCGGGCGGTGGCAGGGGCGCATTCGCGTGCTGAAACGGCCCCGCCATCGGGACCAGCAGGTCCGCAGATCACGGAAAGTAGGCCAGAGTCGATTTACCCAAGCCCTAGCCCAATCCTGCGGCGATCATGCAAGGTTGCCCGGGGCAGCAACCGTGCATGATCGCCGCAGGTGTGGGAGTCCGAACTGAGCGCAACTCGGCGGCTCAGCTGAGCGCGGCTCGGCGCAGGGCGCGGTAGAGGACGGCGGGATCGCCCAGCCGGCGGCGCAGCTCGCGCTCCAAACCACCGATCGGGTAAAGGTTTTGCGGCGCCCGGGAGTCCTTGTACGCGGTTGACGCGAACCGTGGGAGCATCGCCTGGCTGAGGTTGGCCAGGCTGATCGCGGCGGTGGTGGACAGATCGGCGCTGCACTCCAGCCGCACCACGCCGGCCCAGGGGGCGCCGGCCGGGCCCGGCAGCCGCAGATACCAGGCGTGCCGATCCCAACTGGTGCCCATCAGAAACACCGGAGTCCGTTGCCCGGCGGCCAAAGTGCTGACCATGGCATGCAATGAGGTCGGAAGGTACGACGCGCGGTGCGACTTGATGAAGCCGAGCGCCCTTGGCAGATGCTGCCTTCCGCGCAGCGGCCCATCGATCACCAGCAGATCCGTGTCGTCGGCGATGCCATGATCGGGCAGCGCGGCCCGTGCGGATACCGCAGCCTGCACCTCCAGTTCGGCCAGGCTGCGTTGCAGCGCGGCGGACAGCGTCGCCGCCAGCCCTTGCTCGGGGTGAGCGGTGGTGTGATTCGCGTGGTAAATACCGGCTCCGGTCTGCACGTCCACGGCGTGTGCCGCGACCGTGAAGAGGCCACGCCGGGGGAGGGCAGTGAGCAGGTGCGCACCCTCGGTACAGCAGCAGATGGTGCCGGCCGCGTACGAGGCACACAGCGCGGGTGAGGCTTCGGTGGGCGGCCCGTCAACGGCAAGATCGTCGATCCAGATCTGCGCCTCGATCCGGCGGACGCCGTCGATGAACAGGATGGTGCTCGGCCGGGCCAGCCTCGGGTCCGCGGAGATCGGCCGCCAGCGCTCGTCCGGGACCTCCACGTCGGTGACGACGCGGGCAGTCGACTGCCCGAGCTCGTCTTCCGTCTCCAGGCTGGCTCCATAGGACGGATCCCAGCCGTCGACGGCGAATCGCATCCCCGGCGAACCGGTGGACGCCGGGGCGCCAAGGATCGTCATGAAACCTCCCGCTGGATCGTCGAGGTGCGGCTGTCCCGATGGACGGCGAATCGCACCGGCGCTCGCTCGGCGAGGGCGGCGACGTGGGTGATCACGCCGACCATCCGCTCGCCGTGCGCGAGGTTCTCCAAGGTGCCGGCCACCACTTCCAGCGTTTCCGCGTCGAGGGTGCCGAACCCCTCGTCCAGGAAGATCGAGTCCAGCCGGGCCGCACCCTCGGCGGCGAGCGTGGACAGCTGCGCGGATAGGGCCAGCGCCAGCGCCAGGCTGGCCTGGAACGTCTCGCCACCGGACAGCGTCCGCACCGATCGCCTGGAGTCCGCATCGGCATGATCGATGACGACGAAATCCCCACGATCATGAGACAGATCGAACTGGCCGCCAGACAGGTCGGACAACGCGACGGAGGCGTCGGCGACCAGGGTGTCGAGCGCCGCGGCGGCCAGCCAACGCGGGAACTTGTCGAACCGCAGTAGGTCGGCCAGCAGCTTGGCGACCTGCTGCTGCTCTCGCGAATCTGCCATTTCATCGGTGAGAGAAGCTGCCCGAGAACGTTTTTCAGCAATTGAGCGAGTCTCGGACCGGGCTCGCTCGAGGGCGGTGGCCATCCGGGCCGGAAGGACGGCGGGAGGCTCGTCCGCCAGCTCCACGGCCTGGTCGGCCACCAGCGCCCGCAGCGCCCGGACTTCGATCTGATGCTCCCGGGTGGCCAACTCGATCTGCTCGGCCACCGCCGGCACCTGCTCGCGGCGGCGGTCGGCCTGCTCCTGCGCCCAGGTCAGGAGCTCAGACCAGGCCCCGGCGAGGTGGGCGTCGGCCAATTCCGGGGCGCCCAGCGGAACCAGCCGGTCGCGAGCGGCCCGCAGTTGCCGCCGCGCCTGATCGGCCCTGGCGTTCCATTGCGCTCGTGCCTCCTCGGCCGCGACTCGCGCGGTTCGCGCCGTCCGCAACTGTTCGTCGCACTGTTTCGCGGCCACCTCGAGCCGGCTGCACTCGGCCAACTGCACGGCGGCTTCCTCGGCAGTCGGTGCCTGCACCAGGGTCGTCTCCAGCTCGGTCAGCCTGCTGGTCAGTGCTCGGAGCTCCTCGGTGGCTCGCACTCCGACCCGCACCGACTCGGTATGTTGCAACTGGGCGGCCTGCCGTTCGGTCTCCGCCTCCTGCAGCGCCCGGACCGCGTCGGCGTGCCTGGCCTTGGCCGACGTCGCAGCAGCGTGGGCGGCCGGGAGCAACGTCAGATCGAGCTCCTCGATCTGACCGGCCGCCCAACCGATGAGAGCCGCCCAGGCCGCGGGAAGATCGGAGTCGTCCAGGGCCGGAGCTCCGAACCCGATCAGCGGCCCGTGCGCCGAGATCAGCTGGGTCCGGGCCGCAGCCGTCTGCTGGCCGAGCTCGTCCAGCGCACCGATCGCCGCGCGCTCGGCGGTCCGAGCGGCGGCCAGTTCTGCGGCCGCGCTCTCCAGCGCCGCAGCGAGCGCGTCCAACCGGGACAGCTGCTCGACGACCGCGCCAACGTCCGTCGGCTGACCGCTGAGCGCTGCCGTCAGTTTATCCAAATACTCATGAGCAGAACGGATTTCGGCTTCATTGCTGGCCACCTGCGCGGTCGCGTCGACGAGCGCGCGTTGCCCCCCGAGTAGTCGCTTCTCGGCGTCGCTGACCTCCCGCTTCGCGGCGTCCAGGGTGCTGGTTTCCAGCGGAGCCGGGAGCGTGACAACGGTCTGCTCGCACACCGGGCAGGCGTCACCGGGTACCAGGTGCGGTCGCAGGGTTGCCGCCGTCCGAGCCTCGAGGGCCTTCTCGTACCGCTGGCGAGCCTGGGTGACGCCGTCCTGAGCCTGCTGCGCAGCCGAAGCCGCCGCCGTCCTGGCCGCCTGGAGCTGCGTGTGGCGGCGTTCGAGCCCGGCGACCCGCTCGCGGGTCAGTTGTTGTTCGGCGAGATCGTGCCGGGCCTGCTCCAGCGGACCGCGGGCCGGTGCCTGCCGGAGGGCGTCGCGAGCGTCCTGATCCGCGACCTCGGCCGCCTCTCGACGCCCGCGCGCAGCCGCCACCGCCTGCCGGGTCGTCAAGGTTCGAGAAGCCAGGACGTCGACACCATCCGGTACCCGGACCGACGCCAGTGCCGACCGCCGCTGCAGCAGGGTCTCGTGCCGCCCGGCCGCCTCGGCCTGCTCCTGCCTGGCCTGATCACGCCGATCAAGAACTGCCGCCAGGGTTCGATCTGCATCCTGCACCCTGGCCTGGGCCGCGAGCTGGCGGGCGGCGGTGGAATCGGCGGCCTCAGCGACTACCGGCCGTCGCCCGATCAGCCGCGAGAACTCCTGTTGCTGAGCGATTGTCGACTCAAGCTCGGATCGGGACGGGCCGGCAGCCAGGGCGGCTCGCGCCTGGGTGTCCGCCGCCACGGTCGCCGTCTCCAGCTCCAGCGCCGCCACCCGCTCCCGGTCGGCGGCGTCCAACCCGGCCTGTAATCCGGCGATGCCCTCCGGTCGCTGTTCGCTCGTCAATCGGGCGAGTTCGTCGGTGAGCCGCTGATGCTGCGCCGTGGCCGTTTCCACCCGGGCGGCCCGTTCCGCGATCAACGGCAGGGCCTGATCGACCGCCGAGGCAAGCTGCGCGAGTTTCGTCTCCCGGTCGCGAGCAGCAAGCTCGGCTGCTTCGGTGGCCTCCGCCAGATTGCCGAGCTGGGCGGCCAAGACCGCGGCCTTCTCACCGGCGAGCGCGGCACGAGCGGTGGCGGACTTGGCGATTGCCTCGTAGTGACCGGCGCCGAGCAGCTTGAGCAGGATCTCCTGCCGGTCCTTCGGGGTTGCCTTGAGGAACTCGGCGAACTGACCTTGCGGGAGGACGACGCACTGGCAGAAGTCCGAGAACGAAAGCCCGAGGAGCTTCTCGATGCTGCGGTTCACCTCTTTCAGATCCCCGGCGATCACCTCGCTCTCCTCGCCGTCGGCCCCGGTGCCGGTGGGGTCGATAAGCCGCTCCAGGATGACGTTCTTCTGCAGCACGTTCTTTCCACTGCGGCGGACCTCGCGGGCCACCACGTACCGGGTCGGCCCGAGGTCGAACACCAGCCGCACGGTGCACCGGTTCGTGGTCGGCGCGAGCGCGTCGGCAATCGCGTTCACCTTGCCCCAGCGCGGTGCCGAGCCGTACAACGCGAACGTCATGGCATCGATGACGGTCGACTTGCCGGAACCGGTCGGTCCGACCAGAGCGAAATAGTCGGCGTCGGTGAAGTCGACGACGGCGGCTTCACGGAAGCTGGCGAACCCGGTCATGTCCAGCCGGACGGGACGCATGGCGATTCCTCGCTCAGATACTCGGGTGGGTGACCTGGTCGTGGAGCTGGCCGAACAAAGTGGCGACCCGCGCGTCGGCAACGTCCTCGGCCGCACAGTAATCCGCGAAAAGCTGCCCCGGAGTGCGGGTTGCATGATCTATGGTGACTTTTCTCCCGGACGTCGCGGTGGCGAAGTCCGGGTGGATCCGAATTTCCAGGGCGTTCGGCAGCGCGTCCGCGATCTGATCGCGCAGGCCGGCCCGGGTCGGCTCGTTCACCCACACCCGCAGGTAGTCGTCACCGAACTCGATCGCCTTGGTCAGAAGCTGCTCGACGGTTCCCGTGACCGTCCGCAGCCGCTGTCCGGAGCGAATCGGAATATCGGTGACCTGCGCCGGGGTGGTCGGCGTGACCTCGACCAGGCAGACCACGTTGGTGTTGTCCTGCTCGCCGAAGTCCACCGCCAGGGGTGCGCCGCTGTAGTGCACCGGGCAGGCCGCCGGCAGCGACTGCCGCCGATGCAGGTGGCCAAGCGCGACGTAATGCGCCTCGACCGGAAAGACACTGGCCGGCACGTGATACTCGAAGATCGACTGAGCCGCCCGCTCGCCGCCGCCGAGTGCACCACCGGTGCAGGTGAGGTGGGCCAGCACCAGGTTCACGGTGTTGTCGCTGAACTCGGCGGTCAGGTTCGCCAGGATGTCGCGGACCATCTGGTCGTAACTGCCGACATTCTGTGCCGGGGTGTTCTCCACGATCTCGGCCGCCCGCACGGCATACCGCTGAGACAGGAACGGCAGGATCGCCACCACCGCCTGCTCGCCCGTCGATCGGGCGGTGAAGCGATGCACCCCACCATTGCCGGCCGGCCGGAAGGCACCGTAGAGATGGATCCCGGCGTCCCGCATGACCGCCCGGTAGGCCTCGAAAGTCCCTGCATGATCATGGTTTCCGGCGATTGCGATCACCTCGATCCCGGCCCGCGCGAGCTTGCGCAGGGTGCTCACCACGAGCTTCTGTGCCTCCGCGGACGGCGCCGCGGTCTCGTACAAATCTCCGGCCACCAGGACGGCGTCCACCTGATGCTGCTTCGCGATGGTGACGATCTCGGCCAGGACGTCTCGCTGCTCCGCCAAGCGGTCTCGGCCCTTGAGGATCTTGCCGACGTGCCAATCGGAGGTGTGAAGCAACTTCATCAGAAGGGGATCTCCTCTTCGTCGTCGTCGTCCTGCACCGTGGGTAGCCGGGTGAACACGTCGCTGGAGCGTGGCCTGCCGCGGCCATTGCCGTTGCTGGCGGCCACCGGCGGGCTCGCGCACTCCGACAACCGGGTGGCCCAGGCAGGGAAGGGGAACTCCACCACCAGCGGAACCGGGATCTGCGGTTGCGAGACGAACATCGTGCCCGGCTTGGCCAGCGTCGCGCGCTGGCGCTGAGATTTCGGCAGGAAGCCGTATTCCGGCCGCCCGGCCTCGGCCGGATCCAACCGCCCAACCACCTTGATCGCCGAGTTCGAGATGATCCGCCGCTCGACCTCGCTCGCGGTCTGCTGGGCACCGATCAAGATGATGCCCAGCGACCGACCGCGCTCGGCGATGTCCAGCAGCACATCCTTGATCGGCGAATTGCCTTCGCGCGGAGCGTATTTGTTCAACTCGTCGATCATGGTGAAGAGCAGGCCGCCGGGCCCGGCGGCCTCCTTGCGAGCGGTTTCCGCGGCCAGCACGACGCCCACCACGAAACGCTGAGCCCGCTCCGGCAACTGGTGCAGGTCGACCACGGTGACCTGCTGGTTCGACGTATCGATCTCCCGGCCCTTGGTTTCGGTCAGGTCGCCGCGCAGGATGCTCCGCAACGGTTTGAGCGAGGAGCGCAACCGGCGGATGAACGCGTTGATCGTGCCGATCCCGGTAACCGGCCCGGCCCACTCCGCCCGGGTGCCCTCATCGTTCAGCTTGTCGATGATCAGGGTCACCAGGTCATCCCAGGTGCGCGCCGTCTCGCCGTCAACGCTGACCGCGCCGTCTCGCCCGGCCGGCTGGGCATCATGCGCCAGTCGGTTGGCGACCTGGTGCACCACCATCGTGTACTGGTTGCGCTCGTCCTCGGCATCCGCGAAGACGTACGGCAGCAGTTGCCGGTCGCAGAACTCAGCCAGGGTCCACCAAAATCCGGTGACGCCGCTGGTGCGGCCGGTGACATGCGGCTTCCCGGTCTGGTCGCCCGGCGTCGGTGGGGCGAAGAAACCCGTCGACGAGAACGGTTCGGCGGGCAGCCCGACCTGGGCGTAGTCGACCTTCAGGTCGTCGTCCAAGCGGACGTTCGGCTGATCCAGGAACAGCAGATCCTCACCCTTGACGGAGAAGATCAGAGCCTTGGCGTTGACTGCCTTCGCGCCCAAAGCGCCGGAACGGAACAGCGAATGCAGTAGGAACAGCGCGAAACTGGTCTTGGTCGCCACCCCGGAGATGCCCGAGATCGAAACGTGCGCACCGCGCGTCCCATCCAGGAACTCCAGGTTCAGGTAAATCGGCTCGCCGTCACGGCCCAGACCGACCGGGACCTTGCGTTGCATCTGATCGAAGTACAACGCCTGGGCGCGCTCGGTGCCGGTTGCTCTTCTGGCGATCGTCCCTGGCCGCGGCGGGACGTAGCACTCCGGCTCCACCCGGGTAGTGGTGATCTCGGCGATCTCCTGCACCTGGGCGGGTAGGACGCCGTCCGCGATCAGGAAGACGTCGGAACCGAAGTTGGCCCCTTCATGCCGAGCCCGAACCTCCGTGACCACCCCGGAGGTCATCACCAGTCCGACCCCGGGAACGGGACGCACGGTGACGACGACGTCGTCGAGTTGCAAGTAGGCGTCCGGTTCCAGGGCCACGCTGAACAGCAGCGGGGTTGAGTCCTGCAACCCGGAGACCCGCCCGACCTGGCCTGCCAGCTTGGGCTCCGCCGAATCCGCCAGGCCCGATGTCGCCACGCTCGATGTCGGCCGGCCCGATTCGATCAGGCCAGACTCGAAGGCGGCGACCACCCCGTTGACGTCGTCCACGTCGGACAGGTCAGTACTGTCACTCACTGCGTTCCCGCCTGTTGGCTGTCGGTTACTGCTGCGACTTCGGAACGGTCCTGTGAACGACTCCGAAGGTCCAGCAAACACCGTAACCGGGCCAATCCCGCGAACGCGGTAGCGACGCCGATCCGACGAATGGTGTCAAGTACCCACTAGCGGCTCAGGGTGCCCCAGCCCTGGCCCAAAGGTTGCCTCGGGTTTAGCTCAGGGGGTGACGCAGCTCGCCGTCGACCACGCCATCCACGAAGGCCAGCCACTCGCCGCGGTTGAAACGCAACACCGGCCCTTCGGGATCCTTGCTGTCACGCAGAGCAACACGATCCTCACCGAGGAACGCGACCTCTACGCAGTTGCCGTTGGTCCCGGACCGGCTGGACTTTACCCAGACCGCGTCGACCACATTGTCAATGCCCATAGCCCTCTGCCATCCCTCACTGCAGTAGATCAGTCACCATGCGGGCCGACTCCGCAGGGGAAAGTGCCATCGCCCGCAGGTGGTTGTACTTCAGCGTACCAGCGGCAACTTCGACTTCAGTTTCTTGGAAAAGGTTTCCTGCCATGGTCTCCAGACACACAACAGCGGGATCCGGAGGGAGGAAGTCGAGCAGTGAAAACGCTCCTAACATGCCCGGATGTGAACCGGCGCCGAACGGCACCACCTGAAAGGTGACGTTCGGCAGCTTCATCATCGAGAGCACGAATTCGTACTGCTCACGCATCACTTCGACCCCGCCGACCAGGCGACGGAGAACAGCCTCGTCGACGATTGCCCAAAGGGTCAAGGGATTACTACGGGTGAGCAGATCCTGGCGGCTGGTGCGGATCTGCGCCTGAAGATCGACCAGTTCTGGAGCCGCTCCCGGGCTTTCTCCTTCGGTGCTGGCTCGCGCGTAGGCCGGCGTCTGCAGCAGACCCGGCATCAGCAACGATTCGTAGTTGCGTACCGACTCGGCTTCGGACTCCAACTGGATGTAGAGGCTGTACTCCTCCGGGATCGAGGAGAAGTACGGCTGAAGCCAGCCCTTCTCACCAGCGGCTCGCAGCAGGTTCATCAATTCGGTGCGCTGCTCGCCTTGGACGTCATAGATGTCGAGCAGCGTCGTCATCGTCCGCCGCTGTGGCCGGCCCTTCGCCGTCTCCAACCGGTACAGCGTCACCACGTTGATGTCGGTCTTCGCCGCGACGTCCTCGCGGCTCATCTTTGCCGCTCCACGGAGCCGGCGTAGCTCGCTTGCCAGGCGGCGCATCCGGACGGTAGGCGGGTTGCGCGGTGACATGCGCCCATCCTCTCCCCGTCGGCCACCTGGGTGGCAAGCGCCAACCTGTGCTTTGCAATCCTTGCATCTACTGTCCAGTCACTCCTACGTTGATCTCAGGCACGGAGGTGATCGCGACCATCCCCCTCACCTCCGTGCCCTCCAAGGCCGGCGCGCGGCCGTGTTTGTACCGGCGCGAACGTTGATCGGCGGTGCGACGGGCTGGCTCCTCCCCGGCGGTACTACGGACAAGGAGGCGGAGGCGGGGGACCGATGTGCCGCCGCCGTCGCGATCTTCTCCGGCCGGTGGGCTTGAACCCGTGAGCGTGTGCGGTCGTAGTGGAGAGTATGTGTGGCTATTTCGATGGAGTCGCCCGGTATCCAGCGCTGGACCGGTGTCTATGAGTGCCGCTTGGGACGACGTGGCTCGGGAGTTTCATACTCGGGTCCGGGAGAGCAGCTGGGACAGCCTGGCTACCCAGCTCGCGCAACTGCATCAGCCGCACCTCGATAAAGGGCTCCCGGTGTGTCGGGGATGTGACCGCGACGAGCGAGGGACGTCCGATCCGGTGTGGCCTTGCCGGACCTACACGATCCTCGCGGCGACGATGCTGAACATCCCGAGTGTGGAAGCGACACTGGCTGCATCATTTGCCCGGGCGAATCGGGCATAACCAGGAGATAGCGGCTTGGTTCGGCGGTATATCCGGCGAAGATTGCACTTCCGCGGGACTCCCAGTACCCGGGTGGAGTCGAGCGATAACAGCGGGCGACCACTGAGGCCAGTGGTCAAGACCGCCCTCCGGATACCCCTATAGTTAGGGACGTCGGAGAGTGCGACACACACCCGGAACGGTTCGGAAACACGGATTTGACCGGGTGGAACAGCAAGGCTAGGCTAGAGAAGTTGCCTCGGAAAAGCGCTTAGCGGTGTGGCCCGGGTGCGTCCGCTCTTTGAGAACTCAACAGTGTGCCTAAAAATCGATGCCAAATACCCCGTCCTTATGGGGCATGGCTTGGCTGACTCTTCGGGGTTGGGTGGGTTGTGTTTCGGACGGTTTTTCCTTTG
>DATINJ010000287.1:0-3345 GCA_035474375.1 Kineosporiaceae bacterium | reverse complement strand
GTTGGGAACGAGGGCAGGTCTTCGTCCGCGAAGTCGTTCTCGGCCACGAGTCCGACGGGGATGCTGGGGTTCATCCGGCGGATGAAGGGCAGCCGTGGCCAGGTGAACGCGATCAGGGCGGCCGCGGGCATGGCGATGAACAAGCCGTAGAACAGGGTGAGGCCCATGCTGGCCTCGAAGGTGCCGGCCACGGCGGCCGGACCCGGGTGTGGCGGCAGGAAACTGTGCATGGTCGACAGCGCGATGGACATCGGCAATCCGACCCACAGCAGCGGTAGTCGGTTCTCTCGCACGATCGTGAAGACGATCGGGATCAGCAGGATGAAGCCCACCTCGTAGAACATGGTGATGCCGATCGCGAATGCCGTCAGCACCATCGCGAGCTGGACCCGGCTGATGCCGAAGAACGCCACCATGCTGGTAGCGATGCGCTGAGCCGCACCGCTGTCGGCGAGTATTCGCCCGAGCATGGCGCCGAACCCGAGGATCAGGACCAGGTCGTCGAGTTGTCCACCGATGCCGTCCAGCATCGATTCGTACACCTCGGGCAGTGACATGCCCTGAAGCAGCCCGACGAAGAGGGCGACCAGCATCAGGGCGATGAACGCGTTCAACTTCAGCTTCGTCATCATGACGAGGAGAAGCACTACTCCGAGCGCAACAATGAGCAGGGGCATAGCAGGTGACTCACTTTCCGGACGGCATCGTCCGACGAACGGCGCACTGAGAGGTGGCGGCTAACCCGCTGTGGGGGAAGCGATTTCCACGAAAGGATTGCTGATCATGTCCTGCAGATCGCGGCGCTGAGCGGCGGTCAGGTCGCCGGCCGTCTTCTCGATCCAGGCTCGCAGCGGAGCGAGGCGGAACTGCAGTTCGGGTGATCGGGCGTGGTCACCGGCGAGGTAGGCGTTGTGGATCTCGGAGACCAGGCGGGGGGCGATGTTCGCGGTTCTGGCGATGGCGCCCTTTGCGCCGAGGCACATCCCGGCGTAGATCAGGGTGGCGCGGCCGATCAGGACGGTGAAGCTGTCGACCTTGCTCAGGGTCTGACAGGTGTCGACCTCGATCGTGACGTTGGTGCGAGCGGTGTTGTCATCGCCAATCTTCTCTCCCGTCTACCACAGCGATGAACTGTCTCCTATATGGAGAGACTAAACACATTTAGCGGCAACTGTCTACACATGAAGCTGAACAAATGGCACATCACTGATGCTGCAGGTGTAGGACAGCATCTGGTAAGCCTCCGCCGGACCAGGTTGGGTCACCACCCCCGATCGGGGGCGGACGTCGCCGACACATGCGTGACATGCTGGCCAGATGCTGAGCGCAGCGGAAGCGGAGGTACTGCAGACCGCGATGAGCCGGATCCGGCGCGGCACCAGGCTTCCGGTGGCATTCGGCGGGACAGTCACCCCAGGCAGCCGGACCGTGCGGCTGACCAGCTTCGCCGGCACCCTGACCACCGCCCTCACCGGCCTGCAAATCACGCCCGGGCACGGGCTGGGTGGGCAGGTCATCGTGACCGGCCGGCCGGGCCGGGTCAACGACTACCTGGCCGACCCCCGGATCAGCCACGAATACGACCAGCCGGTCACGGCCGAAGGGCTCCGGGCGATCGCGGCGGTGCCGGTCACGATGGGCACCGCCGTCCTGGCCCTGCTCTACGCCGGGACCCGCGAGTCGCTGCCGGTCGGAGGGCGGGCACTGGACACCATGAGTCACGTCGCCCGCTGGGCGGGCAACAACCTGACCGTGCGCCGCGAGGTGGAGCGCCGCCTCGCCGGGCTGGAAACGGCCGCGAGCAACCGCGCCGCCGGAAACCGGCCGACCACCCCGCAGTGGGAGGACGTGCGCCAGGCCCACGCCGAGCTGCGCACGATCGCCCACGAAGTCACCGATCCGGTCCTTCGGAACCGGCTGCAGGACATCTGCGACCGGCTGACCGGCTCGCAGACCTCCAGCAGCATCCAGGCCCAGCCGAACCCACTCTCACCGCGTGAACTGGACGTCCTGGCCCTAGTGGCGCTCGGCTGCGGCAACGCCGAGACCGGCGACCGGCTCGGGATCTTGCCCGAAACCGTGAAAAGCTACCTGCGCAACACGATGCAGAAGCTCAACACCCACAACCGGACGGAGACAGTGGTCACCGCCCGGCGGCTCGGCTACCTACCGTAGCCCGGCCACCGAACGCATCGTGGCGGTTGGCCCGTCTCGGCCGGCCGCACGGACCAGTGCTGGGACCGACTGCAGTATGGCCGCATTCGCCACCGTGACGGGTACGTCCACCCCGCGCGAGGCCGAGCGGCCGGGCGAGAATCGCAGGGGGTTGTGGGCGATGGGACGACGATACGAGTGAGGCTCCGGACGGGTATCCCTCGAGTCGAAAGCCGAGGTAGCGATCCACGTATCGGCGCCAGGACAAATGTGGTTGCCGAGTTGCGAATTCGGCGATCATCACGACCACAAAAGCCGCGACGGAGGTGGGTTCGGCCCGGCTGATCGCATCTGCGCTTGATGTAGATCTTCGCGGAAAGCCGCGGAGCGCGGGCAACGATTCGATATCGCGCTGCCGCCCGGGGCTGCTTGCTCCATACTGCGTCCGTGGGCGGAGGGGTGGCACTGCTGGCTCGCGGCATCTGGTGGCGCCGCTGGGCGTCGCTTGTCCTCGTGCTCTGCGCCTCGGTCACCGTCGCCGGCGCCGCGGCGGGGCCGCTGTGGGGCCGGGCCTCGCAGGCGTCGCTGCTGGCGCGGACTCTGGCTGAAGCGCGGGTCAGCGCGCTGGCGTGGACCGCGACGGGAAGCACGGGCGGCTACGGGGATCTGGTGGACCCTCCTCCGCCGCCGCGTCAGGTGCGGTCCGACGTGCGTACCCGCAGCCAGCTGCCGCCGGACCTGGACGGGTTGTTCGACGGGGCCACCGAGATCATGAGCACGGCCCGGAGGATGCAGGTGCTGCCCCTCCCCCACGAGCCCGCCGCGGACGGGCCGCTGACGTTTGGCAAGCCTCCGCTCGGCAACCTCGTGAGTCGCGAGGGCGCCTGCGCGCAGGTCGAACTGGTGTCGGGCGAGTGCCCGACGAAGCGCACCGACCTACTGCTGTCGGACCGCTCGGCGAAGGAACTCGACGTCCGCGCCGGTGATCGGGTACAGCTTCCCGAGCTGCTCGGCGAGATCCCCGAGCCGGGAGACCCCGACAGCACCACGTACACCGTCTCCGGCGTCTACCGAGCCGAGACCGTCCGCACCGCGAGTCGATTCTGGTTCGACAGCGAGGATTTCGAGTACGCGCCGCCGGCCAGCTTCGAGGGTGAGACGCTTCCGGCCCGCCTCGATGCCGTCCTGGTG
>DATINJ010000286.1:0-47619 GCA_035474375.1 Kineosporiaceae bacterium | reverse complement strand
TCGAGGGCGTGCTGGTGCTGCACGAGGGCCGGGTCCTGATGCACGACGACGCCGATTCGATTCGCGGTCGCGGCGCCTCGATCACCGGCCCGGCGGACGCCGTCGACTCCTTCATCTCCCGGCTCACCACCAAGGGGGTTCGCAAGCTGAACACCCAGCGGCTCGGCGGGACTGCTCAGGTATCGATCTTCGGCTCGCTGGATGCCGAGGCCCGAGCGCAGGCCCGGACGCTCGGCCTCGAACTCGGGTCGGTCTCCTTGCAAGACCTGTTCGTGCACCTCACCGAGAACTCACTGCACCTCACCGACAACATGCACTTCACCGGCAACTCAGGACGGGAGACCACGCGATGAGCATCGAAGCGCCACCCCGGACCGCAGCCGGCTCCGGGCTCCGGCTGACCTCCGCCGAAAGCGTGATCATCCGCCGGGTGCTCGCCGAGATGTGGAAGGTTGCCCGCTGGTTCTGGCCCGCGGCCCTACTGATCCCGATCCTGATCGGCGCCACGATCGCGCAGTTCACCCCGATTACGAAGAGCATCTGGGAGAACGCCGGCCAGTGGCCGCGCTGGTGGCTCTTCGCCATGGCGATCGCGCTGGTCACCGGCTACCTGCCGATCGTCGTCGCGCACGGAGTCAGCCGCCGGGCCGCGCTGCGTGCGGGTGCCGTCGCCGGTGTGCTGATCGCCCTGCTCTGGGCCGGGCTGATGGTCGTCGGGCATGTCGGCGAGCGGGCCATTTACCAGCAGTTGGGCTGGCCGGACACGATGGACACCCCGCACCTGTTCGCCGACGGGTACGACGTGCTGCCGATGCTCGCCGAGTACGGGCTGATCTTCCTGGCCTACCTGATCACCGGCGCCCTGGTCGGCGGTCTCTACTACCGCTTCGGTGCAATCCGCGCGACCCTGCTGCTCCTGCCCGCCATGTTGCCGATGGTGGCCATCGAGATGTTGCTGTCCACCGGTTGGTACACCGGGCTCTACGGCCCGCTGAATCATCGCGGGATGGACTTCCCTCGGCCACCGCTGATCGTGGTCATGCTCATGGTGCTGGTGATCCTTTCGTTCGCCGCCCTGGTGGTCCACTTGGTGCTGCGCGACGTGTCGATCCACAGCAAGAAGTAGACGTGTGGCTCGACCGGCGACAGCACGTAGACTCCACGCTCATGAGCACGCCGTACCCGGAACCCCAGCTCGAACCCCTGTCCTCACCGGACCCGTCGCGCACCGGTCTGCTCGAGCGTGAGCGCGTCGAGCAGCCGATGGAGCCCGGCGACCACGAGCGGTTCGCGCACTATGTGCGCAAGGAGAAGGTCCTCGAATCCGCGATGAGCGGCGAGCCGGTGGTCGCCCTCTGCGGCAAGGTCTGGGTCCCAGGCCGGGATCCGAAGAAGTTTCCGGTCTGCCCGATGTGCAAGGAGATCTACGACGGTCTTCGTCCGCCGGGCGATCAGGGCGGATCCGGCGATGGGTCGGGGGGCTGACCGGGGCTGACGTCCCGGTCCCAGCAGTCGGCGGCTCCGCACTGGCGGCGCCGTACCTGAGTACCACCGCCGGCATTGTCACGCTGGTCACGTTGATCGGTTTCGAGGCGCTCGCGGTCTCCACGGCGATGCCGTTGGTGGCCGCGGACCTCGATGCCGTCCGCGAGTACGGGCTGGCCTTCTCCAGTTTCCTCGCGACCTCGCTGCTGGGCATCGTGGTCTCCGGGAGTTGGTGCGATGCTCGCGGCCCGCTCTGGCCGGTCCGCACCGGGCTGTTGCTCTTCGGCGGCGGCTTGCTCGCGTGCGGTTGGGCTCCGTCGTTCGTCGTCCTGCTGGCCGGGCGCGCGATCGCCGGTGCCGGCGGCGGCCTGCTGGTGGTGGCGATCTACGTGGTGATCGCCGAGGTCTACCCGTCCGCGCTGCAGCCCCGGATCATCTCGCTGCTGTCGGCCGGATGGGTGCTGCCTGGACTGATCGGCCCGGTGGTGGCCGGTTGGCTGGCTGAAAACGTTTCCTGGCGAGCGGTTTTCCTCCTGGTGCCGCCGCTGGCAGTGCCGCCCGCGCTGGCGCTGCTGCCCCGATTGCGCGCGGACGGCCCACGGGAGTCGGCCGGGTCCGGAGCCGAGGTCGGAATTCGGACCGGGCCGCGAGTGCTTGCCGGGGTCGGGTTGGCGGCCGGGGTGCTGGCTCTGCAATGGGGGCTCGGGGCCCTCGGGCGTGCTTCCGGTTCCCGGTTCGGGCTGGCGGCCCTGGCGGTCGGTGGTGGGTTGCTGCTGGTCGGCCTCGGTTTCCGGCGGTTGGTGCCGGCCGGGACCCTGACCCTGCGGCGCGGCCTGCCGACGGTCATCGTGTTGCGCGGTCTCTACGCAGGTGCCTTCATCGGGGTCGAGGCCTTCATTCCGTTGATGCTGGTCACCGAGCGCGGGATGTCCGCGGTGGAGGCCGGATTGGTGCTCACCGGTGCCGTCCTGGGCTGGACCACGGGTTCGTTCCTGCAGGCGCGGCCCGGCTTGCGGCTACCGCGGCACCTGCTGCTGGTGTTCGGCGCACTGATCATCGGGCTCGCTGAAGGGCTGTTGGTCCTTGCCGTGCGACCGCCGGTGCCGGCCTGGACCGCGCTCGGATTCTGGACGCTGGCCGCGGGTGGGATGGGTCTGGCGATGTCCAGCACCAGCGTCCTGGTCCTGCGGTACAGCCAGATCGGCCAGCAAGGGCGCAACTCCTCTGCCCTGCAACTCAGCGACGGCGTGGGCGGTGCGCTGGGAATCGCGCTGTCCGGTGCGGCCTTCGCGACCTGGCACCGGCCGAACGGCAGCGATGCGGCGCTGTTCACCGGGATGTGGTTGGGCTTCGCCACGGTCGCGCTGTGCGCCGCGGTGATCGCCTTCCGGGCCCGGCCGCCCGCCGTCCCGGCCTGAAACCCGCCGTCCACAAGGGTTGTCCACAGACTTCTGGGCTTGTGGACGACGCCAGCGGGCGAGGGGTGGTTTCGGTCAGTCTGAGGGCGTGTCAATCGACAACCGAAAGGGCGGCTGGGATGATGACGACCATGGCTGTGATGCCGCGTGAGGCCAAGGAGTGGACGGTCGACGACCTCGACCTGGTGCCGGACGACGGTCTGCAGTACGAGCTACTTGACGGGCTGCTGCTGGTGACCCCGGCGCCGGTGAGAGATCACCAGCGGGCCGTTGGGCGGCTCTATCTCTTGCTGGCCAATGCCTGCCCGCGGCTCGGTCTGGAGGTCTTCGTCGCGCCGTTGGATTGGCGGCCAGACGAGCGCACGTCGCTGCAACCGGATCTGCTGGTGGTTCGAGACGACGACGCCGAAGTGAAGAACATTCGCAAGCCCCTGGTCCTGGCGGTCGAAGTGCTGTCGCCGTCCACCCGCCGCAAAGATCTGGTTTACAAGCGTTCCAAGTACGAGGAGTGTGGCGTCCTGTCGTACTGGGTGGTCGACCCGGACGAGCCATCGATCGTCGTCCATGATCTAGTGGACGGCCGGTACCTCGAGACCGGCCGGGCGTCAGGCCCGGCCGAACTGACGGTCGAGTTACCCTTTCCGCTCACGATCAAGCCGTCTGCCCTGGTCAACCGCTGACGCTCGATCGCTGAGGCGGAATCGCGGTTCGGTCGCTAGCACAGCCGCGACGTGAGGCTTGTCATCCGCGGGTGCGGCATGTCGATCATCGGAAATGGCTAGCCTCTGAAGGTCGCACGCGTTCCAACCAAAAGCCACCGGGAGTTACAGATTCAATACGCAGAGTCATTGATCCAGTCCATCGAGGAGACTGCACCGTGACCCCCGGATCGCACACCACCCAGAATTTGCCCGGCCTGACTGTCGATGGCCCGGCTCATGCCAGCGCCACCGCAGCTTCCCAGTTGCCGCCGGCTTTCCCGGGCCGCGCGCCCTGGGGGACGGCGTCCAAGCTGCGGGCCTGGCAGCAGGAAGCGCTCGACAGTTACCTGCGCTCAACCCCGCAGGACTTCCTCGCGGTCGCCACCCCCGGCGCCGGCAAGACCACCTTCGCGCTGCGGATCGCCACCGAGTTGCTCCAACGGCGGACGGTGCAGCGGATCACTGTGGTCTGCCCGACCGAGCACCTGAAGCGGCAGTGGGCCGATGCCGCGGCCCGGGTCGGCATTCATCTCGACCCGAACTTCAGCAACGCCCAAGGCACCCACGGGCAGCACTACGACGGCGTGGCGGTCACCTATGCGCAGGTGGCGAGCAAACCGGCGCTGCACCGGGCCCGCACCGAGGCCGGTCGCACGCTGGTCATCCTGGACGAGATCCACCACGGCGGTGACGCGCTGTCCTGGGGCGAAGGCGTCCGAGAGGCGTTCGAACCGGCCACCCACCGGCTCGCGCTGACCGGCACGCCGTTCCGCTCCGACACCAGTCCGATCCCGTTCGTCCAGTACGAGGAGGACGGCGAGGGCATCCGCCGATCCAAGGCCGACCACTCGTACGGCTACGCCGATGCGCTGCGTGACGGCGTCGTTCGGCCGGTGATGTTCCTTGCCTACTCCGGCGCGATGCGCTGGCGGACCAGCGCGGGCGACGAAGTGGCCGCCCGGCTCGGCGAACCGCTGACCAAGGACTTGATTGCGCAAGCCTGGCGAACCGCGCTGAACCCTAAGGGGGAGTGGATCCCCTCCGTGCTGGCCGCCGCCGACAAGCGGCTCACCGAGTTGCGCCGCGGGGTTCCGGACGCGGGCGGGATGGTGATCGCCACCGACCAGGAGACCGCCCGAGCCTATGCCGGCACGCTGAAAGACATCACCGGCGAGTCGGCCATCATCGTGCTCTCCGACGACAGCGGCGCCTCGGAACGGATCGAGGAGTTCACCAACGGCACCCAGCGCTGGCTGGTTGCCGTCCGGATGGTCTCCGAAGGGGTCGACGTCCCGCGACTGGCGGTCGGCGTCTACGCCACCTCCACCTCGACACCGCTGTTCTTCGCCCAGGCCGTGGGCCGCTTCGTTCGGGTCCGTCGACGCGGTGAAACGGCGTCCATCTTCCTGCCGAGCGTGCCGACCCTGCTCGACCTGGCTTCCCAGCTGGAGATCGAGCGAGATCACGCGCTGGACAGGCCGAAGAAGGACGAAGACGAGGACTGGTCCCCCGAAGACGCCCTGATGCAGGAGGCGAACCGGGAAGAAAAGGCTTCCGGCGAGCTGGAGAAGCTGGCCTTCGAAGCCCTCGACTCCCAGGCCACCTTCGATCGGGTGCTGTTCGACAAGCAGGAGTTCGGCACCCAGGCCGAGATCGGTAGCGAGGAGGAGCAAGACTTCCTCGGGATCCCCGGGTTGCTGGAGCCCGACCAGGTGACCACGCTGCTGCGGGAGCGGCAGGCCGCGCAGCTCGCCAAGGGCAGCGCGAAAGCCGCGAAGAACGGCACCCCGGCGCCCACCGAGGTCGGCGGGCACCGGCAGATCACCTCGCTGCGCAAAGAACTGCACAGCCTGGTCGGGGCCTGGTCGCGACGGACCAGTCAGCCGCACGGCGTGGTCCACGCCAATGTCCGGCAGACCTGCGGCGGCCCGGAGGTTCCCCAGGCCAGCGCCGAGCAGTTGCAGGATCGGATCGACACCCTTCGCCGCTGGTTCGTCGGCAAGAAGTAGCGGTTTCACCCGCGACCGGTGGAAATCCGTCTCCGACAGAGAGCTGGAGATTTCGAAACTCTGCCGGATCTCGGGTCGTTGGAATGGCCATGGACCTCATCTGCCCGAAGTGCCAGGGAGCGATGCGCAGCTACGAGCGCAGCGGGATCACCGTCGATCAGTGCAGCGAGTGTCGCGGGATCTTCCTCGATCGGGGTGAGCTGGAGCGGTTGGTCGATGCGGAAACCGCGTTCCACGCCACGCCTGGCCCGGCGCCCGTTGCCCCGGTCTACGGTTCGCCGGGCGGCGAGCAGCAGCACCGGGACGAGCGCCCCCGCGACGATCGCTATCGGGATGATCGCTATCGAGACGACCGTTACCGGGACGATCGCGACAAGGACCCGCGGTACCGAGACGATCGGTACAAGGACGATCACTACCGGTCGAAGGAGGGGTACAAGGACGGGTATTACGACCCGCGGAAGCGGAAGAAGCGCTCGTTCCTTGAGGATCTCTTCGACTGAGGGGTCCTTTGCTCGTGACCGGATCGGCGTCCGGTCGTACCGTGTGGGCATGACCTCGCTGCAGACGAACGACACCACGGACGTCGTGACAGCGCTACTCGCCGGCCTGCCGGCGGACGTTGTGGTGACCGATCCGGATCGGTTGGAGACCTACCGATACGACCGAGCCATGTTCTGCCCGGCGGGCGTCCCGGCGGCCGTGGTGCTGGCCCGGGAGACCGCTCATGTGCAGGCCGCGCTGCGGGTGGCGACGGCCCTCGGGGTGCCGGTGGTGCCGCAGGGGGCGCGTAGCGGGCTGTCCGGTGCGGCGAACGCGATCGACGGCTGCATCGTGGTCAGCACCGAGCGGATGAACCGCGTGCTCGAGGTGGACGTCGGGAACCGACTGGTGGTCACCGAGCCCGGAGTGTTCAACGCCGACCTGTCCCGGGCCGTGGCCGAGCACGGATTGTTCTACCCGCCGGACCCTTCCAGCTGGGAGTTCTGCTCGATCGGCGGCAACCTGGCCACCAACTCCGGTGGTCTGTGCTGCGTCAAATACGGTGTGACCAGCGATTATGTGCTCGGTCTCGAGGTAGTGCTGAGCTCCGGCGAAGTACTGCGAACCGGTCGCCGGACGGTGAAAGGGGTGGCCGGCTACGACCTCAACCGGCTCTTCGTCGGCAGCGAAGGAACGCTGGGGGTGATCACCGAGGCCACCCTGGCGCTGCGGCCGGCGGCCGCGCGTCCCCACACGATGGCTGCGCTGTTCTCCTCCACCCAGGCCGCGGCCGCCGCGGTGACTGCCATCATCGCCGCCGGGCATGTGCCCAGCCTGCTGGAGCTGATGGATTCCGCCAGCGTTCGGGCCTCGGCCGCCTACCTGCACAGTGACCTCCCCACGGACTGCGCCGCAATGCTGCTGGCCCAGTCCGACACGCCGGGAGAAGCCGGTCAGGGCGAGGTGGCGGCGATGGCGGCGCTGGCCGAGGCGGCCGGCGCGACCGACGTCATCCAGGCTGACGACCCGGCCGAGGCGGATCTGCTGATGGCCGCTCGGCGCTGCGTGCTGCTCGCCTTCGAGGCGATGGGTACCACGATGATCGATGACATCTGCGTACCGCGGACCCGGTTGGCCGAGCTGATGACCGGTGTGGAGCGGATCGCCGCCGAGTGCGGCCTGGTGATCGGGCTCCTGGGGCACGCCGGGGACGGCAACATGCATCCGACCGTGGTGTTCGACGGCGCCGATCCGGAACAGGCCCGGCTGGCGGAGGTCTCCTTCGGTGCGGTGATGCAGCTCGGGCTCGACCTGGACGGCACGATCACCGGTGAACACGGCGTCGGCGTGCTGAAACGGGAGTGGCTGGCCCGGGAGATCGGGCCGGTCGCTCTGGAGCTGCACCGCTCGCTGAAGCGGGCGCTCGATCCGGCCGGGATCCTCAACCCCGGCAAGGTGTTCCAGTAGCCGTGGCACCGGGGCAACCTGGCTGGGGCCCTCATCCGTAGTAGCGGGTGAGGAGGTACCAATGCCGCGAACGACGCGCGACCAAGAGTTTTCTACCTTCGTCCGAGCTCATCGGGCGGAGCTCTTGCGCTCAGCATGCCTATTGACCGCCGGCGACAGCCATGCGGCGGAGGACCTGGTGCAGACCGCCCTGGCCAAGGTGTACGTGGCCTGGCCGAAGGTGTTCCGGACCGGGACCGCCGTGCCCTATGTGCGGCGGATCATCATCAACGCCCATATCGACGAGACCCGTCGACCGCGTTGGCGCCGGGAACGATCGGTTCCCGAACCACCCGACCGGCCCGATCTTTCGCTCTCCGAATCCTGGTCGGACGACGCCGATGGCGAAGCGGTCCGAGCCGCGTTGGCGAGCCTGCCGCCCCGGATGCGGGCCGTCATCGTGCTTCGACACTGGTTCGACCTCAGCGTGCAGGAGAGCGCAGATCTGCTCGGGTGCAGCCAGGGAACGGTGAAGAGCCAGTCCGCCAAGGCCGCCGCCCACCTCCGAGCGGCTCTGCAGGTCCAGGAAGAACGCAGTCCATCCCTCAGCATTGAACGGAGTCACCGGTGAACGACATGAAGAACCTGCTCGAAAAGGCACTCGAGGATCGGCCGCTGATCGACGTCGATCCGGCCGCCGACCTGATGCGGGGCCGAAACCGGCTGCAGCACCGGCGAAAGGTCACTCTGGCCGGTACGGCGGCGGTCGCTCTCGGTATCGCGATCATCCCGCTGGCGCTGAATGGCACCTCCGGCTCGAGTAATCCGAACCAGGCCGGGTCGCGGCTCAGCTCCACGTCCGAGCCCTCCGGGCCGGCGCAAGCGCAGCGTCTGCCGGCCCTGGAACTCGTCGCCTACACGGGCAAGCAGATCCCCGGATACCGGGTGGCCAGCGTTCCCAAGGGTTGGCACATCCAAGGCGGTGACGCTTCGGTCCTGACGATTGCGCCAAAGGGCTTCAAGGACAAGGATTTTTCGTCCTTCGTCGGCAAGATCGTGGTAATGCTGCAGTCCAAGGACGCCGCTGAGCCGACCGAAGGTGCCGTGCAGGAGGTGGATGGTCGGCCGGGGCGGCTGGATGTCCAGGGCGACACTCAGATGCTGACCTATCAGATCGCAGACAAGCGCTGGATGGTCATCCAGGCACCGACGTCCCTGGGTTGGGACGGCACCCAGCTTGCCCAATTTGCCAGCGGTGTGAAGGTTCTCGACAACGCCGAGGCCGGCGTGGGGTAACCGAGGTCCAAGTCCGCAGATCAGGCACGGCTTCCCCGATCCGGCGGGGTGGTTGGGGCAGCCGTGCCTGATCGCCGGGGATGGTCAGGCGGCGTCGGGTTCGATCAGGCCTTCGGACTCCAGGTCCTCGACCAAGTCCCTGATCGACGGGCCGCTGACCATCGGCAGGAAGGCCCGGACGATCGCCGCATCGGCCTCGCTCATCCGGCGCGCCGCCGCAGCCAGCGGGGCGATCCGGGTTTCGGCCAGAATATCTGCCATCGGCGCTGTTTCGGCACCGTTGAGCGCGGCGCGAGTGGCGCACAGCAGGTTCAGCAACCCGTGCCCGGCGGTGGTGGTGACCAGGCCGCCGATCCCGTCGGTGACGACATACGACAGTTCGCGGTCGATCAGCGCTCGAAGCACGGCAGCGATGTCGGCGAATGTCTCCGGGCCGGTGGGGCTCGGCAGGTAGAGCGCGACGCTCTCCGCGCCGTCCTGCGCCAGCACGTCGAAGGCCGGTTCCCACCCTGGCTCGGCCTTCACCATGAACCAGGCCGGAACGGTGAAGTCGAGCGCATTCAGGGCCCGCCGGGCGGCGTCCGCAGCGTTGTCGGCGGCGGCGAACGGCAGTTCGACCCCGACCAGCTCGACCCGGTGGTTGTCCAGCAGCAGAGCGCGGGCGGCGCGCAGCGCGGCGAGGAGATCGTCGGACGCCGAATCCGGGGTCAGCACGATCGGCAGCGCATGATCACCCGGCCGCAGTGCGCCGAGCAGGGACACCGTCGCGGAGGCCGGCACCCGCAGCGGTCCGATCAGGTCGCCGTACCAGGCCGCGTGGTGATCGCGATGTTCAGCCAGGGCCTTGGCGACCGCTCCGGCCCCGACTTCGGACGCCGCACCCGAGACAGGTGGGACGGCCGGGACGAAGTCCGACAGCAGGTCATCCAGCAGCGGCTCGACGACCGGCCCGGTGCCGACGTGACCGGCCCCTGGCAGCCCGATGAGTTCGTGTGGGGGTGCGGGAAAGTCGCTTGCCATACCCGCGAGCGTAGGGCCCTAGGTCGTGATCATGCACAACGTGCCACGTCATCTCGTTCGCGATCACGCGGGGGTGGTGACCAGCGCGGCACCGGCCGTGCTCAGCTGCGTCAGCGCGGTGCGGGTGGTGTCGGGCGCCACTCCCACGGTGAGATCGAGGAGCACCCGGGTCTCGAAACCGGCCTTGACGGCGTCCAATGCGGTCGCCTTGACGCAGTGATCTGTCGCGATCCCGACCACGTCGACGGCATCGATACCGCGGCTGCGGAGCCAGTCGGCCAGCCCTTCGCCGCCGGATCCTGGATTGCCCGCGCCCGGATCGCCGGATTCGGCCGGCAGTTCGTCGTCCTCGGTCCGACCCTCGAAGCCGGAGTACGCCGCGGCGTGCCTGCCCTTGTGGAACCAGGCCTCGATCAGGCTGCGATCGAGGGCGGGGTGCGAAGCGGAGCCATCAGTGCCGACAACGCAGTGCGGCGGCCAGCTGTCGACGTAGTCAGGGTGAGCGGAGAAGTGGCTGCCGGGGTCGACGTGCCAGTCCAGGGTTCCAACCACGGCCGCGTACCGGGGCTGCCCGGCGTCCTGCGGTTGCTCGCGGAGAAAGGCGGTGATGCCGGCGGCCACTGCGGCACCCCCGGCCACGGCTAGCGATCCGCCTTCGCAGAAGTCGTTCTGCACGTCGACGACGATCAGAGCTCGCTGGGTCACGGCAGAGTTCCTTCGGCTGGAGCACGGCCCGGGCCTTCGGCGGGATCGGGCAGGTCAGACCGCTGATAGCGGGTGGGGATCACCGGTTCGCCCCGGGAGAGCTGGCGGGCACTGGCCGGCAGGTGGGTGAACGAGTACTCGTGCCGGGCCCGCGCTTCTTCCAGGGTTTCCTGGTTGACCTGCTCGCCACGGCTGATGTAGGGCACCTGGAGCTCGCGGATGTCGTCCTGGCCGGCCAGTGAGCGACCGACGCTGAGCACTTCCTCAGTCGCGATGCCGGTCGAATCGTGCCGCCGACCGGCCCACTTGCGCCCGCCGATGCCCGCTTTGCCGTCGCTGAGCTTGGCCACCGGGTGCAGCATGCCGTCGCTGCCTTCCCGGGCCACCAGTTTGTAGATCATCCCGGCGGTCGGCGCGCCCGACCCGGTGACCAGCGAGGTGCCCACCCCGTAGGAATCGACGGGGGACGCCGCCAGCGCGGCGATGGCGTGCTCGTCCAGATCATTGGTGACGACGATCTTGGTCTTGGTCGCGCCGAGTTCGTCCAGTTGGCGACGGACGGCGTGGGCCTGCTCCAGCAGGTCGCCGGAGTCCAGCCGGACCGCCCCCAGGTCGGTGCCGGCCGCCCGGACCGCGGCCTGCACTCCCAGGGCGATGTCGTAGGTGTCAACCAGCAGCGTGGTTCCCACCCCGAGTGCGGCGACCTGTGCCTTGAACGCGGCGTCCTCGTCGTCGTGAACCAGGGTGAACGCGTGCGAGGCGGTACCCATCGTCGGTACGCCGTATCGGGCGCCGGCCGCGAGATTGCTGGTTCCGGCGAAACCAGCAAGGTAGGCGGCCCGGGCGGCAGCGACTGCGGCCTCCTCGTGGCTGCGCCGGGACCCCATTTCCAGGCACGGTCGGCCCGCGGCGGCGGCCGTCATCCGACTGGCGGCCGCCGCCACCGCACTGTCGTGGTTGAGCACCGACAGCACCAGCGTCTCCAGCACCACCGCCTCGGCGAAAGTGCCTTCCACGCTCAGCACCGGTGAGCCGGGCAGGTAGCACTCGCCCTCGCCGTAACCCCAGACCTCACCGGTGAACCGGAAGTCGGCCAGCCAACGCAGGGTCGGCGCGTCGACCACCCGGCCACGCTCCAGCGCGTCCAGTTCGGGATCGGCGAACCGGAAGTCCCGGATCGCCTCCAGCAGCCGGCCGGTCCCGGCCAGCACCCCGTAGCGGCGACCGCTGGGTAGCCGGCGGGCGAACACCTCGAACACGCAGCGCCGATCCGCGGCACCGCTGACCAGGGCGGCCTGCACCATGGTCAGCTCATAGTGGTCGGTCAGCAGGGCGGTCGATGACTCTTGAAGGTCTGCCTCGGCCCGGCTCAAGCCCACATGCATGTCTGGCTCCGGTTTCATCGTTTCTTGGCGACTGCGGCGACCAGATACTCCTGCCACGAGGTCAGCAGTTCGTAGATCGAGGCGGTGGCCAGCCAGGACGGGTCACCGTCACCAGCCCAGAGCCGCTCGTGCAGCTTCTCGGCGTCCTCGTCGGTGCGCAGTTCGAGCCGTTCTCCGAGCACCAGCCGGACGTCGGTGAACGATTTCAGCAGCGCCAACCCCTCGTCGGTGGCCAGCAGGACGGGTTCCGGGCGGCTGAGCGCTGCGGCGGCCAACCGGGCCCCGGACCGCTTGCGCGCCCGCAGCCCGAATTCGGTCAACCGGCGGTACTCGGTGGCGGCCTGCGGATCGTCCCGGTTGCCGTCCGGCAGTAGCCGGGCGAGGGCCGGATCGTCGGGCGGTTGTGGTGGCGGGGCGTCCGGATCCATTCCGCTCATCCCGACGAGCGTGGCCAGCGGATCCGTGGAGGCCGCCAGCCCGTCGTCCAGCAGGTCATCGAGTTGACCGAGCAGCTGGACCACAATGTCGCGCTCCTGCTGATCCAAGTTCACTTGGATGCCGGCGCGTACGGACTTGAAGGGCTGACGCATCAATCATCCTTGCGGAAAGTGGCCCACAGGCCGAACTCGTGCATCGCCTCGGTATCCCGTTCCATTTCCTCGCGACTGCCGGTCGACACCACGGCCCGGCCCTTCTGGTGCACGTCGCGCATCAGTTTCTCGGCCTTGGAGCGCGGGTAACCGAAATAGGACTGGAAGACATATGTGACGTAAGACATGGTGTTGATCGGGTCGTTCCAAACGATCGTCACCCAGGGGACGTCGCGAGCCAGCTCCTGCGCCGAGTCTGGTTTCTCGAGCTCAACGGGCGCGATCGACACCCCACCACTGTAGGGCGTCCGCCGGGGTAGGGGCGTTCGAGCGACCGGGGAGGTATGGGTCACCTTCTCCGACTAGGGTCATCTGGCCAACGGGGGCCTACTGTGAATTCTCATGACCGGTGTCGATGAAGCGCCAATTTTGAATGTCGTCGGAGTGTGCACGTGAGGGTCACGGTCGTCGGTTGTTCCGGCTCCTTTCCGGGCCCGCATTCGGCTGCCTCCTGCTACCTGATCGAGGTAGAGGACCGCGACCGGACCTGGCGGATTGTCCTTGATCTCGGCAGTGGCGCACTGGGGCCACTGCAGCAAATGGTCGCGTTGCACCAGATCGACGCGGTGTTGATCTCGCATTTGCATCCAGATCACTTCATGGATCTGTGCGGGCTGTACGTGGCGAGGCGATATCACCCGGCCGGGGCCAGTGGGGTTCCGTTGCCGGTCTACGGCCCGCCGCATACTGGCGATCGAGTGCTGCAGGCGTACGGCCCCGACGCGGCTGACGAATTGGCGAGCGTCTACGACATCCGCCCGCTGTCCGACGGTGGCCAAGTGCTTGTCGGCCCAGTGACGATCACCACACGCCTGGTGGAGCACCCGGTGGTGGCCTTCGGCATGCGGATCGAATACGACGGTCGGGTACTTGCCTACTCCGGTGACACCGATGCCTGCGAGGCGCTGCTGGACCTGGCGCACGGCGCCGACCTGTTGCTCGCCGAAGCGTCGTACCAAGAAGGCCGAGACGAGACCCGAGGGGTGCATCTGACCGGCCGCCGGGCCGGGGAGGCCGCCCGGGACGCGGGTGCCCGACGACTGGTGCTCACGCACTTGCCGGTCTGGACCGACGCCGACGTGGTGCTGGCCGAGGCGAAGCAGGTCTACCTCGGGCCGGTCGAGGCCGCCGTCCCCGGAGCCAGCTACGTTCTGGAAGACGTCCGGGTTCGGTAAGGATCCTGCCGGGAGATTCCCAGGCTCGGACGCCTACGCTGGCAGGATGTCGACGATCGCGAACACCAGCCCGACTCCCGGCCCAACCACCACCGATCTGCGAACGGACGGACGCGCGATCGGGCAATTGCGGGACGTCCGGATCACCCGCAATTGGCTCGACCACGCCGAAGGCAGCGTCCTGGTCGAGTTCGGCCGAACCCGGGTGCTCTGTGCCGCCTCGTTCACCGAAGGGGTGCCACGCTGGCTGCGCGGCAGCGGTAAAGGCTGGGTGACCGCCGAGTACGCAATGCTGCCGCGGGCCACCAATACCCGCAGTGACCGGGAAGCGGTCAAGGGCAAGATCGGTGGCCGGACGCACGAGATCTCCCGGCTGATCGGCCGCAGCCTGCGCGCAGTGATCGACACCAAGGCGCTCGGCGAGAACACCATCGTGCTGGACTGCGACGTGCTTCAGGCCGACGGCGGCACCCGGACGGCGGCGATCACCGGCGCCTATGTCGCCCTGGCCGACGCGATCAGTTACGCCCGGGGCAAGAAGTTGCTGCGCTCCAGCACGGCCCAGCCATTGACCGCCTCGGTCGCCGCCGTCAGCGTCGGCATCGTCGGCGGCCGTCCGGTGCTCGATCTGTGTTACGACGAAGATGTTGCCGCCGGTACCGACATGAACATCGTTTGCACCGGGGACGGCCGGTTCATCGAGGTCCAGGGCACCGCCGAGGGAGCTCCCTTCGACCGGGCCGAGCTCAATGCCCTGCTCGACCTCGGGGTTGCCGGATGCAACGACCTGACCGCGATCCAGCTCGCCGCGCTGGAGGCGTGAGATGGTCCGGGTAGTGCTGGCCACCCGAAACCAGGGCAAGGTCACCGAGCTGCGGCAGATTTTGGACGGCGTGAGCACCCCGGACGGCGACCCCATCGAACTGGTCGGGATGGAGGCTTTCCCGCAGGTCGCCGACGTCGTCGAGACCGGGGTGACGTTCGCGGCAAATGCGCTGCTCAAGGCCCATGCGGTGGCTCAGGCGACCGGACTGCCGTCGATCGCCGACGACTCCGGTCTGGCGGTGCAGGTGCTCGGCGGCTCGCCCGGGGTGTTCAGCGCTCGCTGGGCCGGCCGGCACGGTGATGACCGGGCGAACCTGGAACTACTCCTGGCTCAGTTGAGCGATGTCCCGGACGAGCACCGACAGGCTCACTTCGCCTGCGCGGCGGCGTTCGCCCGACCGGACGGTAAGGAACACGTGCTGCACGGGCGACTGCCCGGGATCTTGATCCGGGCTCCGCGCGGGACGAACGGTTTCGGGTACGACCCGATCCTGGTTCCGGACGGCGACACTCGCACCTGCGCCGAGCTCACCGCTGCGGAGAAGAACGCGATCAGTCATCGTGGTCGAGCCTTCCGGGCCCTGGCCGCCGAGTTGCCCGGCTTGTTGTGAGTCGGTCATGACCGAAGTCCACGGACCCAAGGGGGATTCTGGGCCGCAGCAGGATCCGTCGGGGTGGGCTGTCTCGGCGAATCCTCGGAAGCCGGCCGACCAGTCTGGGCCGGTCGAGTCTGGACCGGCCGAGTCTGGGCTGGCCGAGCCTGGACCGATCGAGTCTGGGTCAGCGGCTGAGCCAGCGTCGGCGGACCAGTCGGTGGACGGGCGGCTGACGCGGCGGCGCTGGTTCGGTGGTGCCCTGGCCGGAATCGGCGCCGGAGCCCTGTCTCTGGGCCTGGCGGAGGTGGTCGCCGGGATCGTGGCTCCGGCGTCTGCTCCGCTGATCGCCCTCGGTGACGTGGCGGTGGACGCCGTGCCGCCGTGGCTGAAGGACTGGGCCGTCCAGAACTTCGGGACGCACGACAAGCAGGTGCTCCTCGGCGGTGCGCTGACGATCGCCCTCCTGCTGTCCGCCCTGGCCGGGATCTTCGCCGTCCGGGGAAAGCAATGGGGTACCTGGTTGGTGCTCTTCCTGGGCGGGATGGCCGCCCTCGCCGCCGCCACCCGGCCGGACTCCACCACGCTGTCGGTACTGCCCAGCCTGGCCGGTGCCATGGTCGGGATGTTCGTGTTGAACTGGTTGGCGCCACAGATCCGGCAAGCGGTGGACGCGCCCGGCGGATCCCGCTCGGCCGAACTCTCCCGGCGGCGGGCTCTGCAAGGGATCGGTGGAGTGCTGGTCGGCGGGGTGGTCACCGGCGGCCTGGGTCGGGCGCTGGGCGGCAGACTTCGCGGCGCTCAGGCCTCCCGACAGTCGATCACGCTGCCGACCGCCACCGACCCGGCCCCTGCGCTGCCGTCCGGGGTGTCGGTGGGCGTCCCCGGCGTGACGCCGTTCATCACCTCGAACGAGGACTTCTACCGGATCGACACGGCCCTGATCACACCGCTGTTGCGGGCCGACGACTGGAGCCTGCGGATCCACGGCATGGTCGAGCGGGAGATCACGATCACCTACGCTGACCTGCTCAAAAGCGCCCTGGTGGAGCGGGACGTGACGCTGATGTGCGTCTCCAACGAGGTCGGCGGTGACCTCACCGGCAACGCTCGCTGGCTGGGGCTGCCGATCGGGCCGTTGCTGACCAGGGCGGGTCCGAAGAGCACGGCAGACATGGTGTTGTCGAAGAGCTCGGACGGTTTCACCGCCGGTACCCCGCTGGAGGTGTTGACCGACGGCCGGGACGCGCTGCTCGCCATCGGGATGAACGGCGTTCCGCTGCCGGTCGAGCATGGGTTCCCGGTCCGGATGGTGGTCCCAGGGCTGTACGGGTACGTGTCCGCGACCAAGTGGGTGGTCGACCTTGAGGTGACCCGGTTCGATCAGGCCGAGGGGTATTGGACGCCGCGTGGCTGGTCCGCGCGGGGACCGGTGAAGACGGAATCCCGCTTCGATGTGCCGCAGGACCTGGATCGGGTGAAGGCGGGAACGGTCGTGCTCGCCGGGATCGCCTGGGCCCAGCACCGAGGGGTTCAAGGGGTCGAGATCCGAGTCGATGACGGCGCCTGGCAGTCGGCCACGCTGGGTGCCGAGGACAGCGTCGATACCTGGCGGCAGTGGTTCTTCCGCTGGAATGCCGTTGCCGGTCGCTATCGGCTACAGGTGCGAGCCACCGACGGTAGGGGAGAGGTGCAGACCGCTACGGTGGCAGCAACGGCTCCCGATGGGGCTAGCGGTTATCACACCATCGACGTCACGGTGGAGTGACGCGCCGATCTAATCCGGAAGAGCTCAGGGCTAGCAGTCGAACAGGTGTTCGATTAGGCTGCACCGGTGCTGGCATTTGAGAGTCACTTACAGATCGCCATGGTTTACGCATGGTGATGTCCGAAGTCGCGTATCGCCGGGCGGCCTGCGTTGAGCCGGCCCAGGTCACTTCTTTTGCTCACCATCCGTCACTTACTGTTAATGATCAACTTCTTAGTTCCATCCCGCTCCAGCCGTCGGCAGAAGAACCGAGATCCCGCAACGCCGAGACTCGGCCGAACCGTCGCCGAACGGCTGGATCCCGGCGGCGGCCACGAGCCGGCGCTGGCCGAATCCGCCTGCTCGGGCCGCTCAGCTTTCCGGCCCCGGTGCTGGCCGCTGCGGTGCCCGCTTGGTACGGCTTAAGCGATCGGCCTTGGCAAGCGTTCAGCACCGGCTTGTTCCTGTCCGGCATCGTCGCCGTGATCACCGCCCTGATCCTGATCGTCTGGTGGTTCAAGGTTCGCCGATACCGAAATTCGGAGCCGTTCCGATTGGTGATCGCCGTGGCGATGCTGTGCTGGGGTGCTGGACAGGTGGTGGCTGATCTCAGCGTCATCACCTCGACCGACGCCGGTCGGCCTCGGCTCGATCCCTGGCCGGTGCTGGCCTTCTGGTGCCTGGCCTGGCCGCTGATCGGGCTCGGGGTGATCAGGCTCCGGCCGAGGCAGACATCCACCGCGCTCGGCCGGGCGTCGGCGCGCAGGTTGCCGACCGGCGGAGGGCTGACGAGCAGGCTGCTGACGGGCAGGGTGTTGGCGAGCGGGGTGCTGGCGAGCAGGGGGTTGGCGAGCCGGGTGTTGGCGAGCAGGGGGTTGGCGAGCCGGGTGTTGGCAGGCGGGGTATTGGCAAGCGCGGTGTTGGCCGGGGTGTGGGGAAGCGGGCTCTTGACCGGCGGCGGCCTGGCCGGCGGGTTGTTGGTGGGCGGCGTGCTGATATCAGCGGTGCTGATCGTCTCGGTGAGGTATCTGCGCGAAGTACTCAACCCGGACCTTCATCTCCGGCTGACAGCCGGGCTGCGCGCCCAGGCTTTTCGCGACTCGCTTACCGGACTGCCGAACCGCCGAGCGCTCACCACCCGGATTGATGAGCTCGGTCGCGACGACCTCGCTCGGGTCGTGCTGACCCTCGATCTGGACGGCTTCAAACAGGTGAATGACCTTCTCGGGCACCACGCTGGGGATGCTTTGCTGGTGGCGGTCGCCGAAGCGCTGCAGGCGCATTGCCCACCACAGGCCCTGATCGCCCGAGTCGGTGGCGACGAGTTCGCCCTGCTCTGCCCGGGCGACCTGGCCAGGGGGCGAGAGTTGGGCGAACAGTTACGGGCAGCGGTGGCCCAGACGCTCGCGGTGCTGGCCCCCGGCGTGGGCATTTCGGCGAGCGTCGGAGTCGGTCGGCTGGTCCGCCCCGAGATCCCGGTGCGCACCAGCGAGCATCGTGATCAGCTGACCGGGTTGGTCGAGTCGGCAGCCGCGCTGCGGGCGGCTAAACAGGGCGGCGGGGACTCCGTACAGGTCTACGACGGCCAGGTGGCTCGGGATCGAGATCGCCGGCTGCTGCTGGAGCATCGGCTTCGACTGGCCATCGCGGTCCAGGCGATCGCCGACCAGACGATCATCACGTTCGGGCAGCCCATCGTCGACTTGAGTACCGGTCGGCTGACCGGCTTCGAGTCGCTGGCCCGGTGGACGGACGACGAACTCGGAAACGTCGAGCCGGAGGAATTCATCGAGGTTGCCGAGCAGACCGGCCTGATCGTCGCGCTCGGCGAGCACTTGCTGGCGCAGACATTGGCCGCAGCCGCGAACGCCGGGGTGTTCGGGGGCGGGCTGACGCTGTCGGTGAACGTCTCGCCGATCCAGTTGCGAGTGCCGGGCTTCGTGATGCTGGTCCGCGAGCTGTTGGATCGCCATCGGATCAGCTCCGATCAGCTCATCATCGAGATCACGGAGGCGATTCTGGTTACCGAAGGCGACTCCGCGTTGAGCACCCTGGCAGAGCTCAACGCGCTCGGAATCGGTCTGGCGATAGACGATTTCGGTACCGGCTATGCCGCCCTCGGGTACCTGCGCCGGCTCCCGGTCCAGGTCATCAAGATCGACAAGTCACTGACGAACGGTCTGCTCAGCGAGGCCAAGACGCTGGCGATCGTCGAGGGAATCGCCCAGATGGCACACCGGATGGGAATCCGGGTGGTGATGGAGGGAATCGAGAAGAAGTCAGAAGCAGACAAGTGCCGGGCCGCCGGTGCCGATCGCGGTCAGGGCTACCTTTTCGGCCGACCGATCCCGTGGGCGCAGGCAGCCAAACTCGTTCCCCCGGCCTCGACGATCATGCGCGGCTAGGTGTGTCTCCGGGTTCGGCGGATGCAGCCGGTTCGCCCGCGCCTGACCTCGCCGGGCTCAGCCGATGCAGGGGGAGCCGCTGGTCGTCGCCGTCGACCACGGCGCCCAGTCCGGTGCCGGGCGGGTATCCGCGACCGGGGCCCAGCGGCCGGTGCTCAATTCGTAGTCCGTGCCCTCGCCCGTCGTCACCAAGGTGCGCAGCGCGGTGATCAAGCGGTCGGCGTCCTCGCTGCGGGAGCCCACCCCGAAGCTGGCCCGCAGCGCGCCGTTCGGCACGTCCAGCTTGGCGAGCAACGGGTGCGCGCAGAACTTTCCGTCCCGCACCCCGATGCCGTGCTCAGCCGAAAGGTAGGCAGCCACTCGGCCCGGGTCATGCCCGGCCACGGTGAAGCCGATCACGCCCACCCGCTCGGTGCTGTCGTCCCAGACCCGCAGCACCCTGACTCCCGGGATGGTCTGCAGGCCGGCGGTGAGCCGATCGGCCAGCGCGGCCTCGTGAGCCTCCAAAGCGCCTTCCGGCAGGGCAGCGATTGCCTGGCAGGCGGCTGCCAGCGCGGCGGCGCCCAACACATTCGGCGTGCCGGCCTCGTGCCGCTGCGGGGCCGGGGCCCACTCCGCCTCGCCCTGCGGCGAGACCGTGCGGACAGCCCCCCCGCCGGCCAGGTGCGGCTCGGCGGCGTCCAGCCAGTCCCGACGTCCGATCAGGACACCGGCACCGAACGGCGCGTAGATCTTGTGACCGGAGAAGGCCAGGTAATCGGCACCCAGGAGGGCGAGGTCGACCCGGCGATGCGGGACCAGCTGGGCGCCGTCCACCACCACACGAGCCCCGTGCGCATGAGCCAGGGCAACGATCCGATCGATCGGCAGCAGTTCGCCGGTCACGTTGCTGCACCCGGTGACCGCCACCAGCGTGGCCGGGCGCTCGATCAGCGCAGCCTCCAGCACGGCCAAGGTCTCCGCCACGGTGTCGGCGGTGGGCAGCACCCGGTGCGCACCGGCGGTCCAGGGCAGCAAGTTGGCGTGGTGCTCAACGTCCAGCACCAGCACTTCACCGGCGCCGGGCCCGGTGCTGGGAACCGCGGCGGCCAGCAGGTTCAGCGAGTCCGTGGTGTTCCGGGTGATCACCGTGACGTCGTCCGGGCGGGCCCCGACGAAGGCGGCGATCGTCGTCCGGGCCGACTCGTAGAGGTTGGTGCTGACCTGCGAGGCGTACCCGGCGCCGCGGTGCACGCTGGCGTAGTACGGCAGGACCTCGGTGACATGGTCGGCGACTGCCTGCAGCGCCGGTGCGCTGGCGGCGTAGTCCAGGTTCACATGCCGGACGGCGCGACCAGTGATCAGCGGAGCCTGCAGGGTGCCACCGACCACCGGCAGCAGCGGGCCGACCGGGACGGCGGTGAGCCGGGCGGTGGGCTGCGGGGCGGAGCTTCGGCCTGGCTCGATCCGGTCCGCAGCGATGTCACTGGACGAACACTTCTCGGCGCTACGGAAGGGGGTGCTCGTGGACATGCCACTCCTCGGGTCCTAGGACCCGAACATCGCCCGGGTCCGCGCTTGCGGCGAGCCGGATGGCCGCCGCCTGGTCTTCACCCGGAGCACCCCACCGCGGAGGAGGGTTGCCGGCCAGCAAGCCGGGGCTAAACGCTGGCACTCATGACCTGCAATCACCGTACGCGACGTTTCCGGGATGCTCAATAGGTGGCGACGGCGTCTCAAATTTCGAGACGGAGACATTTCGCCACGTAGACCAGAATTCGAGGCGGAGCCCGGATTCGAGGCGTCGATCAGGCCAGGTGTTCGGCCTGCGGGCGGTCTGCCCTTAAGCTGTCCCTGCGCGCGCGAGTGGTGTAACTGGCAGCCACGCAGGACTTAGGATCCTGTGCCTTCGGGCGTGAGGGTTCGACTCCCTTCTCGCGCACTTTGAAGGCGCTGTCCGCTGCGACGGCGAGGCGGCGGGCGATGCCACCCGGTACGTCGATCGGCCGTGAATCGACCTGGCAAATCACCACTTCAGACACCTTCCGCGCACCTCGTCCGGGCACGCGTCCGACCGAAGATCGTTGGCCACGGGGAGCACCGCCAACCTGTCAGTTCCCTGTTCGTTTTTGACCGTCCTTGTGAGTTACTGTTCGGATGTGACCCAGGTTCGATCACCCAGTGACATGCGTCGTAGCGTCCAGCGACTAGCTGACGGTCGAGAGATCATCTTCTTCGATCGGCCAGGGGCAGCGGAGCGGGTGGTCGACGACCCTCGGCCGATTTCGCCGTTGACCACGGCTTCCCAGATTCGCCGGGACCCGATGCTGGACGAGTACGTGGTGATCGCCTCCCATCGGCAGGATCGCACCTACCTACCGCCGGCCGATGAGTGCCCGCTGGATCCGTCCGTCAACGGCCGGCATACCGAAATCCCCACTGAAGACTACGAAGTAGTGGTGTTCGAGAACCGGTTCCCGTCGCTGTCCGGCAACGGCCGGTGTGAGGTGGTCTGCTTCTCCAGCGACCACAATGCGAGTTTCGCCGACCTTGACGCGGACCGGGTCGCCTTGGTGTTGGCGGCCTGGATCGACCGAACCATCGAGTTGTCCGCGCTGCCCTCGGTGGAGCAGGTGTTCTGCTTCGAGAACCGGGGCGCCGAGATCGGCGTCACGCTCAGCCACCCGCACGGCCAGATCTACGCGTACCCGTTCATCACCCCGCGAACCACGCGAATGCTCGAGGTCGCGCAGCGCTACCAGGAGCAGACCAATGGTCGGATCCTGGTGGACGACGTGGTCGCCGAGGAACGGCAGGACGGCAGCCGGGTGATCGCCGGCAATGAGCACTGGACGGCGTTCGTTCCCCAGGCGGCTCGCTGGCCGGTTGAAGTGCACTTCTACCCCACCAGGCGAGTGCCCGATCTACCCGCCCTGGACGACGAGCAGCGAGCCGCCTTCGGGCCGCTCTACCTCGACGTCCTCCGGCGGTTCGATCGCCTCTATGCCGCCCCCCTGCCGTACATCGCTGCTTGGCATCAGGCGCCGCGGACGGTGGGGCGTGACCTCCTGGGGTTGCACCTGGAGGTCTTCTCCACCCGCCGCAGCGCCGACAAGCTCAAGTTCCTGGCCGGATCTGAGGCCGCGATGGGGGCCTTCATCGGCGACGTCACCCCGGAGCAGACCGCCGCCCGGCTGCGCGAGCTCGCCCTCTAGGCAACTTCGGCTGGTTCGCAAAGGATCACCTGGTTCGCAAGATTGCCAGTTGCGCCCGCTCAGACGCCTTTTCGCGGCGCGGTAGCGGGCACAACTGGCGATCATGCGGGCGTGATCACGGGTTCAGGGCTCCACCGGCTCGACCGGCTCGATCATCAATGGTGAGGCGATCAGCAGCGAGCCCAGGCGGCTCTGCAGGATCCGCTGCGCCTCGGGGTTCAGCTTGTTGTCGGTGACCATCACATCGATCTCATCCAGCCGAGCAATCGAACTCAGGCCCACCACAGACCATTTGGAACTGTCCGCCACCACAGCGATGCGTCGTGCGGAACGGACCAGCGCCCGATCGGTCTCGGCCTCGACGAGGTTAGGGGTGGTGAGTCCGGCGCGCTCGTCGACGCCGTGCACGCCGAGGAACAGCCAGTCGACGTGCAGCGTGCTGAGCGCAGACACGGCGACCGGGCCGACCAGGGCGTCGGAGGGGGTTCGGACTCCACCGGTGAGGATGACGGTGAGATCCGTCCGGCCCGAGGTGTGCAGCAGTTCGCCGACCGGCACCGAGTTCGTCACGACGGTGAGGTCGGGGATCGCCAGCAGTTCGACCGCTACGGCGTAGGTCGTGGTGCCGGCCGAAATGGCCACCGAGTCACCGGGGCTCAAGAGGGAGACAGCGGCGCGGGCGATTGCCGCCTTCTCCGCCTTCTGCAGCCGGAATTTCGCGGCGAAGCCGGGCTCGTCCGAAGATCGCCCGACCAGCGCGGTAGCCCCACCGTGTACTCGAGCTACTTTGCCCTTCCGGGCCAGCGCCGAGATGTCTCGGCGAACGGTCATGTCAGAGACGCCGAGCAGATCCACGAGATCGCTCACGCGCGCGCCGCCGGCACTCTGGATCAGCTCCAGGATTCGCTCCTGCCGTTGTCTGGCAAGCATTTTAGTAAGCCTCCCGCACTACGGCGCTTCCCCCGGGTTCGACGGTGAGTGATCCAGTCGTCTCCTTCTGTGACACGAGATCATATCCGTGCGTGAGGATGGTAGTCGCGGTAATACCGTGATTTAGGACGAAAAGGTAGGAGCCTTGCGAGCCGCTGCGGCGAACCACCTCCACGCCCGGTGGCGCCGGAACCGGGGGCTGGACGTGGGCGGCCACCGCCACCCGGTTCAGCAGAGCGGTCAGAGCCGCATCGTCGAGAGCGGTTCCGACGTACCAGGCGGCACCGGCACCGACGGCGTTGCGAGTGATCGCCGGATGGCCTGCCACCGGTCCGTCCAGGTACCTGGCGATCGCCTCAGCGCCGTCGAGGTGAGTGAGCTCGGTCCACAGCGATCCGGTCCAGGTGCCGTTCTGCGCGAGATCGCGGGACGCGAGGTGGACGCTGCAGTCGGCCGGGAGCGGGAAGATCTCCTCGCTACGCAGGCCGAGTAGCTCCCGGAAGGCTCCGGGGTAGCCGCCGAGCCGGATGTGGTCGTTCTCGTCCACCAGACCGGAACAGAAAGTGATCACCAGCTGGCCACCGGCCTCGACGAAATCCCGAAGCCGAGCTACGCAGGCGTCGTCCGCCAGGTACAGGGTCGGGACCACGACGAGGCGGTACCCGGACAGATCTGCTCCCGGGCGGACGCCGTCCACGGTGATCCCGAGCCGCCAGAGCGCCCGATGTATCGCCACCGGGTGGTCGGCGTACTCGACCAGGGACGTCGGATGCGAGCCCTGGTTCAGCGCCCATCCCGCCTGCCAGTCGAAAAGGATTGCGGTCTCGGCCTGGGTCCGGGTTCCAGCTGCCTCCGAGACCCGAGCCAGGACGCCGCCCAGCTCAACCACTTCGCGCCAGACCTTGGTGTCAGTGCCTGCGTGCGGGACCAGGGCGGAGTGGAATTTCTCGCCCCCGGCGGCGCTGGCTCGCCACTGGAAGAACCCGACCGCGTCCGCGCCTCGGGCGACGTGGCTGAGGCTGTTGCGCAGCAACTGCCCGGGGGCCTTCGCCAGGTTCACCGGCTGCCAGTTGACGGCGCTGGTCGAGTGTTCCATCAGGAACCACGGACCGCCGCCGGCCAGCCCTCGGGTCAGGTCCGCGCAGAAGGCCAACTCGGCCGGCTGCGCCTGGACCGGTTCGAGCCGGCCGTCCAGGTAGTGATCTTGCGAGATCAGATCCTGCTCGCCGGCCCACTGCCAGTAATCCATCCGGGTGACGTTCGGCATCACCATGAAGTTCGTGGTCACCGGAACGCCGGGGGAGAGCCGTCGTAGAACATCGCGCTCGGCGGTGAACGTCGCCAGCAGTTCGTCGGAACTGAACCGAGCGAAATCGAGTTGCTGAGTGGGGTTCGCCCAGGTGGTGGTCTGCCGCGGCGGCAGGATCTCCTCCCAGTCGTGGTACCACTGGCTCCAGAAAGCCGTTCCCCAGGCGTTGTTCAGCGCTGCCAGGTCGGGGTAGCGGCGTTGCAGCCAGCGCCGGAAGGCGGCGGCCGAAATGTCGCAGTAGCAATGCGCGTTGTGGCAGCCGATTTCGTTCGAAACATGCCACATCGCCAGCGCCGGGTGCCCGGCATAGCGGGTCGCCAGGGCTTCGACGAGGGTCAGCGCGGCCGCCCGGAAGACTGCTGAGCTCGGGCAGAAATTCTGCCGGCTGCCAGGCCAGAGCCGGTTGCCGGCGTGATCGACAATCAACGTCTCCGGGTGCGCCCGAGCCAGCCAGGCCGGCGGGGAGGCGGTGGCGGTCGCGAGGTCTACCGCGATGCCATTCGCGTGCAGAAGATCAAGTATTCGGTCCAGCCAGTCGAAGTTGAAGGTCTCCGGATCGGGCTGGAGGAGGGCCCAAGAAAACACCCCAACAGTGACGAAACCGACTCCGGCTTCGCGCATCAGCTCGACGTCCTGCTCCCAGACCTGCTCCGGCCATTGCTCCGGGTTGTAGTCACAACCCAGGGCGATTCCGGACAAGGGGAATCTGGGCCCTGTCAGGCCAGCAGCGTCGGCGGTCATCTGGGGAGGATGATCTGTTTCTGATGTCGAAGTCAACACATACCAACATGTTGGGTCCGTATTAGGTAACGGATTGGTACACATTGCTTGACAACGCTTTAGCCGCTCATCCAAGGTGTGGCTGATCGCGAGCGTTTCTGTCGGAATATGTTCGGATCGATCACCAACGCTCGTGCCAAAGGAGGCACCCATGACCCGACCCAATTCCGAGGCCGAGTACCTGGCCCGAATGGTTCCTGCATCAGTTTCCGGGGCGGTCATGGGCCGCCGAGGGATGCTCAAGACCGCTGCCCTGGGAGCCGGAGCCGCGTTCGGCCTGCCCGCCGCCCTCGCCGCCTGCGGCGGCGATAGCACCGCGACAGGCACCGGCGCCGGCGCCAGTGCCGCTGCCGCGTCCGGCGCGGTGACCATCGGTTCTAACCAGTCCGACCCGGTGCCGAAGCAGGTCCTCGTGGACGTGCTGGCCGGCTTCAAGACGGCCAACCCGGGGATCGACGTCACGGTGAACACCGTGGACCACAACACGTTCCAGGAGAACATCAACAACTATCTCCAGGGCCGTCCGGATGACGCGTTCACCTGGTTCGCCGGATACCGTGCGCGCTTCTTCGCGTCGAAGGGCTTGGCCGGCGACATCAGCGATGTCTGGAAGGGGCTGACCGGGTACACCGAGGCGTTCAAGACGGCCTCCACCGGTGACGACGGAAAGCAGTACTTCGTTCCGGTTTCGTACTACCCGTGGGCGGTCTTCTACCGCAAGTCGCTGTGGAAGAAGAACGGCTACACCGAGCCGAAGACGCTCGACGAGTTCACCGCGCTCTGCAAGCAGATGCAGACGGACGGCCTCGAGCCGCTCGCCTTCGCGGACAAGGACGGCTGGCCCGCGATGGGCATGTTCGACATCCTGAACATGCGGGTCAACGGCTACCAGTACCACGTCGACCTGATGGCCGGTAAGGAAGCGTGGGACTCCCCGCAGGTGACCAAGGTGTTCGACACCTGGACCTCGCTGATCCCGTACCAGCAGAAGGCGCCGCTTGGCCGGACCTGGCAGGAAGCGGCCCAGAGCCTGCAGCAGAAGAAGACCGGAATGTGCTACTTCGGTCTGTTCATCGCCCAGCAGTTCAAGGAGGACGAGCAGGAGGACCTCGACTTCTTCACCTTCCCGGAGATCGACTCCGTCATCGGCTCCGACGCCCTGGACGCGCCGATCGACGGCTGGATGATGGCGAAGAAGCCGAAGAACGAGGGCGCGGCGAAGGCGTTCCTCGGCTACCTCGGTACCGGCGCGGCCGGCACCGTCGTGGGCAAGTCTGACCCGGGCACGCTGGCGGCCAACTCCGAGGCGGACACTGCCTCCTACGGCGCGCTGAAGAAGAAGGCTGCCGAGATCGTCGGTTCCGCCAAGTCGATCGCGCAGTTCCTCGACCGCGACACCCGGCCGGACTTCGCGTCGACCGTGATGATCCCGTCGATCCAGAGCTACCTCAAGAAGCCGGCCGACATCGCCAGCATCCTGAAGAGCATCGAAGCGCAGAAGAAGTCGATCTTCACTTCCTGATCGACGGTAACAAACGGTGGCGGCGGACAGGAGCACTCAGTGACATCGGGTTCACAATCACGGATGATCAAACCCGCCGGCACCCCCACACCCGCGGGGGACGTACCAATTCACGTCCCCCGCGGTAACCGGGTTCGTCGCTTCGGTCGTGGCGACAGGCTCGTTGTCGGTCTGATGATCGTTGTCCCAACTGTGCTGGTACTGGGCCTGGTCTGGGGTCCGGCCCTAGCCAGCGTGATCTTCTCGTTCACCAACTGGGACGGCATCGGCGGGCTGAGCACGATCAAGTTCGTCGGCTTCAAGAACTACCACGACGTCTTCACGATCTACCCACCGTTCAAACCGGCGATCGAGCACAACCTGCTCTGGCTCGTGTTCCTGTTCTTGTTCCCGACGGTCTTCGGGATGTTCCTCGCGGTCCTGCTGGACAAAGAGGTCCGCGGCAGTCGCTTCTATCAGACCGCGCTCTACCTGCCGATCGTGTTGTCGCTGGCGCTGACCGGCTTCATCTGGCAGTTGATCTACTCGCGGGATCAGGGACTCCTGAACGCCGTGCTGGGCACTCAGATCGACTGGTACGGCGATCCGAAGGTGAACATCTGGGCGGTGCTGGTCGCAGCGTCCTGGAAACACACCGGCTACATCATGTTGCTCTACCTGGCGGGGCTGAAGAGCGTGGACCCGTCCCTGCGGGAAGCCGCCGCGATGGACGGCGCCAGCGAGGTCCGGACCTTCTTCGGGATCATCTTCCCGATCATGCGGCCGATCAACGTGATCGTCATCGTGGTCACGGTGGTGGAGTCGCTGCGCGCCTTCGACCTGGTCTGGGTGATCAATAAGGGCCGCAACGGCCTGGAACTGATCTCCACTCTGGTGGCCTCCAACGTGATCGGAGAGGCCAGCCGGATCGGCTTCGGCTCAGCGCTGGCGACCATCATGCTGGTGGTCTCCACCGTCTCGATTGGCATCTATCTGCCCACGCTGATGCGGGAGAACAAGTAATGAGTGACGTCGTCAAGGACCTTCCGGCGGCGGTCGAACCCCTTCCGGTGGTGTCGTCAAAGCCCCGCAAACGCCTTACTGTGCCGCGCGTTCTGCTCCAGGTGTTCCTGATCACCGTCGCTCTCGGCTGGCTCTTCCCGATCGGCTGGGCCGTGCTGAACTCCTTCCGGGATTACCAGTACACCGCCGCGCACGGGTACGTGTCGTTCGGCGGCTTCACCTTCCACAACTATGTGGATGCCTGGGCCCGTGGCGACTTCGCTCACCATTTCCGCAACTCGCTGATCATCGCCGTCCCGGCCGTGTTGATCACCTTGTTCTTCGCCTCGATGATCGCCTTTGTGATGGCCCGGTTCAGTTCCCGGCTCAACATGATCTTGCTGGGCGTCTTCCTGGCGGCGAACCTGCTGCCGCAGCAGGCGCTGCTGATCCCGCTGTTCCGCCTCTACCGCATGGTCGAACTGCCGTACTGGATGAGCGATTCCGGGCTGCTGCTGGATAGCTACTGGGGACTGGTGCTGATCAACGTCGCCTTCCAGTCCGGGTTCTGCGTCTTCGTGCTCAGCAACTACATGAAGGCGCTGCCGCACGAGCTGTACGAGGCAGCCCAGGTGGACGGCGCCAGCGCCTGGCGGCAGTACTGGCAGATCACCATGCCGCTGTGCCGGCCGGCCCTGGCCGCGCTCGCCACCCTCGAGTTCACCTGGATCTACAACGAGTTCTTCTGGGCGGTCGCACTGATGACCACCGGGGAAAAGTTCCCGGTGACCAGCGCGCTCTCCAACCTGAGGGGCGAGTTCTTCACCGACAACAACCTGGTCTCCGCCGGTGCCACGATCATCGCTCTGCCGACGATTGTTATCTTCTTCTTGCTACAGAAGCACTTCGTCTCGGGGCTCACCCTAGGCGCCAACAAGGGCTAGGAATTATATGACCGACGCTGGAACGGTACCGTCCGAAGTGCCGTCCGGGCCCCTGCTGTTGCGCGCCGCCGGGGTTGCTGTGCTGCTTGATCAGCCCGGTCTACCGGGTGGAAAGCTGCCTCAGGTCCTGCACTGGGGAAGCGACCCGGGCCCGTTGACGGATGCCGAACTGGCCAAGTTGGCAACCGACCTGAAGCCCGGCGTCAATCACAATGCGCTGGACGAGCCGCCGGAGTTCAGCCTGTCGCCCGGCCAGCCCGAGGGCTGGCTGGGCCGGCCGGGGCTGGCTGGTCATCGGGACGGCGCCGACCCGTTCCCCCGGTTCCGGGTCACCGGGTCCACCGTGACCCCTGAGGCCGACGGCGGCACCGAAGTCGTCATCACCGCGGCCGACCAGCCTGCCGGGCTGAGCCTGACCATCTGGCTGCGGCTAGAGGCCACCGGGATAGTGCGAACCCGTACCGAGGTGACGAACACCGGATCCGGTGACTACACCGTGGACGGCGTGACCGCGCTGCTCCCGGTGCCCGACGAGGCCACCGAGGTACTCGATCTGACCGGACGCTGGTGCCGGGAACGCAGTCCGCAACGCCAGCCGTTTCATCAAGGCAGCCGGGTGCGCGAATCCCGGCGCGGCCGGACCGGGCACGACGCCACGTTGCTGCTGGCCGTCGGACCGACCGGGTTCGGCTTCCGCAGCGGTCAGGTCTGGGCCGTGCATGCGGCCTGGAGTGGCAACCACGTGCATCTCGCCGAGCGGTTGCCCGGTGGGGCAGGGCCCGGCGGTGACCGGGTAATCGGTGCTGGAGAGCTCCTGCTACCCGGTGAGATCCGGCTCGCGCCGGGTACCTCGTACCGCTCCCCGTGGATCGTCTTCGCCTGGTCCGAGCGAGGTTTGGACGGCGTCAGCGCTCGGCTGCACCAGTCGCAGCGATCCCGTCCTGGGCACCCGAGCCGACCCCGGCCGCTGGTACTGAACACCTGGGAAGCGGTCTACTTCCGGCACGACGATCACGAAACCCTGTGGAAGCTGGCCGAGCAGGCCGCCGACATCGGGGTGGAGCGGTTCGTTCTGGACGACGGCTGGTTCCGTGGCCGTCGGGACGACACCGCGGGGCTCGGGGACTGGTTCGTCGACCCGGCCGTCTGGCCGGACGGGCTGCGCCCGCTCGCCGACCGGGTCCGGGAACTGGGCATGGAGTTCGGTCTCTGGTTCGAGCCCGAGATGGCCAACCCGGATTCCGACTTGGTCCGGGAGCACCCGGACTGGGTGCTGGCCGCTGCCGGTCGCTGGCCAACCCTGTCCCGCAACCAACTGGTGATCGACGTCGCGAACCCGCAGGCGTATCAATACCTGCTGGACCGAATCGACACGCTGGTCGGTGAGCTCCAGATCGGCTACCTGAAGTGGGATCACAACCGCGACCTGGTGGAGGCGATTCACGCCGGAGCGCCGGGCGTGCATGAGCAGACCGCCGCCGTGTACCGGTTGCTGGAGGAATTGCGGCAGCGACGTCCCGGGCTGGAGATCGAGTCCTGCTCGTCCGGGGGAGCCCGAGTCGATCTCGGCATCCTGGAGCACACCGACCGGGTCTGGGCCTCGGACACCAACGACCCGCTGGAACGGCAACCGATCCAGCGCTGGACGTCGACGCTGATCCCGCCCGAACTCATCGGCGCCCATGTCGGACCCCGGGTGGCGCACACCACCAACCGTGCGTCCGACCTTAGTTTCCGTTGTGCGACAGCGCTGTTCGGGCATGCCGGGATCGAATGGGACATCACCTCGTGCACCCCGGAGGAACGGGTACAGCTGACCGAATGGGCCCGGCTCTACCGGGAACTGCGCCCGCTGCTGCATTCTGGCGAGGTGGTCCGGGCAGACCAGGTCGAGGAGGGCATCTGGGTGCACGGCGTGGTCGCTCACGACCGCTCCGAGGCGGTCTATGCCTACCTGCGACTGGAGACCTCACCGTCCGCCATCGGTGGCCGGATCCGGTTGCCCGGCCTGGACCCGCAAACCCAGTACTCGCTGACCCGCAGAGACGAGATCGGTACGGTCGGAGTTTCTCAGCGCTCGCCGTCGAACTGGTGGCAGGCAGGGACGGCGAGTGCTCGCGGGTCGGTGCTCGAGCAGATCGGACTGCCGGCTCCGGCGCTGAATCCCGGCCAGGCAATAGTCCTGCACCTGCGCGCGCAGTGAACCGTTAACGGGGTCGACTTCCTCGCGTCGTCATCGTAATCACGGAGTAGCACCCGCTCCGCCGATCGAGTGGATTCTGCTAATCGCTACTGTCGTTTGCGCGCGGCGAATTGACTTGGCCTCCGACGCTCAGGAGCATGCGCTCATGGTATCGAGAACAACCGTGGAATTGCTGGACGACATCGATGGCAAGTCGGCGGCAGAAACCGTGACTTTCGCCCTCGACGGTCGCGAATTCGAGATCGATCTGACCGAAAAGAACGCCAAGGCTCTGCGCAAGGCCTTCGAGCCGTGGGCATCCTCGGCTCGGCGGGTCGGTGGGCGAAAGGCTCGCGCGGCCACCGTGGTCGCCGCTGCTCTGGACACCAAAGCGGTTCGAGCCTGGGCGGTCAGCAATGGCATCGAGATCTCTGCTCGCGGTCGAATCTCGGCCGACGTCCTGGAGCAGTATCAGGCCGCTGGGAATTGAGTATTTCGGTCGGCGAGTGACAATCTTTCCGGCCCTACCTCAGTTTCCCGGCGTGAAACTGAGGTGGGGCGGTTGGTTGTATGCCGTGTTCTGCCAGGCGATGGCCACCCGGTACATCGGGTCGTGGACCAGAGTGACGAACTTGAGACCGGTCACGATCGGCGTGCTGTAGATCCGCAATGCCGTGTTGTTCGTGGTCGGCCAGATCACCTCTTCCCGCCAGTCTCCGAACAGATCCCCGGACAGCGACGGCGTGGATTTGGTGCTGTTATTGGAATGGACGTCGGCCCCGGTCAGTAAGCGGGTATCGCCGCTGGTGCCGTACTTGTCGATGTGGGTGCCGTCGAGGAGTTCGCGGGTGGCGTCGCCGTCCCAGTAGGCCAGGAAGTTCTGCGAACCGGGCTTGCGACTGGTGACGATGGTTCCCTGCGGGTTGCGAACGCCGTCGGCGCGGGCCGACCAGGATTCGGCGCCGGCACTGCCGGACCAGACGTCGTCGGAGACGCCGCGCCCGTTGTCACCGTTGGCCGGGGTGGACCAGATGATCTGCCCGGTGCGGGCATCGGCCATCCAGGAACTCGGCTTCGAGGAGTCCTCGTCGACCTTGAACACTTCGAGGCCGGAACGGCTCGGGTCCAGGTCTGCGACGTGCAGGGCGTCCCCGTGGCCGAACGTGGTGTTCCACAACTTGGCCCCGTTGTCGTCGACCGCCAGCGAACCGTAGATGATCTCGTCCCGACCGTCGGCGTCGACGTCAGCGACGGACAGCTGGTGGTTGCCCTGGCCGGCGGTTCCAGGGTTGGTGCTGGAGTTCGAGTCGAACGTCCAGCGCCGGGTCAGGGTGCCGTTGCGGAAATCCCAGGCCGCGAGCACGGTGCGGGTGTAGTAACCCCGGGCCATGATCAGGCTCGGCCGCGCGCCGTCCAGGTAGGCGGTGCCGGCCAGGAACCGATCGACCCGGTTGCCGTAGGAGTCGCCCCAGGACGAGACCGTGCCGCGAGCCGGAACATAGTCGACGGTCGACATCGCGGCGCCGGTCTGGCCGTTGAACATGGTCAGGTACTCCGGGCCGGTCAGGATGTAACCGCTGCTGTTGCGGTAGTCGGCCGAGGCGTTGCCGATCACCTTGCCGGTACCGTCCACGGTGGCATCGGCGGTCTTCATCGCGACCTCGGCCTTGCCGTCCCCGCTGTAGTCGTAGACCTGGAACTGGGTGTAATGCGCACCGGCTCGGATGTTCCGGCCAAGGTCGATCCGCCACAGCCGCTGCCCGGTGAGCTTGTAGGCATCGACGTACACGTTGCTGGTGACCCCAGACAGCGAGTTGTCTTTGGAGTCCGACGGATCCCACTTGAGGATGATCTCGTACTGGCCGTCGCCGTCGACGTCACCCACCGAGGCGTCGTTCGCCGAGTAGATGCTACTCGGCGGCGAGATCGGGACGTCGAGGTAGCCGTTCGCGAAGTTCAACGAGGTGGCGGAGGCGGCCTGCTCGGTACCGTTCAGAACCGCCCGGACGGTGTAGGCGGCGCCGGTCGCGGCACCGGCGTCCAGGTAGTTGGTGGACGCGGTGATCGGCGTCGAGGTGATCTTCGTTCCGGACCGGTACACGTTGAACCCCGTCCCCGCCGGGTCGTCGGCCAGCAACCGCCAGGTCACCAGGTTCCCGCTGCCGGAGCGAACGCTGATCACGCCGCGGTCCAGGGACTCCATCTGCTTCCCGTTCACGATCGCCAGCGTGCTCGGCGGTGCCGGGGCGGGTGCCGCCGCTGCGACGGTCGCTGCTGCGACGGTCGCTGCTGCGATCGCGGCCGCACTCACGGCGATGGCACTCGCCGCAACCGCACCTGCCGTCCCGGCGGACACTGCTTTAAGGGACGCGCGGGGGAGGCGGGGACGCTTCATCGGGACTCCTAGGGTCGACCCTCACGACGCTAGAAGTCTTCGTACATTTCGGGCAACCTGCTCACGCGGGCTCGCATCGGTTTACCGTAGTTTTCCCGCCGCAGTCCGAAAGTTACTGTGCTGCAGTTACTTACTCGGGGATCGCGGGCAGGTAAGCGTTTTCCTCGCTGAAACGGTTTCGGCTGGGCGATCGTGGGACACCGGCCTGAGACGGGTGGGATGGTGCGGCGGCGAGGTCGAGGCTTCGTAGACTGGGGACGACGCGAGCAGGTGCCCGCGCCTGGTCCGCACCGAGGAGACACCGTGCCCAGACTCGAGGTCGGCGACACCGCGCCGCACTTCTCCCTGCCCGCCGCCGATGGCTCCGTCGTCTCGCTGACCGATTTCAAAGGTCAGCGGGTAGTCATCTACTTCTATCCAGCGGCCATGACGCCCGGTTGCACCAAGCAGGCCTGCGACTTCCGGGACAGCCTGGACTCGCTGAAGGCGGCCGGGATCGCGGTCGTCGGCATCTCCCCGGACGCCCCGGCGAAGCTCGCGAAGTTCGTCGAGCGCGACAGCCTCACCTTTCCGCTGCTGTCCGACCCGGGCCACGCCGTGCTCGAGGAATACGGCGCCTGGGGGGAGAAGAACCTCTACGGCAAGACGGTTGTCGGAGTGATCCGATCCACCGTGGTCGTCGACGGCGAGGGAAACGTGGAGCTGGCCAAGTACAACGTCAAGGCCACCGGCCACGTCGCCGCCCTCCGCAAGACCCTGGGCGTTTAGCGTCGGTCTCGGCGCGGATCTTTGCCACCCGTGAACACGTGATCTGACCTCTGGCGGGGGGCCAATCGCGGGTTTAACGGTGGCAAAGTATGCGCGTGGACCGGGGCGGGCCTGGGGTCAGGGGGTGAGGTGGACGGGGAGGGCGGTCAGGGCGTGGAAGGTCGAGGACGGCCGCCAGGTCGGGGTGGGGTTGGCCAGGGCGATCTGCGGGTAGCGATCGAACAGCGCAACCAGCGCGATCGCGGCCTCCATCCGGGCGAGCGCGGCACCGAGGCAGAAGTGGATGCCGGTTCCGAATCCGAGGTGTGCCGGTCCGGGGCGACCCAGGTCGAGCCGGGTGGGGTCCGGCCAGCGCTGCGGGTCCTGGGCGGCTTGATCCAGTCGCAGCAGCACCTGCTGACCCCGCGGAATCCGGACGCCGCCCAGGTCATGGTCCGTGACGGCGGTACGCCCGATGATCCGGACCGGACCGTGCAGCCGGATCAGTTCCTCCACCGCCCGGCTCGGATCGGCGGCCAGCAAGGGTCGCTGGTCGGGATGCTGGATCAGAGCCAGGGCGCCGCTGCCGATCAGGTTCGCCGTGGTCTCGTGCCCGGCCGCCAGCAGCAGAACGCAGGTCGCTAACACCTCGTCCAGGGCGAGTTCGTCGACGGCGAGCAGCGCGCTGATGAAGTCGTCGCCACCACCGCCGCGACGGCTGCTGAGGATCGGGGTGAGGAACATCGTCACCTCCAGCGCCGCGGCCACCGCGTCGGCGGCGTCCTCCGAGGTGGCCCCCACGTCCAGCAGCCGGGCCAGGCGCGGGGTCTGCTCCAGGAAGACCTCGGCGCCCTCCACACCGACGTCGAGCAGTTCGGCGATGACGGCCAACGGGATCAGGTAGCCGTAGTCGGCCAGCAGATCCACCTCGTCGCCGTCCCCGGGGAGGGCGTCCAGGCAGGAATTGACGATCGAAACGACCCGTGGGCGCAACGATTCGATGGCGCGGGCGCTGAAGGCGGGCGCGACCAGCCGGCGCAGCCGGGTGTGGTCCGGCGGGTCGCGGAAGAGCATCAGGCTGGTCGGGATCTGCGACAGCTCGGGTGGGGCCAACGGGCTGGCGGCCGGGTCGCTGCTCCAGCCGTGGCCGCGCAGCACGGCCGAGGCCGCCTCGAAACCGGTGACAACGAACACCCCGAGATCGCCGTCCCAGCGAACCGGCGTGCTCTGGTCGGGGACGCTCTGGTCGAGGGCGGCCTGTGAGCCCGCCGGTGCGGTCATGAGTTGGCCCTTTCCAGGAAGGCGAATTCCAGCTCGCCGTAAGGAGTTGCGGGCGGCCCGTCGCAGTCGAGCTCCTCCCGGATGCCCCGCCAGTTCGCGCTCGCCCGAAGGGTGGCCAGGACGGCGGTCATCCCGAGGTCGATCCGGCTCAGGGCCACGTATTCGCCCGGCAGTGCCAACTTCCGCACCACGGCCGAGTGCGGGCCACGCGGGGAGAACTCCGAATCGACGATCATGGCAGCGAACTCAGGGGTGTACCGGAACGGCTGCTCAGCCAGGACCGGCGCGAGCGACTCGCGAGCCCAGTCCAGGATGCCCTCGGCGCTCGGTGGATCGCCTGGGACGAAACCACCCGCGGTGTACTGGTGCAGGAGCTGATCGGCGTCGCCGTTGATCGCCGCCTGGACGGCGGCACGCATCCAGTCCACCTGATCGGTGGAGAACTTCTTGACGCAACCGAAGTCGAGGAACGTGACGGTCCCGTCCGGGTGGAACAGGTAGTTGCCCGGGTGCGGGTCGGCGTTGAAGGTTCCCATCCGGCGCAGGCTTCCGAGGGTGAAGCGGTAAATCGCTTCACCCCACTGGTCTTTCAGCTGCTGGTCGGCCGCTTGTGCCTGAGCCCAGCGCATTCCGTCGCTGCGCTGCATCGTCAGCACCCGGCCGGTGCTGAACTCCGGCAGCACCTCGGGGATTCGGATGAACGGGTGACCCCGGTAGAACTCGGCGAACGCCGCCTGGTTGGCGGCCTCGGCCCGGTAATCGATCTCCTCGCCGATCCGTTCGGACACCTCACGGGCCAGCGCGCGAGCATCGGTCCGGCCGAGATCCGGAACCAGGCCCCGGACCAGTTGGAAGAATGTCGCCAGTAGCTCGGCGTTGGCCAGGTCGGCCCGGATCGCCTCGGCCACGCCCGGGTACTGGATCTTCACAACGACCTCGCGGCCGTCGTGGGTGCGGGCGGCATGGACCTGGCCGATGGACGCCGCCGCGAGCGGCATCGGCGCGAACTCGGCGAACACCTCGTGCGGCGAGGCGCCGAGCTCGGCCGTCACTACTGCGGCCGCGACCTCGGGATCCATCGGCGGCGCGTCGTCCTGGAGCCGGGCGAGCGCGGCCTGGTACACCGACCGGCTCTGACCCTCCACCAGCGAGCCGAGCGAGACGAAGGAGAGGATCTGCCCAGCCTTCATCAGTACCCCGCGGGAGCGGCCGAGCGATTCGGCGTAGCGCTCCGCACTGCGGGCCGTGCTCTGCGTGCGGTCCTTGCGGCGCAGCGCGGAGACCACGGCTTCTCCCGCGGTGCGGCCGGTCAGCGCGACGAGCGGAGCGGCTCGTGCCACCCTCCCGGTGCGGATCGTCGGACGCGCCGGCTCTGCCATGGATCCTCCAGAACGAACTTGATCATGTCTGTTCGAAGTGACCGCTTCCGGTCGCTCGGACAACGGGCTGCCACGGCTCAGTAGACACTTGGGTCTCCTAAGTGTTCACTTAGGAGCGTGAATACGTCAACCGCAACCCGTGAGCGCATCCTCGATGCCGCCATGCAGCTCTTCGGTGAGCACGGGTTCAAGGGGACCAGCGTCGCCGCCATCGAGCGGGCGGCCGGGCTGACCCCAGGCGCCGGTGGCCTGTACCACCACTTCAGCTCGAAGGATGCGGTGCTCACCGCCGGACTCGAGCGGCACGTGAAGAAGCTGGGTGCACTGCGTGACATCCGCCGGTTGTTCACCGGTGTCGGTGACCTCGGCATCCAGCTGACGCTGACCGCCCGGTACGTGCTCACCGAGCTCAGCGCGGAGAGCGAGTTGCTGCAGGTCCTCTTCGGCGAGGCCCGGCGGCGGCCGGAAATGGTTCAGGGTGCTGTCAGCACGCTGGTGGCGAGCACCTACACCGAGTTCGAGGCCTGGCTGGTGGAGGACTGGGCGGTGCCGGCCGAGCGGGCCCGCAGCGTGTCCGCCGTTGCCCTCGGTGCGCTGTTCTCACAGCGCCTGCTGACGACGATCTTTCCCGCCGGGGTGAGCGGCCTGGATGACGACGCTTTCGTCGAGGCCTGGGTGGACACCTTTCGCCGGGCCCTCCAGTCGTAGCGTGTGTCACAAAGAGCCCTAGCGTGATTCACAAGGTCCGCGCCGCACCGAGCAAGCGCCCCACAACCAGCGGTGATCATGCACGCTTGCCCGCTTGAGATGCGGTGATCATGCACGCTTGCCCGCCTGAGATGCGGTGATCATGCACGGTTGCCCGCCTGAGATGGGGCAACCGTGCATGATCGCGGGCCGTAGGTGGGTACGCCGGCGCTGACGCGCCTCCCAAGTGCATGGTCACGAGAGGAGGGACCTACGAACAGGCCTTAGACTTTGAACGAGGTGCGGTGCTGCGCGGCGAGGCGCACCGACGCGTTCGGGGCGCCGTACCCGTCGTACGCCCCCTGCCGCTGAAGGACCTCGAAGAACACACCGCCGATGGTTTCCGTGTAGAAGTGCGTGAAGTCACCGTTGTCGTCGCGGTCGTAGAGGACGCCGAGCCGCATCATCCGCTCCACCCGCTCGGACGGTAAGTCGAAGCGCGCGACCAGGTCGTCGTAGTAGTTCATCGGGATCGGCAGCGGGCGCAGGCCGCGGTCCCGGGCGGCCTGGGCTGCCGCCAGCACGTCCGAGCTGGTGAAGGCGACGTGCTGGGGGAACCCCTGGGGGTGGGTGAATGCCAGCGGTGCCACGTTGAGGGCCAACCGGACGGCGCCGTCGTCGGTGCGCACGACCTGGCTGCGGACCAGGCCGGTGGGAGCGGCGACGTCCTGGCTGTTTCCCGACCGCAGCGCCAGCACGCTGCTGTAGAACAGCACCGCCTCATCGAAGTTCTGCCACGGCTGGGCCAGGTTGACGTGGTCGATCCCGGTCAGGAGGAGCTCCGGGCCGGGCGCTGACCCGCCCTCGAACTCGCAGACCCAGCCGGCGTCGTCGGCCGCGACACCGGCCAGGAAGATCTCCGTGCCGTCCGGGGAGCGGAAGGCCGGCAGATCTTGCTCGTCGGCGCGAGCGCGGCGAAAGACGGCCGGGGCGTCGAGGTCTCGGGCTCGCTCGGCAGCGGCTTCGGGGTCCGTGACCTCGAAGCCGATCGCCGCCAGGGTCGGCGCCAGGTCTCGCGCCTGTTGCTCATTGCACACCACGCGGGCCCGGCCTTGGGTCCACAGCCGCACCGGCTTGCTGCGATGCTGACCGCGGAAGGTGAAACCCAGCTGCCGCAGCGCCATGTCGACCGCGCCAGTGTCCTCGGCCTTGACCTCCACGAAGTCAAAAGCGGTGGGCTGGGCGATGTCTGGCAGGCCGGTCGGACCGTCGGGGCGGCGACCGCGGAGCGGGAGCCGGGCGGCCTGATCCTCCAACCAGGTCAGCGAACGCTTGGCCTGCTGGGCGGTGCGGAGCACGTCGGTCTGGCGGAAGGTGTCGTTGAAGACCTCCAGGGAGAGCGGCCCGGAATACCCCGCCTCGATCACGTGACCGACGAAACGGTCGAGTTCGAAGCACCCCTCACCCGGGAAGAGACGGTGGTGCCGGCTCCAGGAGAGGACGTCCATGGTGAGCGCCGCAGCGTCGGCCAGTTGGACGAAGAAGATCTTGCTGCCGGGGATTCGCTCGATCGCCGCCGGGTCGTGACCGCGCGACAAGATGTGAAAGCTGTCCAGGCAGACGCCGACATTGGGGTGGTCGGCCAGTTTCACGACGCGCCACGCCCGCCGATAGTCATCGATGAAGCGCCCCCAGGCCAGTGCCTCGAACGCGAGACGGACGCCGTACTTTGCCGCCTCCTCGCCGAGCCGCCGGAGCTGTGCCGCCGATACCTGGTCGTCGTCCACGGTCGCGGTGGCGACATTGCTACAGACCAGCAGGGTGTCGATGCCGAGCCGGCGGATCAGGGTGAACTTGTGCCTGGCCCGGCGCAGCACGGCGGCGAACTCGTCCTCGGTGACGCCCTCGGCATCACGGAACGGCTGGTACAGGTCGAAGGACAGACCCAGGCGCCGGCCCAGCGCCACGATCTCCTCCGGGCTCGCGGGGGAGGCGATCAGATCCGGTTCGAAGATCTCCACCCCGTCGAAGCCCGCCTCTGAGCAGGCATGCAGCTTTTCCGTCAGGGTTCCGCTCAGGCAGACCGTGGCGATCGAGGTCCGTAAAGTCACTGCTCCTCCTTTGAGGTTGCGAAATTCATGGACGGAGTGGAAGAGCCGGCCGGTCCCCGGAAGGTTTGAACCTGGATTGTTCACTGGGCGGCGGCCCGAATGCCCTCGTAGACCTTCAACTGCGCCGGCTTGAAGTTGCTGCGCAGGTAGGTGTCGGCCCGGGTGCGGAAGGCCTCCACATCGACGTCCTCGACGATCTTCAGGTCCTTGCCCGCTTTCCATTCGGCGAGCTTCTTCTGCTCCTCCTCTGCCACGCAGCCCGGGACCTGATCCGTGGCGGCCTCGACCGCCTTTCGCAGCGCCTGCTGCTGTTCGGTGGACAGCTCCTTCCAGACCTTGCCGATGATCACGAGGTTGGAGTTGGCCTGATGCGCGGACAGGCTGAGGTAGTCCTGCACCTCGTCGAGGCTGAGGGCAGCAATGTTGACGATCGGGTTCTCCTGCCCGTCCACGGTGCCCTGCTGCAACGCCAGGAACAGCTCTTCGTAAGCCACCTCCACCGGGCTTGCCCCGAGCGCCTTGGCGTTCATCAGGAACTGCGCGGAGTTCGGAAAGCGCATCCGTAGTCCGGTCAGGTCGGCCGGGGTGCGGATCGGCTTGTTCGCGGTGAACTGGCGCATGCCGGCCGACCAGGCACCAAGCGTTCGCACGCCGGTCTGCGTGGCGAAGTCCTCGATCAGGTCGGTCGCGGCCTTGCTGTCGAAGTACCGGGCCAGGTGGTCGGCGTCATCGAACGCGTAGGCCGCATCCAGCGCGCTGACCGGCTCGTAAATGGCGCCCAGTGCGGAGGCACCCTGGATGTCCATGTCGATGTCGCCGGAGACGACCGAGCCGATCCGGTCGGCGTCCCCGCCGAGCTGGCTGCCGCTGAACACCTGCACGGTGACGCCGACGTCGGCCTTCGCCATCTCATCGGCGATGACCTTCGCGCCGCAGCGGTGCTGTGGCTGCGCATCGGTGTAGCTGTGCGCGAGGGTGATCTCCACCTTCCCGTCCGACGCCGAGCCCGCATTGTCGTCGCCACAGGCGGTGAGCATCAGCAGGGGGACGGCGGCGCACGCGGCGAGCGTGAGGCTTCCTCGGGTGCGGGCAGGTGACATGGCTCGGACAGGTGACATGGCTACTGCTTCCTCTCTCGGCCGGCTGGGCGAGGCTGGGCGGTGACCGGACCGGTGCTCTGGATCTCGACCGCGACCATCTCGTCGAAGTCGTGGAACATGGCGTCGCGGTGCGCAGGTCGGCCGGTGATCAGCTCGAAGGTGTCGGCGGCCTGGTGGACGGCCATCCCGGCGCCGCTGAGGACCCGGCAGCCGAGTGCCGTGGCGGCGTCGACCAGCGGCGTGACCAGCGGGCGGTAGACGATGTCGGCCACCCACAGCGAAGGCCGCAGCAGGTCGACGGCAACCGGGAGGCCAGGATGCGCGGCCATCCCGACCGGGGTGGCGTTGACCAGACCCGAAGCGCTCGCCAGCGCCTCGGCGACGTCGGCCTCGGCCAGTGCCGTTACCGAGGTGCCGGCCCGCAACCCGGCGACGGATCGGGCCAGCGTCCCGGTGCGCGCGGCCTGCGAATCGAACACCCGCAGGTCCCGCACGCCGAGCCGGACCAGGCCGTGCGCGACGGCGGTGCCGGCGCCACCGGCGCCGAGCAGGACCACGGTCGCCAGATCGGCGTCCGGCAGGCCCTCCCGGAAGGCGCTGGCGAACCCGGTGACGTCGGTGTTGTGCCCGACCGTCACGCCGTCGTCGACGAGGATCGTGTTCAGGGCGCCAATTGCCTCGACGGCCGGCGTGACGTCGTCCACCAGCGGGACCATCGCCTGCTTGACCGGGTGCGTGACGTTCAGGCCGTCGAAACCCAGCTGCACCGCGGCCTTCAGCAGCCCGCGCAGCGGATCGGGCCCGAGCTGGCCGTCGTCCAGTTCGACGACCTTGTAGACGTAGCGGAGCCCGTGCCGTCCGGCCTCCCGTTCGTGCAGTTCGGGGGTCAGCGACGGTCGCACCCCCTGCCCGAGCAGGCCGGTCAACACGGAGCGCCGGGAGCCGGCCAGGCCCGGGGTCACAGGCCCAGCACCCGGGGCAGGTAGAGGATCGCATCCGGCGCGAAGATGATCCCGAAGCACAGCAGGATCAACGGCACCATGAACGGCAGGGATCCCCAGAACACTTCTGACATGGTTGTTTTCGCGATCGCCTGGAGGACGAAGATGACCGTGCCGACCGGCGGCGTGAGCAGCCCGATCATCTGGGAAAGGATCATCAACACCCCCAGGGCGATCGGGTCCACCCGGTACGTCTCGCTCAGCGGCAGCAGGATCGGGACCGTCAGCGTGAGCACGGCGATCGCGTCGAGCGCGGTCCCGAGCACCAGCGATAGTGCGAGAACCAGCAGCAGGAAGACCGTGGCATCGTTGGTCAGGCCGAGAACGAGTTCGGAGATCTGCTGGGGTATCCGCTCCCGAGCGAAGATGTAGCCGAGCAGGTTGGCGGACGCGACGATCAGCATGATCGCCCCGGTGGCCAGCACTGCCTCGGTAAGCACTTTCGGCAGGTCGCGCAGATGCAGCGTCCGGTACACGAACCCGAGGAGCGTCATGTACGCCACCCCGACCGCGGCCGACTCGGTCGGGGTGAAGAAACCGCCGAGGATGCCGCCGAGGATGATCACCGGTGCCCCGAGCGGCGCGATCACCCGGCGCCCGGTTGCCCAGACTCGCGCCCAGCTGAACTCGGTGCGCACGATGTTGTCGTCCCGCCGGACCCAGAGGAACACCACGACGCACAGCCCGAGGGCCATCAGCAGGGCCGGGACGACGGAGGCGGCGAAGAGCGCTCCGGTCGAGATCCCCGCCAGCCCGGCATAGATCACCGCCGGGATGCTCGGTGGCATCACCGGGGCGATCAGCGAGGAGGCGCCGGTCACCCCGAGCGCGAAACGCTTGGAGTAGCCGCTGCGCAGCATCGCCGGGATCTCCAGCTTGCCGAGGGCCGCGGCGTCCGCCACGGCCGAGCCGCTCATCCACGAAAAGCCCAGGCTGACACCGACACTGACGTATCCCAGGCTGCCCCGGATGCGACCCAGCAGGGCGAGCGCGAAGTCGAAGAGCCGGTCGGCGATCCCCGCGTGGTTCGCCAGCGTGCCCAGCAGGATGAACAGCGGGACGGCGAGTAGCGGAAAACTCGCGGTCGACTGGGCGACCAGGCGCAGGGCCAACCCGAGCGACTGATCGGCCGTGAGCAGGTACACGATCGACGGGCCGATGAACGCGAACGCGACCGGCACCCGGATGACCAGCAGCAGGGTGATCAGCAGGCAGAGGCCGAGCACGCTCATCCCGCCACCGCCGGGTTCCCGGTCCCCGGGTTCTCGGGGTTCTCGGCGTCGGGGTCCGGCGCCCCGAGTACCGCGAACCGGAGAGCGGCCACGCTCGCCCGGACGGTGGTGGAAACGAAGCCGATCAACGAGATGCCGTACAACCAGGACATCGGCATCCGCAGGGCCGGTGACTTCAGGACGCCCTGATCGCGGGTGAGCTCCCAGGCTGTCACGGTGAGCGCGAGGCCCACCGCTGCCACGGTCAGGCAGGAGATCACCCGCACCACCCGCCGGATCAGCGGTGACCGGACGGCGTCAATCATCTCGATGGAGATGTGCGAGTCGCTGCTGACCAGCACCCCAGCCACCACGAAGGTCAGCCAGACCAGGCAGAAGCGGGCCAGTTCACCGGTCCACGCCCAGCCCTCGAAGGGCAGGTAGCGCTGCAGGGCCTGGGCGCCGACCAGGAAGAAGATCAGCGCAAGTGCGACGGCTCCGATGCCGATCTCAACCGCTGTCACCGTGCGAACCGTCCGTGCCGCCCACGGGGGCGGCTCGGCCAGGAAGGCGCGCAGGCCCCCGTCGCGGTGATCAGGTGTGTCCGTGGTCACAACGCAGAAGGTAGGTATCGTGCGAACCGGACGGCAAGGGGTTGCCATCCGGTTGCCACACAATGTTCATTTGGGGCATGGCCAGGCCCACCATCTACGACGTTGCCACCGCTGCCGGGGTCGCGACGTCCACGGTGTCCCGGGCCTTTTCCACGCCCACCCGGGTCAACGCGGAGACCCGGCGGCACGTGCTCGCGGTTGCCGCGCAACTGGGGTACCGGCCGAACCCGCACGCCCGCGCGCTGCTGTCCGGTCGCCATCACACGGTGGCGATGGTCGTCTCCGACATCGCCAACCCGCACTACTTCGAACTCATTCGCGGGGCGGAGATGCGAGCCCGGGCGTCCGAGTACACGCTCGTCCTGGTCAACGCCGAGGAAGCGCCGCGGATCGAGTACGACCAGATCCAACGGCTGGTGCCCGCGGTCGACGGGTTCGTCCTGGCCGCGAGCCGGTTGCCGGACGAGAACCTGCTCCAGATCGCCGATCAGCGCCCGATCGTGCTGATGAACCGGCAGTTGCGCGGCCTGCCCAGCGTCGTCCTCGATCACGTTTCCGGCTGCCGCCGAATCGTCGAGCATCTTGCCTCGCTCGGGCACCGGCACCTGGTGTACCTGGCCGGCCCGCAGAACTCCTGGATGGCCGCGACCCGATGGTCGGCGTTGCGCCACGCCGCCGACGAACTAGGGCTGCGGGCAGGGCGGATCGGGCCGTTCACGCCCAAGGTCTCGCAGGGCGGGGCGGCCGCGGACGGCGCGCTGCACTCGCGGGCCACCGCGATCGTCGCGCACAACGACCTGCTGGCCATCGGCGTCCTCCAGCGGTTGCGACGGCGCTCGGTGCGGGTCCCGGAGGATGTCAGCGTCGTCGGTTTCGACAACATCTTCGCGGCCGAACTGTGCACCCCGAGCCTGACCACGCTGGGCGGCGCGGATGCCGAGGTGGGCCGGGCGGCGGTCGAGATCCTCCTGCAGGCCACCGGGCCGATCCGGGACGGCGTCGACCCGCCTCAGGTCGCGCTGCCGACCGAGCTGGTGCTGCGCAATTCGACCGGCGAATCCCCGGCGACGGGTTGACCAGTACCGCGGCTCAACCGGGGATGATCAGCCCTGGCCGTTCGTCGTCCCAGGCCATCGAGCTGATCTTCCAGCCGGTGGGTTCGTGGATGAACTGGGTCGAGATCACCCCTCGGCCGGAGAACTCGATTCCCTTGAGGATGCCGTGCTTCTGGTAAGCGCTGAGCCGGTGTGCGATCCGGCCGAAGACATCGGTGTGCGCCGTGAGCTCGGACTCCTGAAAGGAGGTCAGGCCGCCCTCGTCGTACAACCGCTGCCGGTCCAGAACGAAATGATTGACGCTCAGGTCTTGGGGGACCTCAGTGGTATTCCGGATCAGCCGGCCTTCGGCGGTGAACAGGTGATAGAGCCGGGGGTACTCCGGGGCGCCGCCGGCCGGAAACGAGACCGCAGCGAAGAACTGGCGAAGCACGGCGGCGATCGCTAGGTCGTCGGGTGACGGTTCCGGCATGGCCACAATTCTAGACGACGACCGGAATCAGTGAATGAGTCTCCGAACGTGACCCAGTGGCGCCCTGCGACCGCGACGATCCTGCAATACGGTGTGTTACGACAAGGAGAGGTGGCCGATGAGTGCCCAGGTGAATGGTGCAGCAGGTAAGTCAGATGGGTTGCCGGAGTCCCCGGCCGCCCTGGAACAGGCGATTCAGGATCGCCGCGACCACCTTGCCGCCACCATCGACGAGTTGACTGCGCGGGCCAAGCCCAAGGAGATCGCTCGCCGTGGCGCGGCCGAGGCACAACGCCGGTTCCGCACGATGACGCACGGACCCGACGGACAACTGCGAACCGAGCGGCTCGCTGCGGTGGCCGGTGCGATCGCCATCGTCGGTGGCGCCCTGGTTCTGCTGCGTCGTCGTAGATAGGACCGGCGCAAGAGTGAACACTCAGACCGACGTCGAACGGCTACCGATCCGGATGCTGAACGACCGGCTCCTGGTCTCGCTGGATCGCGAAGCCGGTGAACGGCGATCCACTGCCGGGATTGTGATCCCGGCGACTGCCTCGGTTGGTCGCCGACTGGCCTGGTCAGCGGTGGTGGCCATCGGGCAGCACGTCCGACAGGTGCAGATCGGTGACCGCGTGCTCTACGACCCGGAAGACCTGGCCGAGGTGGAGTTGCACGGCCAGCAGTACATCCTGTTGCGCGAGCGCGATATCCACGCGGTCGCCGCACCGCGGATCGAGGACGACCGCACCGGCCTGTATCTATGAGCGGTGGGTAATCGTCTTGGCTGCCAGCCGCCGCAACGCCCGCTACACCCCGCTGGACGTTGACGGGCCGCTACCGCTGGACATGATCCGCGGCATCCCGGCCATGCTCCGGAATCCGCTTGGCTGGCTGGAGCAAGCGGTCCGGATCCATGGTGATCTGGTCGCGCTCCCCTTGCCGCGAACGCCCGTCCTGCTGGTGAACACGCCGTCCGGAGCTCGGCGGGTGCTGCAGGAGAACCATCCGAACTACACCAAGCAGACCGTGCAATACGGCGCATTGTCGCTGGTCACCGGGGCAGGGCTGCTCTCGACGGACGGCGAGCCGTGGCGCCGGCACCGGCGGGTCCTGCAGCCCGCGTTTCACCACGGCGAACTCGATCAGGTCGCGGCGGCCACCGTGATCGCAGCGATGAGTCTGCGTCGGATCTGGGACGACGTCCCGGTCGGATCCGCGGTGGACGCCGACGCGGCGATGATGCGGGTGATGGTGGAGGTGGTCGGTCGCACGCTGTTCGCCGACGACCTCGCCGATCTCGGTGAACGGGTGGTGACCGCGGTCGAGGAGGCGTTGCGGATTGTCCTGGCGAGGGCTCGGTCCCCGCTCGGGAACGGACCGCTGGCCCGGTTGCCGTCGCCGTCCCGCCGTCGGCTGCGCCGCTCGGTCGCGACCTTGGACGACGTCTGCGCTCAGGTGGTGGATCGCCGTCGTCGGCGAGGGATCCAGCCGGAGGACAACGATGTGCTGGCAGTCTTGCTGCGAGCCTCGGGTGAGTTGAGCGATCGGGAGATCCGAGACGAGCTGGTCACCCTGGTGATCGCCGGGCACGAGACGGTCGCCTCCTCGCTGACCTGGACATTGCACCTGCTGGCCGGTGCCCCGCTGGTGCAGAAGCAATTGCACGCCGAGCTCGATGAGGTGCTGTCGAGTGGCCAGGGCAGGGCGCCACGCTGGTCCGACCTGCCCGCCCTCGGCTACACCCGGGCCGTGGTCGACGAGTCGCTGCGGCTCTACCCGCCGGCCTGGGTGATCACCCGGCGGGCGATCGCCGAAGACCGGGTCGACGGCGTTATCGTCCCGCCCGGCACTCTGCTGCTGATCAGCCCCTGGCTGCTGCACCGCCGGGAAGAGAGCTGGCCCGACCCGCTGCGGTTCGACCCGACCCGGTTCCTCGGCGCCGGCGAGCAGAGCCGTCGCCGGGAGGGCTACCTGCCGTTCGGCGCCGGCCCTCGCCTGTGTATCGGCCGGGACTTCGCCCTGGTCGAGGCCACGCTCGTCCTCGCCGCTCTGCTGCGGGACCGAACCGTCGCCCACCCAACCGGGTCAGCCGGGCAAGCCGGCACAACCGCGCCGATCGCAGCGCCGGCCGTCGATGCCCTGGTCACCCTGCGCCCCCGTGGCGGCCTCCCCTTGCTGCTGTCTCCCCGTTAGATCCAGCGCCAATGGGTAACCCATGTGACCCGGCAAGTGCCCCCTGCTGCCCATTCAAACCCTGCCGTGATCATGCACGGTTGCCCGTTCACCGCCGTGATCATGCACGGTTGCCCGCTCACCGCCGTGATCATGCACGGTTGCCCGCTCACCGCCGTGATCATGCACGGTTGCCCGCCTCAAGGCCG
>DATINJ010000285.1:0-19465 GCA_035474375.1 Kineosporiaceae bacterium | reverse complement strand
GCGACCGTCGGGACGAGGTAGTCGGGTTTCCGTCTCGCCATGTCGACGATCAGGACGAGCCCGACGACCTGTTGATCCGCCCGTTCCTGCTGACCGGTGGACGGACCACACCGGCCCGGGACGGTCTGGCCATCGAGACGTTGATCCAGGCCCGACGCGGGGCCCTGACATCGTTGTTGCGATTCGAAGCACGTCAGATCGTCGAGCTCTGCCAGCACGCGACCTCGATGGCCGAAGTGGCGTCCGCGTTGCGGGTTCCGCTCGGCGTGGCCCGCGTGCTGGTGTCCGACCTGGTTGCGGACGGGTCCGTCACCGTCGTCCAGCGTGAGGAACTGTCGGTTCAACTGATCGAGAGGATCCGCGATCGTGTCCGCGCACTTTAGTCAGTCCCCGTCGCCGATTTCGGTGAAAATCGTGATCAGCGGTGGCTTCGGTGTCGGGAAGACCACTTTCGTGGGTTCGATCTCCGAGATCGAACCGCTGCTCACCGAGGCGGACATGACCACGGCCGCGGCCGGGGTCGACCACACCGATCAGGTGCCGGGGAAGGTGACCACCACGGTGGCTCTGGACTTCGGCCGGATCAGCCTCGATGACACCCTGCGGCTCTACCTCTTCGGGACCCCTGGCCAGGACCGCTACGCGTTCCTCTGGGACGACCTGGTCGAAGGCGCGCTCGGGGCGGTGGTCCTGCTCGACACCAACCGGATCGAGGACTGTTTCCCGGCGATCGACTACTTCGAGGAGCATCGGGTCCCGTTCCTGGTAGCGGTGAACCTGTTCGAGGCGGCCGGCCGGTTCGAACTGGACGAGGTCCGCGAGGCGCTCGGCGTCGTCGACAACGTCCCGGTGATGCAGTGCGACGCGCGCAGCCGGGAGTCCGTGAAGAACGTGCTGGTCGGCCTCACCGAGGAGGTCCTGACCCGGCGGCTGGCCGAACAAGGACTGCCGGCCGGCCGATGACCGCACCCCTAAGTGACCCAGCGACCAGCGCCCCCGTCAGAAGGAGAACAGCGTGACAACGCCAGGCAAGCGACTGCGCGGCATGATCCTCGCCGTCAGTGGCATCCTCGCGCTCAGCGCCTGCGGCTCGCCCGCACCGGCAGTGATCGCCGCGCCGGGTACCACCGAGACGAGTTGCGGCACGCTGCGGCTGGCCATGAGCCCGTGGGTGGGTTACGAGGCGAACGCCGCCGTCGTCAGCTACCTGGCCCGCAAGGAGCTCGGCTGCGAGGTCAAGCTCGTCAAGGAGGAGGAGGCCAAGTCGTGGCAGCACCTCGCGGAGGGCAAGGTCGACGCGATCCTGGAGAACTGGGGTCACGATGAGCTGAAGAAGAAGTACATCGACGGTCAGAAGGTCGCCGTCGAGGCAGGTTTGACCGGCAACCGTGGCGTGATCGGCTGGTACGTGCCGCCGTGGATGGCCAAGGAGTACCCGGACATCACCAAGTGGCACAACCTGGTCAAGTACACCTCGTTGTTCAAGACCGACGCCTCCGGCAGCAAGGGGCAATTGCTCGACGGTGACCCGACCTACGTCACCAACGACAAGGCCCTGGTGAAGAACCTCAAGCTGAACTACAAGGTGGTCTTCGCCGGCAGCGAGGACGCGCTGATCGCCGCTTTCCGGAAGGCGGAGAGGAACAAGACCCCGCTGCTCGGCTACTTCTACTCACCGCAGTGGCTGCTGTCCGAGATCAAGCTGGTGAACATCCCGCTGCCGGACTACACCCCCGGTTGCGACGCGAACCCGGACACCGTTCGCTGCGACTACCAGCCGTACGACTTGGACAAGATCGCGAACAAGAAATTCGCCTACTCCGGCAGCCCGGCCGCGAACTTGATCAAGAACTTCAAGTGGACGAACGACGATCAGAACCAGGTTGCCCGGGACATCACCGACCAGGGGCTGACCGACGATCAGGCGGCGAAGAGGTGGCTGGACGGGCACCGTGAGGTCTGGACGAAGTGGCTGGCCACCGATAGCTAGCCGGACCCTGCGACGATGACGATTCGCCCGCGTCGTCCCGAGGATCTCCCGCCGTGCGTCGCCGTGCTGGCCGAGGTACACCGCGTCGACGGGTACCCGGAGATCTGGCAACCCGATGCGATCGGCTGGGTGGATCCGCCCGGCACGATCGCGGCGTGGGTCGCCGAGCCGGCCGGCGCGATCGTCGGCCATGTGTCCCTGATGGTCGCCCCGGCCGGTGGCGAAACCGTAAAACTGTCGCGCCTTTTCGTAGCGCCCTCGGCTCAGGGTCAAGGCCTGGCCCGGCAGTTGATGGCGACGGCCGTCGCCTGGGCCGAGGATCAAGGTCGGGACGTCGTCCTCGAGGTGTACGCCGGGACCCCGGCCGTCACCCTGTACGAGGGCCTGGGCTGGCGGTTTCTCGGCAGTTCCCCGGCCTCCTGGCTCGGTGCCCAGGGTCAGCGCCCGACCCTGCGGTTCTACGCGGCACCCGGAAACCGGTCCCCGGACTCCGGGTCAGAGCTGCTGGGTACCGACCACTGCGAGCAGCCGTAAGGCTTCGTGCGAGGGCGTTCCGGGCGCTGCGGTGTAGAGGATAGCCCTGACCCGATTCCGCGATCATGCACGGTTACCCACCTCCAAGCGGGCAACCGTGCATGATCACCGCAGTCAATCTGGCCCCCGAGGACGCCATGAGGCGTGAAGACGCAGCTATCTTCCAGTCAGACGTTTGGGGCACGACCGCTCGCCCCGCATTTCATCCATCGGGGTGATCGGGACCCGTCATCCTGCGTATCCGCTTCGGGCGCGGCGCGCGAAAACCGGTCGACCCGCGGTCGGCGCGGGAGCCACGATGAGCGGATGACGCCACCACCGCTGTTCACCGAGATCGACGGGTACCACCTGGCCACAAGCCGGTGGCCGGACGACGCCGCGAGTACCCGATCGGCAACCGGGCCGCCGATCGTGCTGCTCCACGCGGGAGTGTGTGATCGACGCAGCTGGGACCGCACCGCCGAACAGCTGACCGATCTGGGCCCGCTGGTCGCCTACGACCGGCGCGGCTTCGGGGACAGCCCGGTGAGTCCCGGGCCGTACCGCGACCTCGATGACCTGTGGGCGGTGGTCGACGGGGTGAGCGATGGGCCGGTCTGGCTGGTGGGTAGCTCGATGGGCGGTTTGCTGGCCCTGGACGCCGCTCTCACCGCTCCGGACCGGGTGGCCGGCCTCGTCCTGCTCGCCCCGGCGATCAGCGGTGCGCCGGAGGATGACGACGACCTCGACCCGCAGACCCGGTCACTGTCCGATCAGCTCGGTGCGGCCGCCGAGGCCGGTGACGCGAACCTGCGGTTGCAGCTGCGGCTGCGGCTCTGGCTGGACGGCCCGGCCGCCGCGGCGCCCCGGGTCGGCGGCCCAGCCCGGGAACTGGCCCTGGCGATGAACGAGATCATCCTGCGCAACGATGTGGACGACGAGGCCTCGGCCGCCGGAGTGGATGCCTGGTCCCGGCTGGCGGAGATCTCGACACCGGCCACCGTGGCCTGGGGTGACCTGGACGTGCCTGTCCTGATCGCCCAGTGCGAGCAGCTAACGCACCGGCTCCCCCGGGCGCAGCGCCGGATCCTGCCCGGCACCGCGCATCTGCCCTACCTGGAGCGCCCGGATCTGGTCGCCGATGTGATCCGGGAGGCGGTACGAGCCCGCTGACCATTTCTCCTCGATCTGCCCGTACTTCCAGATCAGCAACGCCAGGGCCCAGGCCAGGACGAAGCAGCCGACGATCGCATATCCGACCTGGTTCAGGTCCAGGCCCCCGATCACGGCCAGCGGCCCGGAGCCGATGCCCAGCGTGTCGCTCAGCACGCCGGCCAGCTCGATACTGCCGATGATCAGCGCGACCGCGACCGACAGGCCGGTGATGGTGATGTTGTAGTAGACCTTGCGGACCGGGTTCGAGAGGGCCCAGCCGTAGGCGAAGTTCATGAAGCAACCGTCGATGGTGTCGAGCAGGCTCATCCCCGCGGCGAACAGGATCGGCAACGTCAAGATCGCGTACCAGGGCAGTGCGAAGGCCGCGGCACCGCCGGCCAGAACCAGCAGCGAAACTTCGGTGGCGGTATCGAAGCCGAGCCCGAACAGCAGCCCGACCAGGTACATCTGCCACGGCTTGGTGACCGCTCCGGTGGCGCCGCCGATGATCCGGTTCATCAGGCCACGGTTGTTCAGCTGGTCCTCGAGGGCTTGCTCGTCGAACACCCCACGCCGCATTCGCCGAAACACCGAGAGAATCCCGAGCAGCACCACCAGGTTGATGATTCCGATGCCGAGGAGGAAGACTCCGGAGACGGTGGTACCGATCACCCCGGTCAGCTGCTGCAGTCCGGAGGAGCCGTCCTGCACGGGCCCGGCCAGTGCCCGGACGCCGAAGGCCAGCAGCCCGCAGAGGCCGAAAACCACGCTGGAATGGCCGAGGGAGAACCAGAACCCGATCGAGAGCGGGCGCTTGCCCTCCGCCATCAGCGAGCGGGTGGTGTTGTCGATCGCCGCGATGTGGTCGGCGTCGAACGCATGCCGCATCCCCAGGGCGTAGGCGGTCACCCCCAGCCCGATGCTGAACACCTCGCCGGAACCGGTGGCGAAGTGCTCCGGCGCCACCAGCGTGACCAGCAGCCCCCAACCGAGCACGTGCAGCCCGGCGATCGTCGCGGCCATCGATGCCAGCCGCACCCGTTCCGACCCCACCATGTCGTTCTCCGTTCCGCCTGGCTCGCTGCCGGCGATCCACATCGCTCATCTGTTGCACAGGGTTCGCAACAGATGAGCGGGCGGATTGCCCTGAGCTCAGGCCGGCGACGGACCAGTCAAGCGATCAGGACGATCATGATGATCAGGGCGACCGAGGTGGCAACGGCCCCGGTGCCGGCTGCCACCCGGCGACGGTGTTCGTGGCGGCGCAGGCCCGGGAGCCGATCACGGACGTCGGCCAGCCTGGCTTCGGCTGCGACGGCCTGATGCGGTGCGGCGGCCAGGGCGGCGAGTTCCTGGCTCAGACCGCCCCGGCTGAGCCCGGGGCCTGCCTCCGGGCGCAGATCGAGCCGGGTGTCGATGCCGAGCCGGTCCAGCCCTCGGCTGATCCAGCTTCTGACGTTCCCGGCCGGGGCACCGAGCGCGGCCGCGGTCTCCTCCTCGGTCAGCCGCTGGTGGTAGCGCAGGACGACGGCGACCCGTTGCCGGCTGCCGAGCAACGCCAGGCCGGCCCCGACCGCGCCGGGCAGCGGTGCGGCATCAATCGGCCGTTCCCACCACCAGAGCGGACCGGTGCTTCGACGCACCAATGCCCGTAGCACCTCGGCCTCCGGTTCGCGGTGCCGGTGCGCCCAGGACACCCCGGCATCGGCCAGCGCGTTGCGGAGCAGTGCCTCGGCTCGCTCCCAGTCCCCGGTCAGCAGGAAGGCCGTGCCGAGCAGTCGCTCGGCCGGACCGAGCACGAACGTGGTGAACTTGATCCGCGGTGGCGCCGGCGTGGCTGCCGGGACGCTGCGACCGCTCGGCGAGACCGACCGCGCATCGCCGCCCGGCCGGATCGCGATGACGTCTTCGGTCAGGTCGAGGGTGACGATCGGGCCGGCTCGAGGTGTCGACTTGGGCGAGTACCGGTCGCACCACGCACTGTCGGGTGAGTCGACGGGCTGCGGGCAGTCGGCGTCCCGATAGCCGTAGATCAGCTCCTCCATCGGCGCCACTTCCTTGGCGAATGGCGGCCACCCGGGCCCGGAAACCCGGACGTTGGCCGGTGGGCGCTCGTGTTCGAGCGCCCACCGTACTTAGTAGGACGCACCATCGGGCCGAATGGTTGCGCCACTCAGCGAGGAAAGCGACTGAGTTCGGCCGGCGTGGCACCCTGTCCTGGTGACCGATGAGTTGAACGTCCTGGGTGGTGCCTTGGAGCCGTGTGGTTCCGATCCGGTGACCGGCTTCTTCCGCACCGGTTGCTGCAGCACCGGCGAGGAGGACCTCGGTAGCCACACCGTGTGCGCGGTGGTCACCACCGAGTTCCTGGAGTACCAGCAGCGCGCTGGAAACGACTTGATCACCCCCCGGCCGGAGTACCGGTTCCCGGGCCTGAAGCCGGGTGACCGCTGGTGTGTGGTGGCTTCACGCTGGCTCCAGGCGTACCGCGAGCAGATCGCCCCTCCGGTCGTGCTGGCGGCCACGCATGAGCGCGCCACCGACCTGATTCCGCTGGAAGTGCTGCGGATGCACGCGGTCGACGTCCCGGCCGATCCCGGGTCTCTGATCGGGGACTGAACCCCCGGCGGCGGCTGCACTGCGAAGTGGGGTGGCACTGAGGGCGGCTGGATTGATCGGTTCGCGCAGCCTGCGGTCTGAGGCCATCCTGTCGCCATGCCGGCCAGGATCGCGCGGCCCGGGGCCGCTCAGTGGGTACCAGAGACCGATGACCTGGACACGTTGCGGTCGGCGGCACCCAGTTGCCGTGGTTGTGAGCTCTGGGAACCGGCGACCCAGGTGGTGTTCTCCGCCGGTAACCCACACGCGCCCGTGGTACTGGTCGGTGAGCAACCGGGGGACGTCGAGGATCAGCAGGGGGTGCCGTTCGTCGGTCCGGCGGGTCGGTTGCTGCGGCACGTCCTGGAGGACGCCGGGATAGCCCAAGACGACGTCTACCTGACGAATGCGGTCAAGCATTTCCGGTTCACCGAGCGTGGCAAGCGACGCCTCCATCAAGCCCCCGATCTGGGTCACGTCAGCGCCTGTCGGGCCTGGCTGCTGACCGAACTGCGGATCGTCGGCCCGAGGTTGGTCGTGGTGCTCGGCGCGACCGCGGCGAAGTCTCTGCTCGGCACCGGTTTCCGGGTGACCCGGCAGCGGGGCGTGGTGATCGAGTCGCAGCCGCCGGCCGAATGGCAGTACCTGGCGACCGTGCATCCGTCGGCGGTGCTGCGGGCACCGGCTGCCGAACGGGCGGCCGCGCGTCAATCCTTGGTTGACGATCTTCGGGTGGTAGCGGATGTACTGCAAGAATCACCATCAGGACTACCCAAACCTCGCACTTAGGGCCTACGGTGACCCACACAAAGAGGGGACATCTGAGGAAGACTGCGGAGGCGCCAGCCTAAGCGGTGCTTTGGGGCGGGATATGGGGGTATCTCAAACGTGGGTCGAGCAGGCTTTGCCACTCGGCCCTTCCTTGGGCACTAACTGGTAAAGCTGCGGTTTTCCTTCGCTGGCACCACATTGCGACGTGAAGGAGAAACGCGCGTGCGAGTTCGATCGGCATGGCTGATCCCGGCTGCCCTGGTGGCGGGACTGCCACTGGTAATTCCATTGGCGGCGGCCCAGGCCACGAAAGCCACCTCCCTGAAGGCTCCGGCTACCAAGACCGCGGCCGCGAAGACCACGCTGGCGGTGGCAAAGCCGACGACAAAGGTCGCCGCGCGCCGGGCCACCAGCGTGACCCTTCCGACCGGTGAGCACGTCCGGCTGAGCGGGAAGGCCGGCAAGGAACAGGTGCTGGTCGAACCGGCCGCGGCGAGCGGGCCGGGCCGGTCGGTCGTCACTCGCCGGCTGAGCGGGCACACCTACGTCATGCCGGCCGTGGCCGAACCGTACCTCGGTCGATTCCTTGACAAGAGCCTTTTCGACGTCACCAGCCTCAACGCGGCGCTGGGCAAGAGCGGACGACTGCCGGTCCGAATCTCCTACCAGGGCAGCGCTCCGGCGGCCCCGGGCGTCACCATCACCTCGAAGAGCAAGGGGACCGCCCACGGGTACCTGACGGCAAAGTCCGCCGCGGCATTCGGTCACGCGCTCACCTCAGCGTGGCAGGCCGACGCCAAGGCCGGCTTCCCGAAGCGCACTTCGCTGTTCACCGGTCTGACGAAGATCAGCGCGGACGTTCCCGCCACCGGCACCGTGACACCGAAGTACCCGATGTACACGCTGGTGATCAAGACGATCGGCCCGGACGGCGCACCGCAGCCCTCCGGATTCCTCACCCTGTTCAATGTGGACGACGGCCGCAAGTACGCCGGCTTCGTCATCGCCGAGAACGGTGAGGCCCGGGTCAGCGTACCGAAGGGCAATTACGCGGCACTGGGCGACGATTTCGCGTACAACGAAACGACTGAGACCGGCACCTTCCGGATCATGACGATCAACGAGTTCAAGGTCACCGGCGCGGATCAGACCATGACCCTCGACTACCGCACGGCCACCTCCGAGGCAGTGGCCGAGGTCCCGAAACCGACCAAGCTCAGTTCGCTCATGTTCGACTGGTCGCGGATGGACGCCAAGAAGTACGCGGCGTTCGACTCGATGTACTTCCTTGACAGCACCACGAATCTGCTCTTGGCCCCGTCCGGACCGGCCAAGATCGGAACTCTTGGCACCACCTACAGCTGGGGTTTGAACGAACCGGTTGCCATTCCGACGTACACCTACTCGGTGGTGGCGACCGACGACGAAATCCCGGCGGCACCGAAGTACAGCTTCACCCAAGCCCAGCTGGCCACCGTCAACGCGGCCTACTACGGCGAAAGCCAGCCCCGGACAGCTGGTGCCCTACGCTTCCCGCTGACTGATTCCGGCGGTGGCGGAACCTACGACCGGGTGCCGCGCGGAACCCGGCGTACCGAGTACGCGGGTGCCGCCTCCGGTACGCCGCTCTGGGTCGATGCCCTGATCTCGAACTACGACTCGTTCGAGGACCCGGGCTTCGTCGACGCCCCGCCGCGCGCCCTGCCGGCCGGCTCGACCACTAGCATCAACTGGTTGAAAGGCCCGCTGGCAGCCGCCATTCCGAGCCAGCCAGAAGGTGGCTACTGCTTCGGTTGCCGGTTCGGAAACACGATCAGCGTCGGCCTGGTTCCGTTCACCGACAGCAACCTGACCCACATCGGCTCCATCTTCGGCGCCGAGGACGGCCTGCCGGTCGCTCGTTTCCGGTTCTACAAGAACGGCAAGCGGGTCTCCGACGAGGATGACAGGCTCGGCGGAAGCTTCACCGTGCCGGCCGGCAAGGCCACCTACAAGGCGGTCCTGGACGTCGATCGTCGACTGGTGGAGCCAGTGCAGTCGACCCGGACGAAGACCGAGCTCACCTTCAAATCCGCCAAGAACACCGGAAAGAAGCTGTCGGACAACTTCTACTGCGAGGGCGACAACTGCCGGGTGCTGCCGATCGTCCAGGCCCGGCTCTCGCTTCCGCTCGACATCAACGGCACGCTGCCCGCTGGAAAGTCCACGGTGACCGTCTCGGTCGCTCAGGTTCAGGGGGCGACCAAGGCCGCGATCACCAAGGCCGGCCTGGAGATTCGCCCCGCGGGCTGGGGCTGGTCAACGGTGAAGCTGACCTCGATCGGCGGCGGGAAGTACCAGGGAGTCATCGACAACACCGACTTCGCCGGGGCATTGGTCGACGTCCGCTTCAGCGGTGCCGACAAGGCCGGCAGCAGCTACCTGCAGACCGTGGTTCGCGCCTTCACCGTGGCCGGGTCCTGATGCCTCATCTCATGATTGGAGACACCATGCCGTCCCGCAGTTTTCGACGCCATCGCGGCACCGGTCTGCTGCTCGCCCTGGCCGGGATGATCGCCGCTGCTACCGCGGCCGCCGGCCCGGCCACAGCCGCACCGGCGCCGGTGAGCCCGGCCGCCGCCGGCCTCGGCCACCCGACCGCCCGGTTCGAGGCTGAGTCCTGTAGTAAGCCCGCCGCCGGCTCGGTGCGGTGCCTGTCGACCTGGCACCGGTACGCCAAGTCCGCGAGTACCTCGTCGGCCAAGGCGGCCGCGGTCGCCGCTCCCAAGCAGGGGCTCAGCCCGGCCGACATCCGGGCCGCGTACAAGCTTCCCGCGAAGGGCGCGAAGAACCAGACGATCGCGATCGTCGACGCGTACGACAACCCGAACGTCGAGAAGGACCTCAAGGCGTACCGGGCCGCTTGGAAGCTGCCGGCCTGCACCACCGCGAACAAGTGCTTCCGCAAGGTGGATCAGCGCGGTGGCAAGACCTATCCCGAGGGTGACCCGGGCTGGGGCGTGGAGATCGCGCTGGACGTCCAGGCTGTGTCCGCAGCCTGCCCGACCTGCAAGATCCTCTTGGTCGAGGCGGACGACGCATCCTTCGAGGCGATCGGGGCGGCCGTCAACACCGCGGTCAAACTCGGCGGGCAGGTGGTCTCGAACAGTTACGGCGCCGATGAATTCGGCGGCATGTTCGACTTCGCCACCAAGTTCTACACCCACCCCGGAGTGCCGATCCTCGCCTCCTCCGGCGATTTCGGTTTCATGACCGCATCTTTCCCGGCGGTACTGAAGACGACGTGGGCGATCGGCGGAACCACGCTGATCCCGACCAAGAAGGGTGGCTGGACCGAGGACGCCTGGTCGGGCGCCGGTAGCGGGTGCTCGGCCTACGTCACCAAACCCAGTGTGCAGAAAGACGCGAACTGCTCGATGCGCACGGTTTCCGACATCTCAGCCGTCGCCGACTCCGCAGAGGGCTTCGCGGTGTACGACACCTACGGCCTGGGTGCGGACAACGGCTGGATCGGGGTGGGCGGTACCAGCTTGTCCGCCCCGCTGGTGGCCGGAATGATAGGCCTGGCAGGCAATTCCACCAAGGTGGCCGCGCCGTCCTACCCGTACAAGCACCCGGCCGGCCTGAAGGACGTCGTCGGTGGCAGCAACGGTTTCTGCGGTGGCGACTACCTGTGCACCGGGGTCAAGGGATACGACGCGCCGACCGGGCTCGGTAGCCCGCGTGGCCTGAAGTCCCTGTAACTCCAGCAAGTCCTGCAACTCCAGCAAGTCCTGCACACCGTGCAGGTTGCGGCATGACCCGGTAGCGAAGCGCTTTCGTCATTCCGAAAGCTTTCGAAACACCAGGATCAGCACGACCCGGCGATGGCCGGCCTCGGTTCCCCGAGGCCGGCCATCGCTGCTTTGCCCAGCGAACCACCCGCCCGTCCCGCATCCAGCGAAGTGTGTATGCGGGATGACCCAGGCGGTGGGTCATCCCGCATACGCACTTCGGGAGCCGCCAATACCTACCCAAAGGGCATTTTCACGGCAGGCCCGGACACCACCCGTCAAGGCCGCCGATGCCGAGAACTGGCGGATGTCTCACCGGAACCGAGCTGGATCGTCGTTACGTACCGCTCACCCATGCTTACTCAAATGGGAAATTTTCAGGCCGGATCGGGGTGAATTCGATCATTCCGCCGGGTCAACGAACGATGAATCAGTGCAGGTCAAGAGTGATTTCTTAAGGGCGGAGAAGAAGATCAACGCAGCAAGAATCACGCGCTTATCTTGCCTACCACGCATATATTACCTAAATCACATTTTCCCAATCACGTTTTGATTACTGTCAGAGCCGACGTATCGTCCGGAATGGCTCATCCACCGATGAGCCGGGTGCCCGCTTCGCCGAAGTCCATCGGCGGTCACCCCGACATACACCGATGGACACCGGGGACCCACCTGGCGCTGATGACGCCGCGGGGCTAAGTCGGCTCACGCCGACCGGACAACTTCCGTCCGAGCCCGACAGCTCACCTGGTAGGCATGGGAAGGAATACACCCGTGCGCAAAAACCATGCCCGAAGATCCGTCATGCCTATCGGCGCCTTGATGACCGCAGGCGCCTTGGTGCTCGCCGGAAATGCATCGGCGACCGCTGTTCAACCCACCGCCAATACCAGTGCAAGCACCGGTGGGAATTCCCTCGATGAAGCAGCCGTGGCCGGCGAGGTCCCGGCCACAGCCAAGGCCTCGGACACCGAGACCGTCCGGCAGACCCGGAAGGCCACCGCGAAGGCCACCAAGAAGCTCACCTCCAAGGTGAAGACCACGTCCAAGGCCACCGTGAAGGCAACTCGCAGCGGCAAGGGCTCGGCAACCGTCGAAGCAACACGTTATGCGCCCACCTACGAGGCCGCACTCGCAGAAGCCGAAGAGATCGCGAAGGACGCCGCTCACGAGCGGGCAGTCGCGGCCGCGAAGTCCAGGGCCGGCAAGCTGGCCCTGGCCCGTGCCAAGGCGGTAGCGAAGCACCGGGCCCGGGTGAAGGTCAAGACCGCAGTCCGGGCGAAGTTCGGCCGCATGGTCATCAAGCGGGCCGCTGCCCAGCGCGGCAAGCCCTACCGCTGGGGCGCCACCGGTCCCCGGGCGTTCGACTGCTCCGGCTACGTGACTTATGTGATGAAGGGGGTCGGGGTCAAGAACCTGCCGCGAACCTCCTCAGCGATGGCGAAGAAGGCCAAGCGCGTGTCCAAGTCCCATCGGAAGGTCGGCGACCTGGTGTTCTTCACCAGCGGCGGCCGGGTTAGCCACGTCGCCGTGTACGCCGGACACGGCAAGATCTGGCACACCCCCGGCAGCGGCCGGTCAGTCACCAAGGTCAAGATCTGGACGTCGAGCTACCGGGTCGGCAGGGTCCCCGCCTGATCGCTCAGCTCGACCGCGCCGCTTGATCCGCTCTGCAGCTCCATCGGTCCGGTCTCGACGCACCTGCCCTTCATCACGGCAGGTGCGTCGCCGGCGGACCAGCAGCGAGGGAATCGCTCAAAGCGCGTGCACCACCCGGCTTTGCCAGACATCGTTGTGGGGCCGGTACTCCAGGATGTCCGCCACGTTGCGAGCGAGGTCAGCGTCGACCTCGCGCTCGATCAGCCACAGCCCCAGGTCCAGGCCGGCACTCAAGCCGCCGGATGTGATCACGTTGCCGTCGTCCACCACGCGGTTGCCCTGAACAATGGCGCCGCCGGCGCGCAGTTCCGCGAGCGCTGCACGGTTCGTGGTGGCCGGACGCCCTTTCAGCAATCCGGCTGCGGCCAGCAGCATTGCCCCGGTGCAGACCGAGGCGGTCCAGCGCAGGTCCGGAGCGAGCGCTGCCAGCCGTTCGGTCAGCACACCGCGAGCCGCCTCGGCGAAAGCCCCACTCGGCGCCCGGTTGAGCCAACCACCACCGGGCACGATCACCGCGTCCGGAGTGCCGAGCCCGACCTCCAGCAGCACCCGGGAACCGTGAATGCCTCGGACCTCGCCGGGTCCCTCCAGCCCCACCAGAACGACCTCGAACGGCGCCCCCTGGCCGGCAGCCACCGCCAGCACCTCGAACGGCCCGAAAGCGTCGAGTTCGTCGTACCCGTCGAAAACCACGATCTCGATTCGCATGACCCAAGAATTGATGAGCGGCAAAGCGGGCGAAAGTGGCAGTCTTGCCCCTGTGCATGAGGATCTTGCCATCAGGCAGCGCGTGGTGGTGCTGGCCTTTGCCCCTGTCGTCGCGTTCGATCTAACAATCGCGACCCAGGTCTTCGGGCACGAAAGGGGCGGGCGCTACCGCACCGAGTTGTGCTCGCCACTCCCCGGCCAGGTGATGACCACCTCCGGTTTCAGCATCGGCATCGAGGCCGGACTCGAGGCCCTGGCAACGGCCGATACCGTGATCGTGCCGGGATTCGCCGTCCACCCGGTTCCAGAGCCGGCTCTGATCGCCCTTCGGACCGCGCACGCTCGGGGTGCTCGGATCGCCTCCATCTGCAGCGGGGCGTTCGCGCTGGCTCAGGCCGGACTGCTGAACGGTCGACGAGCGACCACGCACTGGGGTCGAGTCGAGGAGTTGGCCCGGCAGTACCCGGACGTAACGGTGGACGCGAAGGTTCTGTATGTGGACGCGGGCACCGTTCTGACCAGCGCCGGGATGGCCGCCGGTCTCGATCTTTGCCTCTACCTGATCTCTCGTGACCACGGTGAGGCGGTCGCAGTGGAGCGGGCCCGGGATCTGGTCATGCCACTGCACCGAGCCGGTGGTCAGGCCCAGTTCGTCGCCATCAGTCCGGACCCGGGCGCCGAGGAGCTGACCGCCGTCACCGAATGGGCCCTCGCGCACCTGCACCTGCCGATCACGGTGGCCGATCTGGCCGGTCGAGCGTTGCAGGCACCCCGGACGTTCTGTCGCAACTTCCAGGCCGTGCTGGGTCAGAGTCCACACGCGTGGCTGGTGCATCAGCGATTGCGAGCCGCCTGCCGGCTGCTGGAGGATCCCGAGTTCGGCATCGATGAGGTGGCCAGGCGCAGCGGTCTCGGTAGCGCGGCTAACCTCCGACTACATTTTCGTCGGGCGTTCGCCACCACGCCGACCGCCTACCGCTCCAGTTTCGTTGCTCCGGGCGGCCGTCCAAACCCCACGAGGATGGTAGCCAGCGAAATGATCAATTTCTGAAGCCAGGTCAGAGTGCCGCTCAGGTGGATCTCGGGTCGCGATGCGGCCACCGGTGAGCAGGATGGAGATGAAACGGAAGAAGCACCGAACGGAAGGAGCGGTCGATGCCGAAGACCACCAAGAGCGGAAAACCCAAGCAGGAAGAATTGCCGGGGACGATCAAGCGATCGGGAGCGAAAGCCCAGCGCACTTTCACCAAGGCGCACGACGCGGCGGCCAAACAATACGGCGAGGGCGAGCGCGCGCATCGGGTGGCGATGGCCGCGCTGAAGAACACCCACGAGAAGATCGGTGATCACTGGGAGAAGAAAAAGAAGAGCGGCCCGTCCGACGAGCAAGCCAAAGGCGGGGTGACGACGAATCGGCCGACCAAGGGCGGGGTGAACGCCGAAGCCTCCAAGAAGCACCTGCTGGATGTGGCCAAGCAGCTTCAGATCCGGGGCCGGACCTCGATGAAGAAGAAGGAGTTGGTTGAAGCCATTCAGAAGGCGAACGATCGAAAGTCGGCCCAGGCTCGCAAGTCGACAAAGGGCAAGTCCAAGGCAAAAGTCTGACCGGTGAAGCTGGCAGTGCCAGCGGAACTGCCAGCGCCGGGCAACCCTCGGAGTGCGGTCAGAACCAGCTGGTGTCCATCTCCAGGGTGGTCGTGTCCAGGCTGTCCAGCAGGTCGAACTGGGCCTTCGTCTTCGGCAGTTCGAACCGGAAGAAATACCGCGCCGCGTGTCGCTTTCCGGCGTAGAACGGCTCGGTCCGGTCCCCCACGACGAGCAATTGCTCCAGCCACATCCAGGCAACCACGAGGTGCCCGGCAGCTTCCAGGTAGACAGTGGCATTGGCCAACGTGAGCGCCGGATCTCCGGTGCTGTAGAGCCGGGCGGTCACGGCCGTCAGCCGATCCAGCGCCGCCGCCAGCTCGGTCGCCGCAGCGGCGATGTCACCACCAGCGGCCACCCCCTTGGCGATCGTCCCGTGGATGGTCTCGATCAAGACCATCAGCCCGGCGCCGCCGTCCATCGACAGCTTGCGTCCTAGCAGGTCGAGCGCTTGCACACCGTGCGTTCCCTCATGGATCGCGTTCAGCCGGTTGTCCCGGTAGAACTGCTCGACCGGGTAGTCCCGGGTGTACCCGTAGCCGCCGTGCACCTGAATCGCGAGGTCATTGGCGATCAGGCACCACTGCGACGGCCAACTCTTCGCGATCGGCGTCAGGACGTCGATCAGCAGCGAGGCTCGCCGCCGCACGGTGTCGTCCGTCGTCGTCCGGTGCTCGTCGACCAACATCGAGCAGTACAACCCCAGGGCCAGCCCACCTTCGACATATGACTTCTGGGCCAACAACATTCGCCGGACATCGCTGTGCTCGATGATCGGTACCTGGGGTGCGTCCGGACGTCGATCGGTCAGCAACCGGCCCTGCAACCGGGTTCGGGCGTACTCCACCGCATGCAGGTACCCGATGTAGCCCAGCGCGACGGCGCCCAGACCAACGCCGATCCGTGCCTCGTTCATCATGTGGAACATGTAGGCCAGCCCGGCGTGCGGCTCCCCTACCAGATACCCGACCGCACCGGCCGCACCTCCCGGACGATGGCCGCCCTCACCGAAATTCAGCAGCGCATTCGTCGTCCCCCGGTAGCCCATCTTGTGGTTCAGCCCGCTGAGCACCACGTCGTTGCGTTCGGCCAGCCGTCCTTCGTCATCCAGCAGGATCTTCGGCACGATGAACAGCGAGATGCCCTTCACCCCGGGTGGTCCGCCCGGGATCTTGGCCAGCACGAGGTGAACGATGTTCTCCGCGAGCTCGTGATCGCCGCCGGAGATCCACATCTTGTTCCCGGTGATCCGGTAGCTGCCGTCCGGCTGCGGCTGCGCCTTGGTGATGATGTCGGCCAGCGACGAACCAGCCTGCGGCTCGGACAGGCACATGGTGCCGAGGAAACGCCCTTCGAGCAGCGCCGGCACCCAGGTGGCCACCTGCTCGGCCGATCCATGCTCCATCAGCAGCGAGGCATTCGCCATGGTCAGACCCAAGTACCCGGTAGTCGCGACATTCGCCGCCTGAAACCAGAGCAACGCGGCCCGATGCACAGTGGTCGGCAGCTGAGACCCGCCGACCGCCTCGTCCGCGCTGCCGGAGAGGAAGCCCGCCTGGGCGAACGCCTCGATCGCTGCCCGTACCGGGGCCGGCGTCCGCACCACACCGTCTACTACCCGTGGCTCATCGGTATCCGAGAGCCGGTTATGTGGCGCGAACTTGTCGGTGGCAAGTTCCTCGGCAAGATCGAGGACGGCGTCGAAAGTCTCCTTGGAGTGTTCCGCGAACCGCTGACGCGCGGTCAGAGCCGTCACATTCAGCCATTCGTAGAGCAGGAAATCGACGTCCCGGCGAGACAGAATCAGCGGTGTAGCCATCCGATAACGCTACCTTCCGGGCCGACCAAGCTCGGGGATGTCGGCTCATATCGAACCCGCTGCGGCTGTTTCTGAGCGCCGCTCAGGTCAGTTCCAGCCGGGACCACTCGGCGTCGATCTCGGCGGCCAGCCGGATCCGCTCGGTGACATGCCGCAACTGGACGGCGAATTCCTTCCGCCGGGCGGCCAACTCCTGCTCGGCCGCCGGTCCTTCGGCGGCGACCAGCAGTTGCCGCCCCTCGGCCAGCCGCAGCGCCGAACCGAACAGCTCACCGGACAGCGCCTCCGCACTGTGTACCCGGGCTTGCAGCAGCATCTGCTGTCCGCTGCCCGCGCACTCGGCGAGGAAGGCCTTCTCGTCGATCGGCCGATCCACTGGCTGGACGACGAGGCGCTCGGCCACCACCAGTTCCGCCTCGAGGAACGAGCGCAATACCCGGTGCGCGAACAGGAACCCGGACGCCGCGAGCAGGGCCCGGACATCCGCCACCGACCCCGAGCGCTCCTCCCAGCTCGGATCGATCAGCTCCAGCTCGTCGATCAGTTCCCGGCGGAAAACCTCCTTTTCCGGGAAGAAGAACTCGTGCTTGAGCAGATCCCGCAACCGGAGCGCCTCCGCCCAGGCGGTCGCCAGCGGGCGGTCACCGTCCTGCTCGGCAACCTCGATCATCGCCAGCTCGACGATCGCTCGGTTCACGAACCAATGGATCGAGTTGTTCCGATAGAACGCGGCAACCAGGTGCTGCCCCGGCGTGATCGAATACACCGGTTCGTCGCCGTCCCGGTAGACGGTCACCACGTTGTCTCGTTCCAGGGTGTTCAACATCGCCGCAAGCTGCCAGGGGCGGCGCAACGCGGCGATCCCGCTCTCCGGCAGGGATCGGGATTCGACGTAGTCCAGCACCGGGGCCAGCAATCGGCCCACCTGCTGCAGGTTCAGGGCCCGGTCCCGGACCCCGAGCAGGGCCAGGGCCAGCAATGACTGCGGCAGCATCGGGGTCGCCCGGTTGATCTCGACCGCGACCTCGAAGGCCAGCTTGTTCAGCGCCAGCCGTTGCGCGGCGGCATCCTGCGGACTTTCCGGCGGGTGCTCCGGAAGCCGGGCCCGCATGTCCACCGGTGGCCCGAACCGGACCACCGCGTCCCCGGCCGACCTGCGCTGGTCTCGAACGTACCGGGCCAGCCAGCCCAGCCCTTCGCGCTGCTTGGCGACGCCGCGCTGCTCGGCGGCCATCGACGAGACCTCCTGCAAGTGCTCATAGGTGATCGAAACCGGCACCAGGTGGACGTCGATTGCCGGGTCCGCCTGCAGCGCCGCGGCCACGTAGGTCAGCAGCCCGAACCGGGGCGGGCGGAGCTTGCCGGTGCGCGAGCGACCGCCCTCGAAGAACCACTCCAGGTTGAACCGCTTGGCCACCAGATAGCCGAAGTACTCCTGGATCGCGAGCTTGTAGATCTCGTCGTCCCGGAAGCTGCGGCGGATGAACACCACCCCGGCGCGGCGGGCCAGCGGAGCGAGCGGCCAGAGCGCCAGATTGTTGCCGGCGACCACGTGGTTGCGCGGAAAGTCATGCCCGTGCAGCGCCTCGGCCAGCACCAGGGTGTCGGCGTACGAGCGATGCGAGGGCAGAAAGATCAGCGCCGAACGCCGGTTCAGCTCACGCAACCGGTCCAGCTCGGCCGATTCGGTCCGAACCACCCAGGCCCGTGCGTGCAACGGCCGCATCGCCGTCCCGAACATGTCGACCGCGAGTCGGCTCTGCACCGCGACCAGTTCCTGCAGCGCCTCGGTCGCTTGGGCGTCTACCTGCTCGACCGGCATCCCCAACTCCTCGGCCAGCTCGGACAGCCGCCGCCGGTACCGGGCACTGGTGACGATCTCCTCGATCACCAGCCGCGGCACCTTGTACCGGTCACCGATCACCGCCCGCTCGGCCCGCTCCAGCGCCAGAGTGGCCTGCCGGACGACGAAAGCAGTCAGCCCCGCCGAGTCGGAACCGCCGCGCTCCTGAAAGCGGTGCCGCAGTTCGGACAGCCTGGCTGGCTCGCCGGCCACCACCCGATACCGGTCAGCGTCCCAACCCGCGATCAGCCCCTGAGCCAAGCGATGCGGTCGACGCGGATCTCGCAGGGCGAGCAGATCCCGCCACCCGGCTTCGCGCTTGCCGTCACGCTCTTTCGGCAACCAGCTGATCCCGACCGGGACCAGCAGCGGATCGTCACCGCTCTGCAGTCGCTCGGCGAGCAGCGGGCTACGCAGTTCGATCACATCGCTCGGATCCGAGCCGGGCTCGGCCGCCCACCGTTCGATCAGTTCCCGCTCAACCGGGGTGTCTGCGGTCGAAAGGATCAGACGACTGCTGGCCTTGGGGACGCCACCCTGCGCTTGCATGACCGGACTGTACGACGTCGATCACCGACCGCGCGAGAACTTCTCGCGCGCGCCGCGAATAACCCGCTTTGCGGACCTTGGGCCGCGGCTCATCGGCATGCGGCGGGCCAAGCGTGCGTGATCCCCGCCGCCTCGCAGCGATCGCCAACTGTGCCCGCTTTTGGTCTGCGGAAGGGCGCATAGTCGGGCCTAGCTGGCGATCTTGGCGGAGAACCCGGCGCGGGGTCAGGTCGACGCGGGGTCAGCTGGATTTTGGCGCGTTCTCGGGGAAGTGGCAGGCCGCCCGGTGGTCCGGGGCGAGTTCGGCCAGCGGTGGCTCCTGCACCGAGCAGATCTCCTGTGCTTTCCAGCAGCGGGTGTGGAAGCGACAGCCGGACGGCGGGTTGATCGGGCTCGGCGTCTCGCCACGCAGTCGAATCCGCTCGCGGTTCTCCCGGCGATCC
>DATINJ010000284.1:0-17140 GCA_035474375.1 Kineosporiaceae bacterium | reverse complement strand
GGGCATCCGGTGGGCAGCACCGGCGCTCGCCTGATCACCACCGCACTGCATGAACTCGAACGGCGGGACGCCTCGACCGCGCTGATCGCGATGTGCGCCGGCGGCGCCCTCTCCACCGCCACCATCATCACCCGCTGCTGATCAGCCCACCCTGCTCCGCCCGAGGGCAAGCGTGCATGATCACGGGTCGAAATACCGCCAAGATCGCTAGGTGTGCGCGCTTCTGGCCTATCCCCCCGAAAACGGGAAGGGCTGGCGATCTTGTGGAGGTAGGGCCGGTAAGCGGTGTGAGTGGCTACGGGTCTCGGCGTCCAGGTGGACCAGTGCGTCCTGGGCGTTCCGGAAGGTGGCGTCCGCCGCCGGAATATCGACATCGATCGCCGCGCAAGGTGTTACCTGCGCCGTCCATCCGGCGCCGGTTGGCGTAGCAAGATCGCTGAAATAGGTTGGGGGTTAACATGATCGCTGAAGGTATGACTGAAATAGGATGCGCGCTATAGCACCCCTTCTCATTTCAGCCAGGTATTCAGCGATCATGAGGCTGCCCGGGGCCGCCGAGGGGGCCGCCAGCCGTGCCCTCATAGCCAGCAGGGCCCTCTCATGGAGAGCCCATCAGCGGGCGCAACGGGCGATCTTGGCGGCGGTAGCGCGGCTAGGGGTGCCGGATGGTGGCGAAGGCACGCTCCATCTCCCAGTGAGCGCGCATAGTTTCGATCTGGCCGTTGGCGTTCAGCCGGTAGGTCGCCACGAGGTCAGTGTCAACCAGCATGCCGTTCTCCAGCTCGGTGGTGAAGGTCGCGACGTTGGCGCAGTACGGGCCGTTCGCGAAGGAGTCCTTCACGGCGAACCGGAAGCTCTTGACCGGCGCGATCACGGTGTCCCAGAAGGCGGCGATCGCGTCCTTACCCCGATGCCCCTGCCCTTCGGCATCGAAAAATGATGGCCCGGCCGGGTCTTCGAGGATGGCATCGTCAGCGAACAGGGCCAGCCATTCGCTTTTGGCCTTGCGTCCGACCGCATCGTACGAGCGCTGGGACGCCGTCCGCGCCGGGTTGTCGCCGTCCGGCGCCGTCCAGTCAATGAATTCAGAATCGATCACGGAAACTCCTAGATCCAGTCGTCGGCCCGGGGCCAGGTGAGCCAATGCTCCGGATGCGGCTCGGGGTGCGGCTGCGGGTTCGGCTCCCCCGCCGGGGCCGTGTAGCGACCGCGGTGGAAGAGCAGTGGCGGGCTGTCACCGCCGCCACCGAGCGCCACCACCTGACCGATCACCACCCAGTGGTCCCCCGCCTCGTGGACGGCGTGCACCGTGGCCTCGATCCAGACCAGTGCGCCGTCCAGAATCGGAACCCCGGTCGGGGACGGTGCCCATCCGGTGGTGTTGAATTTGTCCGCCCGGCCGGCGCCGAACCGGGCGCTGACGTCCACCTGGGAACGGGACAGCACATTGACGCCGAACCGGCCGGCCTGCTCGATCACCGGCCAACTGCGCGAGTTTCGGCTGGGGCAGAACAGGATCAGCGGCGGCTCGAGTGAGACTGCGGCGAACGACTGGCAGGCGAAGCCCACTGGCCGACCACCGACTGCTCCGGTGACAACCGTGACCCCGGTACAGAAATGCCCCAAGGTCGCCCGGAAACTCGCCGGGTCGATCTGCTGCTGCTCGGCGATCTCGATCTCCGCCTCCTGATTGCGTTTCGGTCGCTGCTATTCGGCTCCGACGCTGAAGTCGTGCCCCCACAGGCTGACGGCGGTGCTTTCCCGAGCGATCCAGTCGTCGTCATCGACCTGGCGGCCCTCGGTGCCGAACTCGACGTCGAATCCGCTGGGCGTCTTCATGTAGAAGGAGAGCATCAAGTCGTTCACGTGCCGGCCAAGCGTCGCGGCGAGCTTTACCTTGTTCCGCCGCGCCCGGTCCAGGGCGAGGCCGACGTCGTCGGATTGTTCGACCTCGATCATCAGGTGGACGATCCCGGTCGGCGTCGGCAAGGGCAGGAAGGCCAGGCTGTGGTGGCGAGGGTTGCAGCCGAAGAAGCGCAACCAGGCCGGCTCACCGTCCGCCGGCCGGCCCACCAACTGCGGCGGCAACCGCATCGAGTCGCGCAGCCGGAAGCCCAGCACGTCACGGTAGAACCGGAGCGCCTCGGCGTCGTCGTGGGTGGAGAGCACGACATGCCCCAGCCCTTGCTCGCCGGTGACGAACTTGTGGCCGTACGGACTGACCACCCGGCGGTGCTGCAGGGCGGCGCCGTGGAACACCTCGAGCGTGTTGCCGGAGGGATCGGCGAAGCTGATCAGCCCGGCAACCCGGCGGTCGGCCAGTTCCTCGGCGGAGCCCTCCTTGTAGGGAACGCCCGCCGCGTCCAGCCGATCGGCCACCCATTGCAGACCGGCCTCGTTCTCGGCCTCCCAACCGGAGGCGAGCAACCGTTCGTGCTCACCGGGAACAATCACCAGCCGAGCCGGGAAGTCGTCCATCCGCAGGTAGAGCGCGCCCGGCGTCTCGCCGCGCCCCTCGATCATCCCGAGCACCTTGAGCCCGTAGACCCGCCACTCGTCGATCTTGGCGCTCTCGATCCGGAGGTACCCCAGCGATCGGATACTCATCACGTGTGCCTTTCATCCGTTGCCAAGAAGTCGATGGCCAGCCGGTTGAATTCGGCGAACTTCTCCAGCTGAGCCCAATGACCGCAGCCACCGAAGACATGTAATTGGCAGTTCCGAAGGAGTTTCAGTGGGACCAGCGCGCCGTCCAACGGGTTCACTCGATCTTCTCGCCCCCAGATCAGCAGGGTGGAGTGCGGCAGCCGATGGGCTTCGCGCCACAGCATCCCCTCCTCGAAGCTGTCCCGCCGGTAGAAGGACGCGCCCATCGCCGCCATCGCCCGCAGCGACTCGGGTGAACTGGCGGCGGCGTACCGCTCGTCGATCAATTCCTCGGTGATCAGCCGCTGGTCGAAGACCAGGGTGCGGAGGAAGTCCGCGAGTTTCTCCCGGCTGGGCCCCGGCGGCGCGCCGAACTTGCCCAGCCGGATCACGCCCTCGGTCGGATCCGCCGAGGTTAGGTTGAGGCTGAGCCCGCCCGGGGCCATCAGCACCAGCCGCCCCACCCGGTCCGGATGCTGCAGCGCGAACCGGACCGCCGTACCACCGCCCAGCGAGTTGCCGATCAGGTGGACCTGCGGGATCTGGAGTTCGTCCAGGAGCCCGGCCAGGGCCTCGGCGCTGAAGCTGAAGTACTGACCGTGCTCGGCCGGCTTGTCCGAGCGGCCGAAGCCAGGCTGGTCCACCGCCAGCGTGCGCCGAGAACGAGCGAACACCGGCAGGTTTCGGCCGAAGTTGCTCCAGGCCGTGGCGCCCGGCCCACCACCGTGCAGCAGCACCACCGGGATCGAGTCGCGATCCGGGCCGGCGAGCTCGTGATAGTGCAGCCGCAGCCCGGTCGCGGTGGTGGCGAACCGGCTGGTGGCCTCGTATGCCCCAGCGCCGGCATCCAGGTCGGTACCGGTGCGAGCGCTCATCAGAACAACCCCTCCCGAACCGGGACGCCGAACTCGGACTTCCCGTACATCACCAGCGTGCGTTCCAGGTCGTTGGCAGCATGCACCCGGGCGGCGTGCGCGTCGCGCCAGAACCGCAGGATCGGCATCGACATGTTGATCGCCTTGCCTCCGGCGCTCTCGAAAAGCTTGTCGACCGCGGTGAGCACCCGGGCGCTGCCACAGACCTGGTCGCGGCGGGCCCGCAGGCGCAGCTCCAGCGGGATCGGTTGACCGGCCGCGGCCAGGGCGTACTCCTCGTTGAGATCGCGCTCCAGCTGCAGCCACGCGGCGTCGATCTCACAGGCCGCCTCGGCGACTCGCACCTGGGCGAAGCTGTCCTCGGCGGCCTTCTCCCCGACGTAGGACGCGCGGATTCGGCCGCGGGTGTACCCGACGTAGGCCTCGTAGGCACCGGTGGCCATCCCGATCATCGGAGCGGTGATCGCGTACGGGTGCACCGTGCCGTACGGCAGCCGGTAGAGCGGGCCGTCGTTGAGCTCCTGACCTGGGCAGACACAGCGCGCGGTGTTCTGGAAGCTGAGCGTGCGGTGTTCGGGCACGAAGACGTCTTCGACGATGATGTCGTTGCTTCCGGTGCCGCGTAGCCCGACGGTGTCCCAGACGTCCTCGATCGCGTAGTCCGCTCGAGGTACCAGGAACGTGCGGAAGTCCGTCGGTTTGCCGTCCACCATCACCAACCCGCCCAGGAGGCACCAGGTGGCGTGATCACAACCGGAGGAGAAGCTCCAGCGGCCGGTGAACCGGAAGCCTCCTTCGACCGGGGTGGCCCGACCCATCGGTGCATAGGACGACGACGCGAGCGTGTCGAGGTCCTCGCCCCACACGTCCTCCTGCGCGGCCGCCGGGAAGAGCGCCAAATGCCACGGGTGAACGCCGAGCACCGAGGACACCCAGCCGGTGGAGCCGCAGGCCCCGGCGATCATCTTGATCGCGGAGTAGAAGACCGTGGGGTGCGCCTCGTGCCCGCCGTACCGACGTGGTTGAAGCAATCGCAGAACGCCGGCGGCCTGCAACTCCTTCACCGAGGCGGCCGGCACCTTGCGCAGGGTCTCCGCTTCTGCGGCGCGACCGCGCAGTGCGGGGAGCAACTCTCGAACCGCCCCGAGAACCTTGTGCTCGGCCTCGTCGCCCATCACATGCTCCACCTCTCGATCGCACCATCGGACTCTAGCGAGCCTAGAACACGTTCTTGATTGTGTCGATGAGCGATGAGATCTATGCATCACCGCCGCAGTAGTCAGAACAGCATCCAGTTCTATAACCTGTTCCAGATGAGGACGTCACCATACGGAGATCTGCGATGACGGCGACCAGTTCCAATCAAGACCGGGTTTCGGTCCGCACGATCGATACCGGCCGCCCGCCTGCCCGCTTCGCCCGCGGCTGGCATTGCCTCGGCCTGGCCGAGACCTTCCGGGACGGCGCACCCCACGCCGTGCACGCCTTCGGCACGAAGCTCGTGGTCTTTGCCGACGACTCCGGTGCCCTGCATGTACTCGACTCCTACTGTCGGCACATGGGCGGTGACCTCAGCCAGGGCACGATCAAGGGTGCCGAGCTGGCGTGCCCGTTCCACGACTGGCGATGGTCCGGAGCCGGCCGCTGCGTGAGCATCCCTTACGCCAAGCGGGTACCACCGCGAGCCCGCACCCGATCCTGGACCACCGTCGAGCGCAATGCGCAGCTGTTCGTCTGGCACGACCCGCAAGGCAATCCGCCCCCGCCGGAGCTGGACATCCCCGAGGTCGAGGGGGCGGGCTCGCCCGACTGGAGCAACTGGGCCTGGAACTCCGTGCTGGTCGAGGGCGCGAACTGCCGAGAGATCGTGGACAACATCGTCGACATGGCGCACTTCTTCTATGTGCACTTCGCCTTCCCGATCTACTTCAAGAACGTCTTCGAAGGCCACGTGGCGACGCAGTACCTGCATTCGCGCGGCCGGGAAGACAAGGGTTTGGCTGCTCCGGGGCAGACCGAAGCCGTCCTGCGCTCCGAGGCGTCCTACTTCGGGCCGTCATACATGATCAACGACCTGGAAAATGACTTCAGCGGGTTCACCGTCAACACCACGCTGATCAATTGCCACTACCCGGTGACGAGCGACTCCTTCGTCCTGCAATGGGGGGTGCGGGTGAAGCAGATCCCGGGGATCGATCCGGCGCGAGCCGACAAGCTCGCCGGAAAGTTCGCCAAGCAGTACGGCATCGGCTTCATGCAGGACGTCGATATCTGGCGCAACAAGTCGCCGATCGACAACCCCTTGCTGTGCGAGGAAGATGGCCCGGTCTACCAGCTTCGCCGGTGGTACCAGCAGTTCTACGTCGACGTCGAAGACGTCACCCCAGACATGCAGCAGCGGTTCGAGTTCGAAATCGACACGCGTCACGCGATCGCCAACTGGGAGCGCGAGGTGGCCGAAAACCTTTCTCGTCTAACCGATAACGATTCACCATGACGAGATTCGACGACACCAGCCGGTTCGCCACAGACCCGGATGCCGTACCGGCGTCGACCGTGGCCGACCGGGACGAGCAGCTTAACGCCGAGTTCCGGCCGCTCACCTGCTCCGAGTGCGGCACCGAGGTCCGCGTGCGGAAGCGGAGCCCTCAGCAGACCAGCGTGCAGTGGCAGTCCGATTCGGCCGCGCGCTGCCCCTACTTGGCCCGGCAAAAGCCGACGGCACCACGGATCGCCGAGTGCTCGGCGCTGAGCAGGACGATCCGGGCCGCGGTCCAGGCGGGTCTGATCCCTTCCGGCGCCCCGTGAAACTTCCCCACCATCATCAGTTACGGGTCGCCGAGGTAATCGTCGAGACCTCCGATGCCCGCTCCTTCGTGCTGGCCGTCCCGGATGAGCTGGCCGAGCGATTCGCCTACCGGGCGGGGCAGTTCCTGACCGTCCGAGTTCCGCGACCGGATGGCGGATTCGCCGCCCGGTGCTACTCGCTGTCCAGCGCACCGAACAGTCGGCAGCTCACGATCACGGTGAAGCGGATCGCCGACGGCCACGGCTCGAACTGGCTCTGCGACAACGTGGCCGTGGGCAGCGAACTGCAGGTGCTACCCCCGGCCGGTACCTTCACGCCGCGCACCTTGGACGCCGACTTCCTGCTGTTCGCCGCCGGCAGCGGCATCACCCCGGTGATGTCGATTGTGCGGGCCGCCCTGGCTACCGGCAGCGGAGAGGTGGTGCTCGTCTACGCCAACCGAGACGAGAATTCGATCATCTTCGGAGCAGAGCTCGATCGGCTGACGGCAGCGCACGCCGACCGGTTGACCATCGTGCACTGGCTGGAGACCGGCCCGCACGGTCGAGGCCTGCCCACCGCCGCCGGGCTGCGAGAGGTGGCCGCGCCGCACGCCGATCACGAGGTCTACGTCTGCGGCCCGGAACTGTTCATGATCGAGGCGCTGCAAGCGGCGAAACTGCTTGGTGTCCCGCACAACAGGACGCACGTGGAACGGTTTGTATCGCTCGCCGACGACCCGTTCGCGGTCAGCGCAGAGGTCGCCCCCGCCGACGCGGCCGAGGCCGAAGACCCCGCGGCGCAGAGCTCTCTCGAAGTGGAGTTGGACGGCGAGGAGCACCGGCTGCCTTGGCCGGCCGGCGCTCGGATGCTGGATGTACTGCTGGACCACGGCTTGGCGGCACCCTTCTCCTGTCGGCAAGCGCTGTGCGGTGCCTGCACCTGCCGCCTCGAAAAGGGCGAGGTCAACATGATCGAGAACAATGTCCTGGACGCCGAGGATCTCGCCGACGGCTACATCCTGGCCTGCCAGGCCCTCCCCGTGAGCAACACCGTCCGGATCAGCTACGAGTAGCCACACCCCTTCCCGCGATTCCCCAACCCTTCGGGCAGTGGGCCCGGCACGGTTGCCCGCCTTCCTCCCGCGATCATGCACGGTTGCCCCCCTTCCTCCCGTGATCATGCACGGTTGCCCGCCCTTGCTACCGCGATCATGCACGGTTGCCCGCCTCCTCCCGCGATCATGCACGGTTGCTCCGCACCTGAGGGAGCAACCGTGCATGATCACGGCGATTGGGACACAGGTCCCCCCGACCCGAGGGAGCAACCGTGCATGATCACGGCGGCTGGGTTACGGGTGCCACCCATGGCCTAACTCACCGGCATTGATGATCGCGGCGGGGTCGGGATCGGTCAGGAGACCAGGACGCAGGCCTGGGCCCCGGTGTAAACGTCCGAGATCAGCATGCCGCAGATCTCGGTACCGGCCGTGGTCTCGCTGATCGGCGTGAACGACGCAGTCGCGGTTCCGGAGGCGCAGGAGTCCGACTTCACCTTGCCGAACTCCACGCCGTCCTCGTCGACACCCGCGGCCCGCAGCATGACGTCCCCCGTGCAATCCGACGGCGCCGTGAAGGTGACCTTGATCTTGCTGACCGCGGTCTCGTCATGGGTCACCGCCGTGCACAGTTCCCCGACCGCATCGCCGGCCGGGTCCGAGACCTCGAACACGTCGGCGCACGCGCTGCCGTCGTCGGCGGTACTGGTCGCTGACGAGGTGGGTGAGGCGCTGCCAGTAGCAGTCGCGCTGCTACTGGCTGTTGGGCTGGTGGTTGCCGGGCTGCTGGTGGCGGCGATCGGACTGCTGGAGGCCGCCACGTTCTGAAAGTTTGTCGCTCCGTCGGCGGATACGGAGGCACTCGTCTTGGTGAACGAGATGACGGCGATGCCGATGCCGATCAGCGTGAAGACCGCAGCGATAGTGATTGCACTGTGCCATGAGCGTGTTCGCATGGATTTTCCTTTCACGAGGGCGTGCGTGAGCGACGGCTCTGGAAGTTGAGGTATCTCGGGCTTTCGTTTTGCCCGGGAGAATTCCTGGGGTCGAACATCCCCATGGTCCGTACAACCGGAGATACCAGTTGACCCTGCGCCGACGATCTTGCGAGGATAAACCGGGCTTGTCAAGTCAACTCGACTCTTATAAAACCCTTCATAAATCCACAGCAGACCGCTCGATTCAGCACATCAAAGCCACAGAATCCCCCCATACCTTGCATCCCCATGACGACTCCTCACCAGCTAGCAGCGTCTCCGACCCAGGGCGAAACCGCACCTTCGTCGGGGCGACAGCTCTCTCGGCGCGGTCTCCTGCGCAATATTGGTGCGCTGGGACTGCTGGGCGCCGGCGCCGGAATGGGCCTGAAATACTCGGCCCCAGCCCAAGCCGCAACCGCCAGCGGGACACTGAATATCCCGACCCTGCTGGATTACACGAGCAGCGGCAGTACCAAGGTTTTCTCGCTCGATATGCAAACCGGAACCACCACAATCTTGAGCGGAATCAGCAGCGCTACCTGTGGCTTTAACCAGGCCTTTCTCGGGCCCGTCATTAAGGTGGATAACGGCGATTCCGTCCAGATGGACATCACCAACAATCTGAGCGATGTCAGCACCGTGCACTGGCATGGCGCCCACATCCCGCCCTCGGTGGATGGCGGGCCGCAGAACACAATCGAGGCCGGGGAATCGTTTTCAGCCGCCTTCGACATCAACCAGGAAGCCTGCACGCTGTGGTTCCACCCGCATGCCTTGACTACAACAGCCGAGCAGATCGCCAGCGGCCTGGTCGGCATGCTCATCGTCAACGACGACTCCGACGGCGCCGCAGCGCTGCCCTCCGACTACGGCACCGATCAGTTCCCACTCATCATCCAGTCACTGCCGATCAGTGCGGCCGGTGCCACCATCTCCACCACGGCCGGCCTCACCACCTCCACGACGACGTTTCCGCTGCTGGTCAACGGCTCCAACGTGGGGGTGAACGGAACACCGACCCTGAAGGTGGACACCAATCGGGTGCGCTTCCACGTGCTCAATGGCTCGATCACCGACCTGATCACCATCTCGCGGACCGATGGCGCCAGCCTCACCCAGGTGGCCAGCGATGCTGCTCTGCTCGCCGCACCGATCTCGGTCACCAGCATCCGACTGGTGGGCGGCGAGCGCACCGAAATCGTGGTGGACCTGACCAGTTCGGCAACTGTCACGCTGCAGGCAACCGTTACCGCGGGCGGCGCGCGCGGCGGTAGCGGCACCAAGTCGATCGTCACCATCACTTCGACCGCGACGACCGCCGCGGACAGCCTGCCCAGCAGCCTGAACACGTTCACCGCGCTGGACACCAGCAGCCCGGCCACCACCCGCACCATCGCGCTGTCCAACACCGGAAACACCATGTACATCAACGGTGTCTCGGGGACCACGATGGCGGCCATGGAGGCCAGCGAGTTGATGACGACGCTCGGCGACACCGAAGTCTGGACGATCACCAACGCGACCGGGCTGACTCACTCGTTCCACCTGCACGACGTGCCGTTCCAGGTGCTGTCGATCGACGGCGTGGCGCCCACCGGCGCTTACGCGCAGTGGAAGGACACCATCTACATCGGGCCCAACAGCACGAACAAGATCGCGATGCAGTTCATCGACTACGCGGACGACGAGTACGGGTACATGCTGCACTGCCACAACGCGATTCACGAGGACGAGGGCATGATGTTGATGCTCATGGTGATGTCCGCCTAACCCACCACCATTTTGCCCGTGATTCCCCAACCCGAAGGGTTGGGGAATCACGGCACGGTGAGGGGCGCCTGACTCACCGGCTTTGTTCGCGTTGGAGTTCCAGGGCGATGTCGATGAGCTGGTCCTCCTGACCGCCCACCAGTTTTCGTTCACCGGCGCGGACCAGGATCTGGGCACCGGAGACGCCGTACCGCTCGGCCTGCCGGTAGGCGTGCTTGAGGAAGCTGGAGTAGACCCCCGCGTACCCCATCATCAGCGCCATCCGGTCGAGCAGGCACTCCTCGGGCATCGCCGGGCGGACGACGTCCTCGGCGGCGTCCACGATCGCGAAGAAGTCGATGCCGGTCCGGATCCCGATCTTGTCGCAGACTCCGACGAAGGCCTCTACCGGGGTGTTTCCGGCACCGGCTCCGAACCGCCGGGTGCTGCCGTCGATCTGCCGGGCGCCCGCACGCGCGGCCAGCACCGAATTGGCGACCCCGAGCCCCAAGTTCTCGTGCCCATGGAACCCGACCTGCGCATCGTCCCCGAGTTCGGCCACCAGCGCGGCGACCCGATCGCCGACCTGCTCCAGGATCAGCGCTCCCGCCGAGTCGACCACGTAGACGCACTGACATCCGGCGTCCGCCATGATCCGCGCCTGTTTCGCCAGCGCCTCCGGCGGCTGGGAGTGCGCCATCATCAGAAATCCGACAGTCTCCAGGCCGCGCTCGCGAGCCAATCCGAAATGCTGCACCGAGATATCGGCCTCGGTACAGTGCGTGGCGACCCGGCAGATCGAGGCGCCGTGATCGGCGGCCGCCAAGATGTCATCGGTGACCCCGACCCCGGGCAACATCAGGAACGCGATCCGGGCCTGCTGGGCCGTCCGAACCGCCGCCTGGATCAGCTTCTGCTCCGGGGTATAGCTGAAACCGTAGGTGAACGACGATCCGCCGAGCCCATCCCCGTGCGTCACCTCGATCACCGGCACTCCGGCCGCGTCGAGCGCCGAGACGATCGAGATCACCTCTGCCTCGGTGAATTGATGCCGCTTGGCATGCGATCCGTCACGCAGCGACGTATCGGTGATCCGAACCTCCAGCCGATCCTGATCGGTGCTCACCTGGCCTCCTCCTTGCCTGCTCCAACGGTGCTCAGCGACCTGGCCATCGCGTCGCCGACGGCGGCCGCGGCCGCGGTCATGATGTCCAGGTTTCCGGCGTACGGGGCCAGGAAATCACCCGCCCCCTCGACCTCTATGAAGATGCTGACCCGGGTCATCGTCGTGGTCCCGGTACTCCTGGCCACGGTGGTCTGGTCGAACTGCGGGTCGTTGAGCAAGCGGTAGCCGGGCACGTAGCCGGCGACCTCGGCGACCATCTCCCGCACCGAGGCGGCGATGGCGTCCTGGTCGGCGTCCGCCGGTACCGCGCAAAAGATGGTGTCCCGCATAATCATCGGCGGATCGGCCGGGTTCAGCACGATGATCGCCTTGCCGCGCTGGGCACCGCCGATCACCTCGATCCCCCGGCTGGTGGTTCGGGTGAACTCGTCGATGTTGGCCCGGGTACCCGGGCCGGCCGACCTGGACGCCACGGTGGCCACGATCTCGGCGTATTCCACCGCGGCCGCCCGGGACACCGCCGCGACCATCGGAATGGTGGCCTGACCACCACAGGTGATCAGGTTGACGTTGGGCGCGGCCAGGTGTTCGTCCAGGTTCACCGAAGGAATCACGTACGGTCCGAGGGCCGCCGGGGTGAGGTCGATCGCCCGGATCCCAGCCTCGGCGTATCGGGGTGCGTTCGCCCGGTGCACCTGCGCCGAGGTGGCCTCGAAGACCAGATCCGGCAGTTCGTCCTGGCCCAGCAACCAGTCGGTGCCCTCCGTACTGGTCTGCAGGCCGCACTCGGCGGCTCGGCGCAGGCCCTCACTACCCGGATCGATCCCGACCATCCACCGTGGCTGTACCCAATCCGAGCGCAGCAACTTGTACATCAAGTCGGTGCCGATGTTGCCGGAGCCGACGATCGCCGCCGTCACCTTTGCGTCACTCATGCCCTCAGCCCTCTGCTTCGAGTTTCGTCGAGTCACTCGGCGTTGCCTGGAACGCCAGCCGAACCGAGCCCAGCCCTTCGAATTCGGCGTGGAAGTCGTCGCCCGCCCGGGCATCGATCGCTCGGGTGCACGAGCCCGGCAGGACCAGGTGCCCGGCCCGCAGCCGGACGCCGAACCGGGCGACCGTCCGCGCCAGCCAGGCGACCGCGATCACCGGGTTGCCCAGCACAGCGTCCGAGCGGCCGGCCGCCACTTCCTCCCCGTTACGCCGCAGCACCACCGGAATGCTGGTCAGATCGAGCTCGCGGGGGTCGACTCGTTCCGCACCGAGCACGAATCCGGCCGAGGAGGCGTTGTCGGCGATCGTGTCCGGCAGGAGGATTCGCCAGTTCACGATCCTGCTGTCGATCAGCTCGATCGCCGGCACCACCGCCTCGGTCGCGGCCAACACGTCGGCCTCGGTGCAATCCTCGCCAGGCAGGTCAGCGCCCAGGATGAAGCCGACCTCCGGCTCCACCCGGGGCTGGCAGTACCGATCGCGGCGCGCCGGGACGGCGGAACTCAGCCGCATATCGGCGAGCAGATGCCCGTAGTCCGGCTCGTCAACGCCCATCATCTCCTGCATCGCCCGGGACGACAGGCCCACCTTGTGGCCCACCACCTCACCGGCGGCGGAAACCCGGCGGCGAATGTTCAGCAGCTGGATCCGGTAAGCGTCGTCCGCGTCGATTCCCTGGAACGACCCGACCAAGGGCTCGATCGGAACCCGCTGTTGTTCGGCGGCCTGCAGCCGATCGGCCGCCGAGATGATCAGCTCGAGATCGAGCATGGAGTCTCCCTTCGCGAGTTTCTACGCCTGACGTTCAGCACAGCTCACCCCTGTTCCGCGAGATCGGTGGCCACCACGTGCCGCCCGGCGCGACGGCCGGAGAACACGCAGTCGGCCAGGGACAAGCCACTGACATAGGACGTCGAGCAGAGCCCGACCGCCGAGCGCCCTGCGGCATACAGGCCAGGAATGCTGCTACCGATGGCATTTCGTACCTGGCCGGTGTCCTCGTCGACGACCAGCCCGCCGAGCGTGAGCATCGGGCAGGGGTAGCCCATCCGGGGTCGGACCGAGACGTCGATCAACGAGTACGGTGGTCGCTCGATCGCCCGTACCAGCTCGGCGGGCTTGCCCATCGGATCGTCCTTGCCCTCCTGAAGGGCGTCGAGGTGCGCCTGGACGGTAGCCCGCAGGCCGACCGGATCGACCCCGGCCCGCTCCGCGACCTGCGCCAGGGTGGGAGCGCTGACTCGGGCCACGGTCAGCAGGTACAGCGCCTGCACCCGCTGGAACCACAGCGTCTGCCGCCGCAGCTGGCGCAACGCCGTCCGAATCAGCCCGGCGTCCAACAGCAACCAGGCCGCACCCTCGGATCGGGTGATGATCGCTTCGCCGACCGCTGCGCCGTACCGGGACTCGTCGCAGATGCGCCGGCCGGCCCGATCCACCAGCAGGCCGGAGATCAGCGCGGTCGGCGGGCTGACGAAACGCCAGGCGGAGAGCCGATCCAGCCGGTCCGCAACACCACCGGCGGCGAGCCCGAGTCGCAGGCCGGCGCCGTCGTCCCCCGGGGTACCCAGTGGCAGCCCGCCACGGTAGGCGGGGGCGTGTTCATGCACCAGGGCACGGTCGGCGATGAACCCACCGGCACTGATCACCACCCCGCGCTCGGCTCGGACCAGCAACTCTTTGGCGTAGCGCCGTTCCAGCCGGTCTGCCTGCCGGAAGAGGGCCCGGCCCAGCGCGGGAGCGTAGAGGAACGGCTTGGCACCAGCTCGGGCCAGCCAGCGATGCAGCCCCCGAACGGCGGGCGGCGCCGTGGTCATCGTGGTGCACCGCACCCCGGTCACCCGGCCGGCCGGGTCGAGGACCAGCTCCCGTGCCGTGGTCTGGGCGAGCACCCCGATTCCCCGGCGAGCGACCGCTTCGGCCAGCCGCTGATACAGCACCCGCCCGCTGGTGCCGCGACCGACGACGCGATGACCTCGCGCTGCGGGGCGAGCCAATCGCCTTCCCCAGCCGGAACTCTCGCTGCCGGAGTAGTACAGGTAATGCCGGTTGGTCGGGTACGAGGTCTTGTCCGGGCAGAGCGACCCGGCGAACGGCACCCCGTGACCGGCCAGCCATTCGAGATCGGCGACGCTGCCCTCGCAGAACCGGCGCAGAGTCGGCTCGCTGACGGCGTCGGCAACCTCGTGCCGCAGGTAGTCGAACATCGCTTCAGGGTCGTCGCTGACCCCGGCAGCGCGCTGCGCCTCGGTGCCGCCACCGGCGTAGACGACCCCACCCGACAGCTTCGTCGCTCCGCCGCCGAGGAAGCGATCGAGCACCAGCACCGAGCCCCCGGCCGCCGCCTCGAGCGCGGCGCACGCCCCGGCCGCACCGAAGCCGATGACCACGGTGGTGGCACTGACGTCCCAGACCTCAGCCACGGCGTCCGCCATTCGATAGAACTCAACCGACAGTAGAACGTGTTCTCATATTTCTGCGATCAATGAACTCCACCACCATAGCGATTTGCCTGCGCAAGTCTATAACCTGTTACAGATCTGCCCCGACCGGAGGAGTCTGGATGACCGCCGTACCTGAGTTCGACGTCGTCGTGGTCGGAGCCGGAGCGGCCGGAATGACCGCCGCTCTCACCGCAGCTCACCAGGGTCTGCGCGTCGTCGTGGTGGAGAAGGCAGCACACTTCGGCGGCTCGACCGCTCGCTCCGGCGGCGGGGTATGGATTCCGGGTAACAGCGTGCTTGAGCGCGACGGGGTACAGGACACCCCCGAACAGGCAGCGAGCTACCTCGCGGACATCGTCGGCCCGGACGTGAACCCGCAACTGCAGGCCGCGTTTCTTCAGCACGGGCCGGAGATGCTCAACTTGGTCCAGGCGCAGACGCCGTTGAAATTCCGCTGGGTACGCGGCTACTCGGACTACTACCCGGAAGCGCCGGGCGGTAGACCGAGAGGCCGATCGATCGAGTCCCGTCCGTTGCCGGCCAGCGTGCTGGGCACCGACCGGGATCAATTGAACGCCCCGTACCTGGCGGCCAAGGGTGGTCTGGTGATCACCCAGGCCGACTATCGGTGGCTCACCTTGATCGCCCGGCATCCCCGCGGCCTGACGACGGCATTGCGCGTCGCAGTGCGCTCGGCCCTGGCCCGGCTCCGCCGCCGTGAACTGTTGACGATGGGCCAGGCACTGGCCGCCGGACTGCGCGCCGGCCTCACCCGACTCGACGTCCCGGTCTGGTTGTCGACCCCGCTGGTAGACCTCGACATGGACGGCGACCGGGTGCGGGGCATTCGGGTCAGCCAGGACGGCGAACCGGTCACCATCCGGGCCACCCGCGGCGTCATCCTGGCGGCCGGTGGCTTCGAGCAGAACGCGCAGATGCGGAAGGAGTACCAGCGCGAGCCGATCGGCGCCAACTGGACCGTGGGGGCGGCGGAGAACACCGGTGACGCCATCCTCGCCGGTCAGCGCGTCGGGGCCGGGCTCGACCTGATGGACGACGCCTGGTGGGGCCCGTCCGTAGAGCTGCCGCGGGAACCGTACTTTTTGCTCGCCGAACGCACGCTGCCCGGCTGCATCCTGGTCAACGCCGCCGGCCGACGGTTCGTCAACGAGGCGGCGCCCTATGTCGACGCCGTGCATGCGATGTACGACCTGCACACGGCTGCCGTACCGCACATCCCGGCATGGCTGATCTTCGACCAGCGCTACCGGAACCGCTACGTGTTCGCCGGCCGCGCTCCCCGCCAACCGTTCCCATCGCGGTGGTACTCCTCCGGCACCTTCGCCAAGGCGGACACCATCGCCGGGCTCGCCGCCGAGCTCGGGCTACCGGACGACGGGCTGACCGCCACCGTAGAACGGTTCAATGCGATGGCCCGTTTCGGACTGGACGAGGACTTCCACCGTGGCGAGTCGGCGTACGACCGGTACTACGGCGACCCGCGCAACCGCCCGAACCCTTGCCTGGCAACGCTTTCCAAGCCACCGTTCTACGCCGTCCGGATCGTGCCGGGCGACCTCGGCACCAAGGGCGGCTTGACCACCGACGAGCGCGCCCGGGTGCTGCGCGAGGACGGATCCCCGATCCTCGGGCTGTACGCGGCCGGCAACACCAGCGCCTTGGTGATGGGCCACACCTACGCCGGCCCCGGCGCCACCCTGGGGCCCGCGATGACCTTCGGCTACCTCGCCGCCCTGGACCTCGCCCGCGACTCGGCTCCGGAGTGACGCATCGGTGCGGGCAGCCCGGATGAGTGCCTCCTCGTCCGAAGTGTGGCCGGCCGATGACCCACCGCCTGGGTCATCCGCCGGACACACTTCGCCGAGCGCACCCCCCAACCGGCGGTGATCATCAATGCCGGTGAGTTAAGCCACCACGGGACCCCTGACCAACAGCCGTGATCATGCACGCTTGCTCGTCGGGCCAGGGCAATCGTGCATGATCACGGGTCGAAGCGACGCAGATACGACCTCAGACAACCTCACCCCTGCGCTTGACTCACCGGCATTGATGATCACGGCACAAGTTTGGAAAGCCGAGCAAGTGGGCCAGCCGGGTTCGAGCTTCCCAGATCATGGGCTCGGGCTCGGGCTCGGGCATGGGGCTCGGGCATGGGGCTCGGGCATGGGGCTCGGGCTCGGGCTAGGCGTGGATCGGGCCGACGGGTGGGTAGGCGGCGGTCAGGGCCGAGCGGACATCGGCCAGGGTGGGCAGGGGTTGGTCGGGCACGGGCGGGCCGGGCACGGGTGGGGCGGCGAACGTGCAGTCCAGGCGCATCGGTTTGCCCCAGGCGATCAATGATTCACCGCCGGCCGGCTCGGCCGCGAGCCGCTCGTACCAGTCCGCCCGTCCGTACGTGACGTCCCCACCGATCAGCACCAGCTCCACCCAGGACGGGTCGGCGAGGCAGACATTCTCGTAC
>DATINJ010000283.1:0-3184 GCA_035474375.1 Kineosporiaceae bacterium | reverse complement strand
TGGGCGTTGTAGGCCTTGCAGAACTCCATGATGTTGACGCCGTGCTGACCGAGCGCAGGCCCGATCGGCGGCGCCGGAGTGGCCTGGCCCGCGTTGATCTGCAGCTTGATGAGCGCTGAGACCCTCTTCTTGGGGGGCATGAGTTTGCTTTCCTTTGGACTTGTAGCGGCTTTGTACTGGTACCGGCTAGCTCAGGTAGCTCTACAGCCGGATGGCTCTACAGCTTGGAGACGTCGCCGAACGAAAGCTCGACCGGCGTCTCCCGACCGAAGATCGATACCAGCACCTTGAGCTTCTGTGCATCGGCATTGATCTCGGAGATGGTGGCGGGCAGGGTCTCGAACGGACCCTCCATGACCGTGACGGTCTCTCCGACCTCGAAGTCGACAACCTTGACCTCGGGCTGGCGAGACTTCGACTCGGCGGGGGCCAAGCTGGGGGCGAGCATGGAGAAGACCTCGTCCAGGCTCAGCGGCACCGGCTGGTGGGTGTGTCCGACGAAACCGGTGACGCCCGGGGTGTGCCGGACGGCGCCCCACGACTCGTCGCTCAGATCCATCCTGACCAGCACGTATCCGGGGATCCGGACGCGCCGGACCAGCTTGCGCTGGCCGTTCTTGATCTCGGTGACCTCTTCCATCGGGACCTCGACCTGGAAGATGTAGTCCTCCATGTTGAGGCTCGACGTCCGGTTCTCCAGGTTGGCCTTCACCCGGTTCTCGTAACCGGCGTACGAGTGGATCACGTACCAGTCACCAGGGGCGCGACGCAGGCCGGCCTTGAACTCCTCGACCGGGTCGCCAGGCTCTTCGTCGTCGGCGCCGGCCGTCGCTGGTTCGCCGTCGACGACCGGGTCAGAGCCGAACTCGTCGGATTCAAGCTCTTCATCGGTCTCGTCGTTGTCGGCCGCGGCGAGCTCGGTCTGATCGACAACGGCCTGCTCGTCCTCGGCCGTAGCGGCGAGGTCGGCATGCTCATCGGTGAACTGCGAGGTCTTTTCGGACACGCTGTTGTCCTGCTTCCCTTCGTACGTTCTAGCCCTGACTGGGCCCTGGTTGCTGGTGCGGAGCGGCCGAGCCGGTAACTGGCCCGGATCCGACGGGACCGGTTTAGGCCCCGCCGAACGCCCAGAGCACGAGCTTGCCGAACCCGAGGTCCAGAACCGACACGTACGTCATGACCATGAGCACGAAAACCAACACCACGGAGGTGTAGGTGATCAGCTCAGTGCGGGTCGGTCGGACGACCTTCCGCAATTCGGCGATGACCTGCCGCAGGAAGAGCATCGGACTGCCCCGACGCTTCTTCGTCGATGAAGTGCTGCTCACGGTCCTCACCTGATTGTCTGGGTCTTAAATTACTGTTCCCGCAGGGCAGGAGGGACTTGAACCCCCAACCGCCGGTTTTGGAGACCGGTGCTCTACCAATTGAGCCACTGCCCTTCCAGCAATTGCTTCCTACCAGCCTCGGCCACGGCGCGCGTCAGCATGGCAGTTCGCAACCACCCGTCCGTGAGTGTACGCACCGGAGCGACCCCAGGTCGAACCCGGCGCACCAGCGCAGCGTTCTGTGACCGTTCGCTGATTGTCAGCGGACAGTGCCGTGATGTAGGGCACGAGCGGGGTAGCGACGGTGGCACGATGGTCCGGTGAGCCAGCAGACCCCCTCCTCCTCGTCCCCGTCAGCCGGAGCGCCGCGAGCGCGGATCTCCGGTCGGATCGGCAGCATCGCCGAATCCGCAACCCTCGCTGTCGACGCCAAGGCCAAGGCCCTCAAGGCGGCCGGTCGGCCGGTGATCGGCTTTGGTGCCGGTGAGCCCGACTTCCCGACTCCCGGCTACATCGTCGACGCCGCCGTCGCGGCCTGCACCGTCCCGGCCAACCACCGGTACACCCCGGCCGGCGGGCTGCCCGATCTGCGCGCGGCGATCGCGATGAAGACCGCCCGTGACTCCGGGCTGTCGGTCGCACCCGAGCAGGTACTGGTCACCAATGGCGGCAAGCAGGCGGTCTACCAGGCGTTCGCCACTCTGCTCGACCCGGGCGACGAGGTGTTGCTGCCGGCCCCGTACTGGACCACCTACCCGGAGGCGATCAGCCTGGCCGGGGGTGTCCCGGTGGAGGTCTTCGCCGGTGAGGACGCCGGCTACCTGGTCACCGTCGAGCAGTTGGAAGCAGCCCGGACCGAGCGCACCAAGGTGCTGCTGTTCTGCTCGCCGTCCAACCCGACCGGTGCGGTCTACCCGGCCGAGCAGGTTCGGGCAATCGGCGAGTGGGCGGTGCAGCACGGGATCTGGGTGGTCACCGACGAGATCTACGAGCACCTGGTTTATGACGGCGTCCGCGCCCCCTCGATCGCGGTCGAGGTGCCGGAACTGGCCGACACCTGCGTGGTGCTGAACGGGGTGGCCAAGACCTACGCGATGACCGGCTGGCGGGTCGGCTGGATGATCGGGCCGAAGGACGTCATCAAAGCGGCCACCAACCTGCAGTCGCACCTGACCTCCAATGTCGCCAACGTGTCGCAGCGCGCCGCAATCGCCGCGCTGACCGGTGATCTGAGCGCGGCACACGAGATGCGGGTCGCTTTCGACCGGCGACGCAAGCTGATCGTCGCGATGCTGAACGACATTCCCGGCGTGGTCTGCCCGACGCCGCAGGGTGCCTTCTACGTGTACCCGTCGGTGAAGGGCCTGCTCGGCAAGACCCTGCGGGGGCGCACCCCGACCACCTCTGCGGAGCTGGCGACGCTGATCCTGGAGGAGGCGGAGGTCGCCGCCGTCCCGGGTGAGGCCTTTGGCCCGAGCGGGTACCTGCGGCTGTCCTATGCCCTGAGCGACGAGGACCTGGTCGAGGGCGTCAGCCGGCTACAGAAGTTGCTCTCCGAAGCCTCCTGACCGCCTGCGGCGAGCTTCGCCGCTGAGCGATCGTCAGTTGTGCCCGCTATTACCCCCTGTCGGGGCACCTCAGCGGGCACAACTGGCGATTTCGGCGGGTACGTCGACCGGTGGACAACTGTCGGCAATTCGGTGGTTTCCACCCATGGCTGCTCCGGCCAGGATCTACCCATGACCACCTCAGCAACCAGCGACTCGGCCAAGGGCGGGCGGGTGAGCCCGCCGTCCACCGGCCCAGACATTCGAATCCGTGGGTTGATCAAGAAATACGGCGATCATCAGGCCGTC
>DATINJ010000282.1:0-3184 GCA_035474375.1 Kineosporiaceae bacterium | reverse complement strand
GCTTGCGGTGACCGATCTGATCCGTCCCGGATCGGGCGGGTCGAGGTCCGGGTGATCGCTGCCCAGATCACGATCACCACCAGCGACACCCGCCGCAGCGAGACCTACCGGCTGGTCACCAGTGTGCTTGACCCCGCCGTGCCCGCCCTGGAGATCGTGGCGCTCTACCACGAGCGCTGGGAGATCGAGACCGGGTTCGCCGAGCTGAAGTCCACCAACCTTGGCGGAGGAGTCCTACGCTTCGCGCACCCCGGCCGGGGTCGAACAGGAGATCTACGCCCTGTTGATCACCCACCAGGCGTTGCGGATCGCGATCAGCGACGCCACCGTGGCACGGCCCGATGTCGAGCCTGACCGCGGCAGCTTCACCGTCGCCCTACACGCTGCCCGAGATCAACTCATCGCCGCCGCCGGGGTGATCGCCGACACCGTCATCGACCTGGTCGGCACGATCGGCCGGCACGTCCTGGGCCAGTTGCTGCCCGCACGGCGGATCCGCACCAACCCGCGCGTGGTCGAACGAGCGATCTCCAAGTACGTGGCCAGCAGCGCCAAGGGCCGCCACCGCGGCCCCAGCCGTCCGGCCACCATCACCATCGACATCCAGCCGATCTTGACAACGCGGCCACCGACCTAACTGAACGGCTTTGCGGCTAGCCGGTCGAGGGTCGTTCGAGCAGCGGGGAGCCGTGCCGGTAGGGCCCGGCCAGGACCCGGCTCAGCGGAACCCGCCCGGCGTCGACCAGCACCGACCGGTCAGACCCTGTGTGCGCCGAGTCCACCCGGGACGGGCCGGCGCACTCACGATCATCGGAAGCCTTGGTGACGCACCCGTCGACGGCGAGGTGACCGAGCAGCAGGCAGACGAATGCAGTCATAGGCCTGGCGGGCGATCCCGGGCCAGTGCGGCGAAGAGACGCCGAGCGTGATCCCCTCGTCGCGGCACGGGCCGCAGCGTTGTGGCCGAGCAGGTGGTGTCGGCGATCGCGTCGTAGGAGCAGCCGAACCGCAGTACCTGCGCGAGCTTGTCGAACATGATTCGGCCGCTGATCCGGCGGCGGTGACAGCCCCACGGGTTAGGGAGGAACATCTCCCGGGCGGGAACGGCGCGGCGAATTCGTCCCACAGCGGGTCGGCAAAGCCAAAGTGGCAACTCGGGCACGAGGCCTCCACACGATCACGAAGCGTAGACAACTTAAGGATCGGCAGGTCTCATGCCCGCCTCCAGGGTCGTCGCGAGATCAGGCTGACCTGCCCCGCCTTCCGACGCCAAGCTAAGTATCCCGATCCTCAGCGGCCAAGTCGCGTACTATAGTGAGCACACGCCCTGGGAGACGCAACGAGGCCTTCCTCATCAACAACTGCCCGTACGCCGGGCGACAGTAACTCTCGGAGGTTGCGGGATGGCCCTGCCTGAGCCGCTGCGCGCGTCCGCTCAGCACATCGGACTCCTGCACGACAAGCGTCGAACGCTCGACGACAAGCGCCGGCGGCTGGTTGACGCCCAGGTGTCCGCCGAGCTGCAATTCCTGGCCGCCCTGCGTCGCGAGGCCGAGGCGGGCGAAACGAGCTGGACGCAGTTGCGCGACGGCTACGCAATGTTGTCGGCAGGAAAGCTGCGCGGCTTGCGCGCCCGGTGGATGGACGCGATCGGGATCAGTCCGGAAGAGATCTTCTCCAATGCCAAAACCGAAGCAGCCCGCCGCGCCCGGCGGGAGACCCGGGCGGGGGTCGAGGCCTCACGGCCAGCGCCACCCGCTCGCCGCGTCGTGAGACGACGCGCGCGCGCTGTGTGATGCGGCCACGAATGCGACAGCTCCTTGAAGGCCACGATTCTAGTTCCAGGTGTGGCGGCGATCGGCCTTGAACGGCGATCTGGCGCAGCCTGGTGCGGCGCCTGATGCCGGACGTTGTGTTGGGGTCGGGCCGGCCGGTGCACGCATCATGTTGGCGCCCTGGTTCGCGCCGCGGCTACTACGGCGAATACGAGCAGCGCCAGCAGGACCACGACGAGCACGACGGGCCCAAGCAGCACGCCGAGGACAAGCGCGAGAACGATCAACACCTTCGCCTTCGTGCTCAATCCGCCGATCGCGCCCTTCATGGCTCCCCAGACCGGGTTCGTGCCCGCACGGAGCGCTTTCACGAGACCACCAGCAGCGCCCATGACGACCCCACCGCGGCTGGTCCCGTCCTTCAACTTCTCACGGAGCCGGTCAACGGTCTGCCGCGCCGCGGCGACACCCCGGTGGACCAGTGCGCCCAGCAGCTTCTGCAGGCGGCGCCGCAGACGTGTGAGCGCGGCCAGCAGTTGCTGCGCAAGGCGCTGGATGAGCTGCAGGAGATGCCTCGCCTGGCGCATGACGAAGCTGACGGCCGCCCCCATCTTGACCGCACGCGTCGGGTGTTCGGGCCGCTGCTCGCCGCCGTCGGTTGAACGTCCAGGCGGTTTCCGGCTCGGGGCCGAACGCGGTGTTCTGCTACCACCCCCCGCCGCGACGGTGTCCAGCCGCGCGGCCACCCGATGTTCGGGCCGCTGCTCGCCGCCGTCGGTTGAACGTGCAGGCGGCTTCCGGCTCGGCGCCGAAGGCGGTGTGCCACCCGCGGCGATGGTGTCCAGCCGAGCGGCTACCTGATCGACCTTCAACACGGCACGATCGACGGCGACTTTCAGAACCTGGTTGCCCACAGTTGCCAGCAACTCCCGGCCGGCGGCCTGCATCGCCTGCGTGCCGGCATCCCGGGTGCCGCCTGGGAGGGACTGGCCGGCAACCCTGTCTGTTCGGATGGAGGTCGATGTCATGGCTCGCCCCTTCCGTGCGTCCCTCCGGCAATACCAGCCGTGCGGACTGATACTCGGCGTCGGGGAATCTGCTCACCGAGCAGGAGTGCCGTCGGCTGCCACCGACCCTAGTGCCGCATCAGGCCACGCAGGGCAGGTAATCAGGCCCCGGATCTTGGAGCTGCCAGCGCTGGGTGTGCCGCGGTAATTGCGTCAACGTATGGAGCAGCGATAGCTTCGCCCCGCTCGGCGTGGCTGTGGTGGTCAGTGCGGCTGAGGGCGAAATACGCAGGGCGGCGAACTCGGCCTCGATCCAGTTCAGTCCAGTCGGGGGGCCGCCGCTGGCCTGCAGTCCACGGGTAGCCCGGGTCTCCCGGCCCTCGTCCTATGCTCGTGATGAGT
>DATINJ010000281.1:0-18423 GCA_035474375.1 Kineosporiaceae bacterium | reverse complement strand
CGCCGGCTTCGCGGACGACCACGTGACCTTGCTGCCGTACGCCGGGCCAGTGCCCGGCAAGCTCAGATCAGCGGTGACCGCCGTGGTGTCACCCAGCGTCAGCCCGGCCTTGTCACCGGCCACCCGAGTGGCATCGGGAATCGCGATCTGGGCAGTCTCGGTGGCAGTCAACGCCCGGTCGTAGATCCGGAAGTTCTTCACCATGCCGTTGACGTACTTGTCCGCGGTGTACACCGAGCGGCCCAGGTAGTTGGCGGTCGTGGTGCCGTCCCCGATGGCGCCGGGGGTGATGGTGACGCCGGTCTTGGTCGCCACCGATTCGCCGTTGAGGTACTCGGTGGCGACCCCGGCGGCATCGAGGGTGTAGCTGATGCTCGCCCAGACTCCCCGGGTCAGCGCCGCTGTGGAGGTAGCGGTCTGCTCGGTAGTCCAGTTGCCAGTGGCGATCGACGTCCGATACGCGTTGCCGGTGGCGAACAGGTAGCCGTTGCCGACCCCGGCGGAGGTGGTGTTGCCCATCGCCCAGATCATGTACGGCGTGCTCTGCGCCGCATCGATGTACACGTCCGCGGAGACCGTGATCTGCGTGAGCCCGGCCATCACATTGTTCGGCAGCTTCACATAACCGTTCGTCCCACCGAGCGCGAGCCCACCGCCCGACCACGACGCATCACCGTTCAGGGTGCCGTCGCGACCATTGCCCGACGTGTCAGCCACCGTGGTACCCGAGGTCTGACTCAGGTCGTAACGCAACACCAGACCGGCGGTCACGTCAGCAGCGGCAGCCGGCGGACCGACCAGCATCAGGGAACTTGCCGCCAACAGCAGCGGGACGACAGCCCGCGGCAGAAGGCGAATGCCGCGGCGTCGAGGCATGGCAACCATGAGGTCCTCAATCCAGAGAGGGCTCGCCACCGGTCAGGGACGGCGCGAGAGAACTTAGAAGATTGCCGAATTGTTAACGCTCACACGCAGCCTGTCAAGATTCCTCATCGGCGATTATTGGCGAGCATGCAATTTGGGCGAGTCCGCATTGTGATCGCATTGCCATCGATCATTCTCATAGGATTTCCACAGCGACATTCATTCCGCCGCGGCCAGATTTGCTGCTAACTTACCGGCGCCTGAAACAGGTCAGCCGATGAGCGCAGGGCACGCCATCCGGGCCCGCATCGATGCCGGCCCTTCGACCCAATCCCCCGGTCTCGCTGAGGCTTTCCTCTTGATCTTCGAGCGCGGAGGGGCCAAGCTAGCCACGGCTGTCACCATTCGCGGATATCGACCCATTCTGTGTCGTTGATCCGCACGCAGCCGGCCGGACGTCAACCCGTCCCAAACCGGACCGCGGACAATCCTGGGACAGCCGCGCGCACCCCCAGGCCATCGCAAAGGAGCGAGTCCGGCATGCCATCCTCCAGCTACCCTTCTGCCCCCGCCGAAAGGACCGGCCTGCGCCGCAAAGGCGTTCGCCGGTCCCTGACCGTCGCCGGCAGCACCCTCGCCATGGTCGTCGCCGTGGCGACACCAGCGTTCGCGGCCCCGCCCACCAAACTTCCCGGCAACGCCGACGTGCTCGAGAGGACCTGGCAGCCCGCCTACGACTACGACACCGACGGTTGCTACCCGACGCCCGCCATCGGCCCCGACGGCACGGTCAACGGCGGGCTCAACCCGACCGGCTCACTCAGCGGCGAGTGCCACGACACCTCGGACCTGGACAACACCAACGGCTACTCGCGCTACAAGTGCAACAACGGGTGGTGCGCGATCGCCTACGGCCTCTACTTCGAAAAGGACCAGGCCCTGAAGGACAGCTCCATCGGCGGGCACCGCAATGACTGGGAACATGTCGTGGTCTGGGTGCAGAACAACAAGGCCGCCTACGTATCCACCTCGGCGCACGGCGAATTCAACACTTACCCGGCGAGCAGCGTCCTGTGGGAGGGCACCCACCCCAAGATCGTCTACCACAAGGACGGCGCCGGTACGCACGACTTCCGGCTGGCCAACAGCAGCGACGAGCCACCGGAAAACGCCTACGGCACCTGGCAGTACCCGACCCTGGTCGGTTGGAACGGCTACCCCAGCACCGCCATCCGCGACACTCTCAGCAACTACGACTTCGGCAGCGCCAACTTCGGCCTCAAGGACAGTTACCTCTACACCACCCTGAGCCGAGCCCTGCCTGCCGGAATCGCGTTCGACCCGAGTTCCTCCGCGGCGAACGACCTCAAGCTGGTCAACCGCGCGACCGGCAAGTGCCTCGACGTGTACAACTGGTCCACCGCCGACTCCGGCGAGGTGCTGCAGTGGACCTGCTCCGGCGGCAACAACCAGCGCTGGCAAGTCGAGCCGCTCGGCGACGGCACCAGCCGGATCATCAATACCAACAGCGCCAAAGCCCTCGACGTGGCGGACTGCGGCACCACCAACGGCACCAACATCGAGCAGTACACCTGGTGGAACAACAACTGCCAGCGCTGGCAATTGGTCGACACGGACAACGGCTGGTTCCGGCTGCTCAACCCGAACAGCGGCAAGGTGGCCGACGTCGCCGACTGCAACAGCGCCGACGGCACCGACGTCCGGCTGTGGACCTGGCTGAACAACGACTGTCAGCAGTGGTCGCTACAGCCCTGAGAACCGGTCGCTCCACCGGTGGGGCCGTTTGAACACGCAACTCGGGACCAAAGGCCCAGATGGGCTCGGCGGCGGTCCTCGTTGTGCGTGCTCAAATGGCCCCTCTCCGACTTTGCAATGCCCCTGGGTCGTCCCCGTTACCCACGCGATGCGCCGTTGCTGTTGAGCACGCGGCGCGATCACCGCGGCGCTGTGACGGCGCCGGGTGTGACGGCGCCCGGCAGCGTGCCCGGCCGCACGTGATCGAAGATGAGGCTGGTCACGGTCATCGCCACATCCTGCCCAGCACTGAGGTGGTCGACCACGAACGCCCGCAGCGTGGGTGGATCCTGCACCGCGACGTGCACCAGGAAGTCGTCGGGCCCGGCCAGAAAGTAGACATTCAGCACGCCGGGCAGCGAAGCCAGGTAGCGCTCGAACGGCTCGATCCGGGAGCGGGCGTGCGCCTGCAGTCGCACCGCGATCATCGCCTGGAGCGACCGCCCGATCGCCGCGAGATCGATGTCCGCGTGCACTCCCCTGATCACGCCCCGCTGGCGCAGCGAGCGCAACCGGTTGAGACAGGTCGACGGCGCGATCCCCACCCGGGCGGCCAGCGCGTTGTTCGCGAGCCGCCCGTCCGCCATGAGCAGGGTCACGATCCGCTGGTCGACCTCATCGAGCCCGGAATGAAGATTGTTCAACGGATGCCAGCCTTCCTGCCACGCCGGTGAACGTCGTGCCCGCCGAACCGCGATTTTACGCATCTTCCACAGGCGGGATGGCGATCACCAAATATTCCATCGATAGTGGCGGATCATACGATCCTGATCTACGGAGGAATCACGTGAAGATTGGCGTCCCGAAGGAAGTCAAGAACCACGAGTACCGGGTGGCGATCACACCGATCGGCGTGCACGAGCTGGTGACTCGCGGGCACCAGGTCTTCGTGGAGAACGGTGCCGGGATCGGATCCTCAATCCGGGACGACGAGTACGCCGCCGCCGGCGCGACCCTCCTGGCGGGGGCCGACGACGTCTGGGGCGCCGCCGAAATGGTGCTGAAGGTCAAGGAACCGGTCGCCGAGGAGTACCACCGGCTGCGAGAAGGGCAGGTCCTGTTCACCTACCTGCACCTGGCTGCGGACCGCGCGCTGACCGATGAACTCCTGAAGCGCGAGGTGATCGCCATCGCCTACGAGACCGTCCAGTTGCCCTCCGGCCTGCTGCCGCTGCTCTACCCGATGTCGGAGGTGGCCGGCTGTCTGGCACCCCAAGTCGGCGCGTACGCCCTGCTCAAGGCCCAGCACGGCCTCGGCGTCCTGATGGGCGGCGTCGGCGGGGTGGCCAATGCGAAGGTCGTCGTGATCGGCGCCGGAGTGGCCGGGCAGAACGCGGCGAACATCGCCCTCGGGATGGGCGCGGACGTCACCCTGCTTGACACCGACCTGGACAAGCTGCGGATGTCGTTCTGGCGCTACAACAATCGAGTCCAAGGGCTGGCCTCCTCGAAGCTGGCGATCCGCCAGCAAGTGCTCGAGGCCGACATGGTGATCGGTGCCGTGCTGATCCCCGGCGCGAAAGCCCCCAAGCTCGTCACCAACGACCTGGTCGCGCAGATGAAGCCCGGCTCGGTGCTGGTCGACATCGCCGTGGACCAGGGCGGTTGCTTCGAGGACACCCGTCCCACCACCCACGATGATCCGACCTACCAGGTGCACAACTCGACGTTCTACTGTGTCGCGAACATGCCCGGCGCCGTCCCGAAGACCTCGACCTACGCGCTGACCAACGCGACTCTGCCGTACACCGTCGCGCTGGCCGACAAGGGCTGGCAGCAGGCCTGCGCCGACGACCACTCACTGGCCCTGGGGCTCAACACCCGCGCCGGGGCGCTGACCAACCCACCGGTCGCACAAGCGCACGGCCTGGATGCCATCTCCTTGGACGAAGCACTCACCCGCTAACCGGGATCAATCGTCCGGGCGAGCGGTATCGGCGCGGTCACTCGGTACCGAGTGCCCGTCGCAGGGTGGCGGTGGCCAGGTTGATCGCGGATTCCGCGGCGTGGGTCTCGCGCAGTGCGTCGAGCAGGACGAAGTCGTGGATGATGCCCTGGTAGCGAACGGCCGTGACCGGGACGCCGGCGGCGCGCAACTTGTTGGCATAGGCCTCGCCCTCGTCTCGCAGGACGTCGGCCTCACCGGTGATGACCAGGGCCGCGGGCAGGTCCTTGAGCTGTTCGAGGGTGGCCCGCAGCGGGGAGGCGGTGATCTGGGTGCGCTCGCTCTCATCGGTCGTGTACTGGTCCCAGAACCACTGCATGCCGTCGCGACGCAGGAAGTATCCGGTGGCGAACTGCTGGTACGACGGGGTGTCGAAGGCGGCGTTGGTGACCGGGTAGAAGAGCACCTGCTGGGCGAAGGTGACGTCGCCGCGCTCCTTGGCCATCAGGGTGAGGGCGGCGCTCATGTTGCCGCCGACCGAGTCTCCGGCCACGGCCAGGCGAGTGCCGTCCAGGCCCTTGGTGGCGCCGCTAGTGGTGACCCACTGGGCCACCGCGTAACTCTGCTCGATCGCGACCGGGTAACGGTTCTCGGGTGACAGGTCGTACTCGGGGAAGACGACGGCGGCCTTCGAGTCGACGGCGAGCTCACGCACCAGCCGGTCGTGGGTGTGGGCGTTGCCGAAAACCCAACCGGCGCCGTGGATGTAAAGGATGACGGGAAGCGCGCCGGTGGTACCGGCGGGCTTGACGATCCGGGCCTTCACGCTACCGGTGGGGCCGCCGGTGATGGTGACCCATTCCTCGTCGACGCTGAGCTTGGCGGTATCGCCGGACTGCACCTCGTCCACCGCTTTGCGGCCTTCGTTCGGCGGCAGCTGGAACAGGTACGGCGGCTGGGCGGTGGCCTCGGCGAAGGCTGCGGCGGCCGGTTCAAGAACGGGGGCGGTCTGGTCAGTCATGGCGGTTCCTCCAACGAGTGGATCCAACTGGATAGAGGTAAAGCTAGCCCACGATTACATCGTGCACAAGCTACTTGTGCACTTGGACATTGTGGAGGCGGTAAATTACGCTGAGTGGATGACCAGCTCTGACCTCGGCCTTCAGCCGGACCCGGTGTCCTCCCTGCTCCTCGACGACCAGATGTGCTTCGCCCTGTACGCCGCGTCGCGGGCCGTCACCGGGCTCTACCGACCGTTGCTGGAAGACCTGGGCCTGACCTATCCGCAGTACCTGGTGCTGCTGGCGCTGTGGGACCGTGACGAGCTCTCGGTCAAGGAACTCGGGGCCGCTCTCCAGCTTGACTACGGCACCCTGACCCCGCTGCTGAAGCGACTGGAGGCGAACGGCCTGCTCCGCCGGGAGCGCCGGGCGGACGACGAGCGGACCGTCCGGCTGACCCTCACCGACGAGGGGGCCGCACTGCGCGAGCGGGCCCGCGCCATCCCGGCGGCGATCGGTGACGCCATGGGCCTGGAGGCCGAGGAGTTCGACCGGACCCGCGCCGTCCTGCGCCGACTGACTGCCAACGTCACCGCCCGCAATCCCACCCGGTCGACCTAACGAGGGCGGCTGCCATGGGTAGGGCGGTGCGTTCCTCGGGCGTGAGGTTCGGATCAGCTTGGCGCATCGCCATCGCTTGATCCAGGACTGCCACCGGGCAGCCACCGGCAGAGCGCAGGAAAGCGGGCAGCAGCTCCGCCGCCAAGGAGCTGTGGTCCTGGGTCTTTTCGACCGCAGCCTGAGCAATGATTATCGCGGACATGGCGACATCAAGTCGCTCAGGTCCCTCTCGGGCGTTGCGCCAGTCGATCACTACTGGGCCGCGCGAGGTCAGCATGACGTTGTCGGGATGCAGGTCCAGGTGCAGGATCCGGATGGTGGGGTTCTGGCTCGACAGCGCCGGTAACTGGTGAAGGTCGTGATGCAGGTCCGCGAGCAGCGCCGCGGCGTCAAGGATCGGGAGGGCGCCTGTGCCGATCGCGGACAGCATGGTCGGCCCGTCGAGTCGTTCCATCACTAGGTCGCGGCCGTCGGCGTGATGAATGATCGGCACCGGGAATCCGTGTGCGGCAACATGTCTCATCACCTGCGCCTCGACCGCGACATCACCGCCGTCCCGGTATCGCCGCAGAACCCGGCACTCGTCGACGGCATAGACATCGGCATCTCGCCCTGAAGCCAGCGGGACCGCATCCATCACGCCATCACGATATCTCCCACCGGTTCAACGGACGGCGGCGCCATCGCGTCGGACGGGACCGTCCCCACCGGCGGCATAGTCCTGCAGCGGCGCGATGCCGTCGGCCCAGGCGGCCAGAATGGGTTCGACGATCCGCCACCCTTCTTCAGCTTCGCCGGCGTGCGCGGACAGCCTGGTGTCCCCGTGAATCACCGCGAGCAGGAGCTGCCCGTAGGGCCCGGGGCGCTGTGCGGCCAGGTCGGCGTCGAGGTCCACGACCTCTAGATCGAAGGGGTCACCCAGGCCATTCACGTTGATCTTCAATGACATTCGGTCCGGGTCGAGCTGCAGTCGCAGTTCATTGGCCCTTGGTCGTGGGCCGGCGAAGACCGTGTGCGGCAGGTCTGCGAAACGGATCACTATCTCGTGGCGGTCGCCAGCCAGGGCCTTGCCCGTGCGCAGCCGGAACGGCACGCCGGCCCAGCGCCAGTTGTCGATGTGCAGGGTCACCTCGGCGTAGGTTTCCGTTTCCCGGCCAGGATCAACCCCTTTCGCGTCAACATACGATTCGACATGCCGAGCACCGTCACGACCGGTGACGTCGCCACTGGTGTAGCGCCCGCGCAGGGTCGCGGCGGCCACCTCGTCGTGGCCCAGGGTCCGCACGGCTCGCAGGACGTCGAGTTTGCGGGCGCTGAGATCGATCGGGTCCATCGACAGCGGCGGCTCCATCGCCACGTAGGTGAGCAGTTGCAGGAGGTGGTTCTGCACCATGTCACGCAAGGCCCCGGAGCGGTCGTAGTAGCTGGCCCGTGCCTGAGCGTCGACGGTCTCGTCAAAGACGATGTCAACGCTGCTGATGTGCGCGTTGCTCCAGAGCGACTCGAAGACCCGGTTGGCGAACCGCAGTCCCAGAAAATTGAGAACGGTCTGCTTGGCCAGGAAATGATCCACCCGGAAGGTCCGCTCCTCCGGCAGGACGTCGGCCAGGAGCGCGTTCAGACGACGCGCCCCCTCCAGGTCCTTCCCGAAGGGTTTCTCCACGACGACTCGGAGTCCGTCCGGAAGCTCACACGAGCGCAGCGCTCGCACGACGTCCTCGAACAGAACGTGCGGCAGCGCCAGGTAGAGCACCACTGGTGCGTCCGAGGTGGAATCGGCGGCGGCGAAGGCGGCCGACAATGTTGCCGGGTCGGTGACGTCGCCGCGAACGTAGTCGGCGTCTGCGGCCAAGTCGCCCCGGACGGCCTCATCGACGTCACCCGCATGCTGCTCCAGCCGCCGTCGCAGTTCAGCGCGAAACGCGTCGGGATCGAGCGCGTCCTGGGACACCCCGATCACCCGCAGCCCACCTTCGACCTCCGGCAGAACCTGAGCCAAGGCAGGCAGCAGGTACCGGCCGGTGAGGTCCCCGGTGGCTCCCAGAACAATGATCGATGCGCTCATTTCTTCCTCCCAGAAACGTGAGAGCGGCGACAACAACGAAGCCCGGTCCCTCACGGCTCCGCATGTGTCCGATCCTGCCCCCGCCGACCGAGTCACACGAGACGAAGCGTCCCCACGCTGCTCAGTCGGCCTTGGCGGCCAGTTCGGTGAGAATCGCTCCGGCCGGCCCGTCAACGGCATCGCGATAGCCGGTTCCGGCCCAGAGGTGGACCCGCTCGCCGTCACCGGCCGCCGCCGCGGCGCGGCGCAGGCCGATCGTCAGGTGGTGGATCGCGGGAAAACCGAACGGTGCGTGATCGCTATAACGCTCGGTGAACTGGTTCGGCAATGCCCGGGCCGGACGCCCGGTGAAAGCCCGGGTGAGCACGGTCGGGCCGCGAGCGGCAGCCAGCGCCGATCGGTGCACGGCGGACGTCCCGCTCTCATCGGCCCGGAGCAGAGCGGTGCCTACCAGCACGGCGTCGGCGCCGGCCGACAGGACGGCCGCCACCTTCTCCGGTGTCGACAGCCCGCCCGCCGCGATCAACGGCAGGCTGGTCACCGCTCGCACGGCGGTGACCAGCGCGGTGATCGGCCGCTCGACAAGCCGCTGGGGAGTGAACGAACCGGAATGCGCCCCGGCTGCGGAGGCCTGCACGATCAGCACCTCGACCCCCGCCGCCTGCGCCGACCGGGCCTCGTCCGGCGAGGTCACGGTCTGGACCGTGAGCGTGCCCGCTCGGCGCAACGCGGCGATCGTGCCCGGATCCGGCAGCCCGAAGGTAAAGCTCACCACGGGGACCGGTTGGCTCAGCAGCAGATCTACCTTGGTCGCCCACTCGTCGTCGTCCTCGACCGGGTCCAGACCGCGCAGATCGATTCCGTACCGGTCGGCTTCCGGCTGGAGCATCCAGGCGTAGTCCCGGAACGCGGCTGCTTCGATCGGCAGCGGCTGGGGAACGAAGAGATTGACGCCGAAAGCATCGGTTTGCGAGCGTGTCTGGTCAATCCGCTCGGCCAGGTCGGCCGTCGATACGTATCCGCCTGGTACGAAGCCCAGGCCACCCACCCGAGCTGCGGCGGCTACCAGGTTCGGCGTGGACGGACCCCCGGCCATCGGCGCGGCCAGCACCGGAAGGGTCACTCCAAGATTCGAGAACGGCGACTTCATGATCGGTCCTCCTGCCGTCGCAAGCCGTCGAAAGACGTTCCTCGAGTATGCCCGCCCTCACCCCCGCAAGCCTGCCCCAGGCTGCCCGCCGTCCGTTGCGCCCGACCGGCCGTGGATCCCGCCGGGTCCAGGGTGACGGGCGCCATTGCTGTCGAAATATTCGCTTGCGCTTCTCGCGATCACTCTGGGATGGTCACTAAGAATCTTCGGAGGAGTTCCGGGATGAAGGGAGGACTGACCATGACTGCGCTTGCGCTGGCCCATGCCTGCTTCCTCCCACCGCGCGTCTGAGACGGGCCGGTGGGGCCATCCGATCACAGGAGCCATCCCACCGATGCCCAAGCAGTCCAAGCAATCTCAGCAGTATCGTCGCAAGAATCGCCTTGACGAGGCCGATCTCTACTACGCCAACACCACCTACGATCTACCCTCGCCGGACTTCTGGGATTTCGCCAAGCACGCCGGCGACGATTCCACCCTTGATGGCCCACCGGCCGGCGATCGCTGGTCCACGTGGGACCAGAGCACCCCGACCGAACGCGGACCAGAGCCGCACCCGTCCTGGTTGGTGACCGAACTCGCCGCGGTCGACACCGAGCACGGCGTGCTCAAGACCGGCAAGGAAGCCGACGTCCATCTGATCACTCGCGGCGTCCCGGACACGACCCGGTCCTGCCTGCTCGCAGCCAAGCGCTACCGCTCTGGTGAGCATCGGCTGTTCCATCGCGACGCCGGTTACCTGGAGGGGCGCCGCGTCCGGGAGACCCGGACCAACCGGGCGATGGCCGCCAGGACCGAGTTCGGCAAGAAGGTCATCGCCGCTCAATGGGCCAACGCCGAGTTCAACGCTCTGTGCCGGTTGTATCTGCTCGGAGTGCCCGTCCCCTACCCGGTGCAGGTTCTGGGGACCGAGGTGCTGGAGGAATTCATCGGGGACGCCGACGGTTATGCCGCGCCACGCCTGACCCAGGTCGGCGAGAATCTCCCGGACCTGTGGGATCAGCTGGTCGAGGTGATGGTGCTGATCGCCCGGGATGGCCTGGCCCACGGCGACCTGTCCGCGTACAACATCCTGGTCCGCAACGGGCGGCTGGTGATCATCGACCTGCCACAGATCGTCGATGTGATCGCCAACCCCGAGGGACCGAGCTTTCTCGACCGGGACGCCCACAACGTCGCCACCTGGTTCTCCGGCAAGGGCGTCAGGTCGGCCGACGGTGACGAACTGGCAGCACTGCTCCGCGCCGAGGCCCGGTTGAGGTGAAATGCGGCCAGGTCCGGTCCTCTTCCCGAGGCCGGACCTGGCGCTCGTCGAGACCAGCAGCCACACTCCGACGCTATGCGCTTGAGGACTTCCCAACGACGGCCTGAAATACATAGCCCATGACGTCGCGTGCGGTACGTTGGCGCATTTCGGTGAAACGAGCCTCTGCCGTCGAGTGGTATGCCTCGACCTGGGAATGATTCGTGACCGCGTCGATGCGGGCGCGAGCTGCATCCAGGTGCTGAAGATGACGGCGCCACTGAATATCGATAACCCTGAGCAGCGCCTGTTGCTGGAGTTTATTGAACGATGCTGTGCCGAGAGTCTGCTCTCGGTCCTGATATGCCTGCCGCACATCGGCCAGCAACAACGCAGAGCGATCGGGTGCGGTGGCCAGATCGCTGCTACCGACACGACAGGAATACAACTCGCGAAGCTCGCGCAACAGTTCTTCCGGGTCCTGGTTTGAAGCAACGATCCTGGCGAGGGTGGATTCGATGGCACCCATGACGATGGCGGGCACGCCATCGTCATGCAGTACGCGTTCACGCTCCTTCCACACCTCTGCACATTGTCGAGTCTCGATGACATCCACTTCATGTTGCCGCTGCCGACGGTCCCGCTCCGCCAGGTCAAACGCCTGTTCTGCCGCTGTAGCGGCCGCGGCGACCCGGTCAGCCGCCAGTACCGACCGATTCGACCAGGGGCGCAGCTTTGGCCGGTTCCGGCGTCCGACCCGAGACTCCGGGAAATCGTCGGCCGACACAAGGAATTGGCATTCCCCCACCGCATCATCCGCGTCGTCAACGGTCAGGGCACGCAACCACTTGTCTACCCGAGCAGACGGTCCACGTCCGAGCGAGATGACGGCGAGTCCGCCTGCGTTTCTGGCCGCATCGTCCAAGATCACCGGGTGCCCGCGACCAGTGTCTTCCACCAGAAGCGTGATGGCGCCCGTTCGGCCGGCCTGCGACATCACGGATCCGGCCGAGTCGCGCTCAGCCAAGACGGAATGGGTTAGTCCCGAGCCCGTGAGGCTACTCACGACCGAGGGCAATTCATTCCGAAGTGTCTTCACGACCACGGGTTGACCGGTGCTGTGGCGGCGCGAGACCTCCTTGACAGCGGCCTCTCGGCGTTCAGAAGATGTGTGAAAAGCTAGATCTGGACTATCCTGACGAGGCGGCTCGCTATCCTTTGTCGGACGCACAACCGTGATTCCGTAAACGTCGGACAATTCCTCCGCAGCCAACTCGGCAGCAATGCTTGTCCCTGTCAGATATCGATATGAATCGAAAAAGTCACGGACGGAAATCCGCCCAACGACCACTGGCTTGGAACCTTCAGTAGAAGCAATCACCACGAGCGTGTCTGCTAGATCGAGGAGAACAACGTCGAGATCATCGATGACGGCGAGATCTCTGGGACCTTGGACGATTTCATCAGCATTGTTTGCGAACCGGTCAAGGAGATAATCCTGCATGAAGTCGCGGTACGCCCCGAAAGTGACCTCAGGCAGGTAGGCGGCCTGGCGCGCCACTCGATCATTATCGGCTCGCACTGCGTGCCGAAATCCCAGCAACTGGAGCACTGGTCCAATTTGCTGAGCCCGGCGCTCTGCGGAGGTACGGTCGAGGCTGACAACATGAACCCGATCTCCGCTCAGCGCTCCCCAGTAAATGGCCGCCGTTGTATAAATATTCGCCGCCCTACCAGACACCGGAAGCGCCACCCGGATCGGAGTCCAATCCTCAAACCGGCCGATAATTCCTGGCGCACTCATTTGATCAATCTGGTGAAACGCTTGTAACACGGCAGCGACGACCTGAGATTGCATCGCTCGTGGCTCAGCACCCGCAGCAATCTCACCGGCCAGCCTGTCACGCAGAGCAAGAAGATCCGTGTCAGGCACCGCCGATTCCACTTCCCTTGCACCAGGAGCCCGAGGCACCTCAGCCCGCGAAGTCCTCGAACTTGAGGACGGTCGCGTACGAGTCCGCGAGCGCCGCCAGGAAGGCCGCGTGCACGTCCGAGCCTGGCACCAGCCGACCGTCGAACTCCAGGTCCGGGGCGGCACAGGCGTCTGCCACCACGGTAACCTCGTACCCGAGGTCATTTGCCGCGCGGACTGTGGCGTCGACGCACATGCTGGTCATCATCCCAGCCACCACCAGCTCGTCGATGCCACGAGACTTCAGCGTCGCTTCAAGCGACGTCTCCCGGAAGGAATTCGGGTAGGCCTTCACGATCAGCGCCTCGCCCTCGGCCGGGGCAACCGAGGCGTGGATCTGCACTCCGGGCGTGCCCGGACGCATGAACGTCGCCGCTTCCTCGTCCCAGATGTGCTGGATGTGGATCACCGGCTCGCCGTCCTGCCGGAACCGCTCCAACAGGTCCGAGGCGACCGCTGCGGCCTTCTCCGGTCCCACGAGAGGCATCGCGCCGTCCGGGAAATAGTCGTTCTGGATGTCGATGATCAGCAAGCCGCGAGCCACGTCGTATCCTCTCCAGCCGCGGCTTTCCAGCGGGAGCCCCGCGAAGTCCACCGTCCATATCCGTTCGCTGCTGGGGAGCGTACCGCGCGACACTTCAGCTTCCCCACCAACCTCACAAATGGCCAGGCGGGAACACGCTCGCTTGTCGGTAGGACCGGCTGCGAGGCTCTCTTCCATGGCAGGTGAACAGATTCGCGGACCGGTGTGGCTGTTGGACGTCGACGGCGTCCTGACCGCCAGCCGTCCAGGTTGGGGCGCCGCGCCTCGACAAGGCTCTGTCCACGATGATGTGGACACGTTCAGGATGCGATGGGCACCGAAGCTCATGGTCACGCTGGCCCGGATGCACCACGATCGGGTGCTCGAACTGCGCTGGGCGACCACCTGGGTTGATCACATCGAACGCATTGAAACCCTTTTTGGTTTACCAGCCTTACCTTTGGCCTTCTCCGGGCTCCTCCCCCTAGCCCGCTCATCCCATGCCCTGGCGCTCAAGCGTCAAGCAGCGTTAGAGGTCGTCGAGACCGAACGTCGCCCGCTCATCTGGACTGACGACGACGCCATCGAATCAGACCCGCTGCTGGTTCCTCGCTTGCGAGCCAGCGACCAACCGCTCCTGCTGATCAGCCCCGACCCTCGACGAGGTCTTCAACCCAACGACCTTCAGGTCATCGCGAACTTCATCGACAAGCTGAGATTACCGGGGGAAGCACGCCGATCATGAGGGCCTGAAAGAGCGCCCTACGCATTTCACGTTGCCCAGCCTCAGCTCAGCGCGTGCCCGAAGAGGGACGACACCTCTTTGACGCCCTTCAGACCGGTGCTGTCCAAGGTGAACGAGCGGCTGTCGGCAGGTGAGGGCCCGAACTCGAAGGTGGCCAACTGGTGCACGATCCCGGCACCCCTGGTCGAGCCGACCTTCTCGAACGGCGCCGAGATCACGAGGTTGTACTCACCGGTGGTCACGATCGGCGCGGCGGAGACGGTGAACCCGAACGAGTCGTTGGTCTCCGCCGTCCCGGCTATGCCGTCCGTGTTCTGGGAGAACCGCTGACCCGCGCCATCCGCGGTCAGCCCGCCCGACGACCCGAGCAACCAGTTCACACCGCCCGCTTTCGGGGTGGACCCGATCGCGTCGCCGGGGACACCGATGGCCAGGTCGGCCAGCGGGCCGTTGTCCAGCGGGGCCATCACCAACGAGAAGCCGAAGTCGTCCTCGGCGCCAGCGATGCCCTCGACCCCGGCCGAGTCCTGCGACCAGATCTGGCTGCCGGTACCGGTCAGCCCCGAGGCCGAGCCGCGCAGGAACGACACCGCCCCGCGGGAGCTGTTCTCACCGATGGCGCCCACTGCCAAGTCAGCCCGGCCGTCACCGGTGGCGTCACCGGCCGCGACCGCGAAGCCGAACCGGTCGTCGTTCTCCGCGACACCGGGCACGCCGGCGGTGTCCTGGCTGTACGTCGTCGTGTTCGCCGCACTCACACCGGAAACCGCCACTCCGGGCAGCACTTGCACGATCCCGCGCCCGTCGTTCTCCCCCGGCACGCCGACCGCCAGGTCGCTCACCCCGTTGCCGTCGAAGTCACCAGCCGCCAGCGCATCGCCGAAGAGGTCGCCGTTCTCGGGCGTGCCGGGCACCCCGCTGGACGCCTGCGTGAACAGACTTGCGGCCGTGGCGCCGGTGTTGAGCCCTCCAGCGGCGCCGTAGACCACCGCGACGGCGCCTTGTTCCCAGCCACCACCGGTAGCGTCGCCGGAAGCGCCGACGGCCAGGTCGGCCGTGCCGTCGTCGTTGAAGTCGCCGGACACGATCGGCGCCCCGAACGTTTCGGCCGACGTTTCGGACCCGGCGCCGAACAGCCCGTCCTCGTCGAACGCCTGGGCGCCGGTCGTCGTCACCCCTGACGGAGATCCGTACAGGACGACGAAGACGTTCTTGCCGGTAGCGCCGACCACGAGATCCGCACAGTTGTCACCGTTCACGTCGGCCAGCAGCGCGCTGGAGCCGAAAACGTCGCCCTCCTCGCTCGCGCCCGGGACGCCGGGCGTGGCCTGCGTGAACAGCTGGTCGTTGAGCGCGGTGCCGGACGCATCCGCCACCAGTCCGGTGTCGGTTCCGTAGAGGACGTGCACCGCGCCCGAGAAGACGTCATCGCCCGGCTCGCCGATCGCCTGGTCTGCCTGACCGTCACCGTTGATGTCCCCTGGCACCGTCGCTGGGCAGGGTGCCGCACTCGCTGCGGGAGCGGACAGGCCGATCAGGCCGAGCGCGGCGACGGCGATCACCGTGGGAACAGCAATGCCGGGTAGACGAGTCGCGAACATAGGACACCACCTCGTGTCTGCGGACCGCCGCCGGGCGCGCGCGGACGGAGGGAAATGCAAGGGTAATAGTATGCCCGCTCTTCACAGCGAGTGATCAGGTTTTGCAGAGACGCGACGGTCCGCGCCACCGGGCGCCCGCACCAGCAACCGTGCCGAAATGCGGCATCTGAGTCTATTTTCAGTCGATGGGGCCAGTATGGCCGTGTCGAATCACTGTTGCTGATCCGGTTCGTAGATTCGGCTGCTGAGAAGGTCCTCTGCTTGCTCTCGGGTCATTCCGAGGTCGAACCACACTCGGTCACGGCGATTTTCCGCGCCGTCCAGCCCGACCGCTACCCAGGTGAACACTCCGGTCAGAACCGCGATCGGGTCGCCCGGCGGGACCGCGGCCAGGGCGAATGGCACCGCCAGGCCCGCTCGCCTGACGACGATCCGTTCCGGATCGTCGGGAAGTCGAACTCCGCCGGTCAGGAACGCCGGATCGGCAACCACCTTGATCCAAGAGACGACGGATCCTGGGACCTGATCGGCGACCCCCTCCTCTATCGATGCCCGCAACGCTGCTGCCGGTGAGCCGGGCAACCAGCCCAGCCAGTGGTCGGGCGCCTCCAGTCGGGAAAAGTCGTCACGGACAAGGCCATGCGACGGGTTGCGCAGGAACTCACCGGTGGCCCGGCCATCGGGCCCGACCGTCCACACCCCACGGATCGCCTCTGCTGGGACGTACCCGTTCGGGTCTGAGATCTGCGACCCGTCGATCTCGGCTACTGAACCACCCGGATGGGCTGCGGCCTCGGCGCGCAATGCTTCTGGAAGCTCCCGCCGCTCCCGAGGCCAGTCAAGGTTGATGTTCGACACGGCTAAACCGTAGCCCGTTGCGATAGCTTCTCCTGGTGCTGGAGGTTGCTGGTGAAGCGCGGTGCAGTTCTTCCCGATGAACGCCAGGACCGTGTCGGGCGCCGCCGCCTGTTTGGCGCTGACCGCGACAGTTGCCCTGGGTGGATGCGGCCACCGGGGCGTCAAGGCCCTGAGCCCTTGCGAGAAGGTCGAGGCCACCCAGTACCCCAGGCTGGAGCAGGTCGTCACGGACTACCTCGCAGATCTGACTGCCCGGCAGCAGCGGTACAGCCGGTGCGAGGACCAAGGCGTCCCGGGAGCCTTCCTCTGGGTCACCATCACCCGCTGGGGCCCCTGGAGCCAGGACGTCCGCCGAGCGGTGTTCCGGCACCTGATGGCCCAGGGCTGGACCTCTCAGGCGGCGGACTGGAAGACCACCGACGACGCGCGCCAACTCACCAGCCCCAATCAGACCTTCGAGATCAGCATCGTCGCCAGCCGGGACTTCAGCGAGCACTTCTACCCGGTACTCGGCGTTGGCTATCGCGATAGACGATGAGGCGCCCGGGCGAACCTCCTGCTAATGGACGGCGACAGTGTCGCCCTTCGAATTGGTCGGTGCGAAATCCCCGTCGCCCTTGAACCGGTACCGCCAGGTGCCGGTCGTCCGCGCCTTCACCGTGGTCTTCGCCGATACACCGTCGTTCCACACCTGCTTCACATCTCGGTAATGATCCGAACCGGCGGGGCGGAACTGCAACGTCACGTACTCGCCGACACCTTCGTAGGTGTTGGTATCCCAGTTGGCGACCCGCAAGCTCCCGGTGATCCTGATGGTGTCGCCACGACGGCGCGGCTCCGGCGAGGCGTTGAACGACGAGCCGAATGTCGAACGCCGCAGAATCTGGAACGGCTGCGTCGACGTCGGCAGGATCACATCCTCGGCGGCCGGGTCATCACCGAGGAACGCGCCGACGACCACCTCCCGCTCGCCCGCCTCGTCGTTACCGGCACGCTCCCAGAGGTAGTTGCCATCCTCGATGTACATGTACCGGGAGGACGCCGGCTGCGGGATATTCGCCAGGAGCGGGTGTCCCCACGGCCCCGGCTGGTCGATAGTGCGGAAGGTCAAGTACCAACTGACGGCGGCGTCCTCATCACAATCAGTGCCGACATCGAACTGAATCTTTTGTGTCTGGTTGACACCGATCACGATGTTCGAGGGCGACAGATCTACCACCGAGCAATCGGCATCTGCCGACGCGGGGGAAGCGACGCACAGAAACGTTGCCGAGAACGAAACAGCCGCCAGCACGGCGAGGAGAGGTCGTTTACGCATATCGTCATTAATAGATGATCCGGAGCAAACGCGCATAGATGATTAGGAAATCGGCCCCTCAGTCGTGCTCGGCGGAATCACCCCGAACAGGATTGGTGAACGACTGGCGCACCGGAAACAATGGTGGCGCAACCTGATCCGCTGAGGTCAGTGGTGCATGTGCATGGCGGCCCCTTCGACTCGGGTGGCCGGCATCCGCAGGTACGCGAACCCGGCCAGGGCGGCGGCGATGGCGGCTGCGGCGAGGAAGCCGCGGGGGAATCCATCGATGATTCCGGTTGCGGTGGAGAGGTTTCCGGCCGTGCTGGCGACCGCTGACAGGACGGCGACCCCGAGGGCGGCTCCGACTTCGTGCCCGGTCATGAGGAACCCGGAGGCCATGCCGGCGTGCTGCGGCGGGATGCCCGCCATCGCGGTCACGGAGACCGGGACGAAGACCATGCCGACGCCGAGGCCGATGATGGCCATTCCGGGCAGGACGTCGGTGGCGAAGCTGGCCCCGGCGGGCGCCTGGGCGAGCAGGACCGCGCCGCCGGAAACCATGAGCAGGCCGATGGCGGCGATAGCCCGCGGCGTGCCGTGGGCGAGGGCATGCTTGGCGAGCACGGTGCCGACGGTGATGGCCACGGCGAACGGTACGAACGCGACACCGGCGCGGACGGCGGAGTAACCCATCACGGTCTGGACGAAGATGGACGTGAGGAACACGGTGCCCACGAGGATGCCGGTCACCCCGAGCATGACGGTGGTGCCGGAGACGAG
>DATINJ010000280.1:0-22840 GCA_035474375.1 Kineosporiaceae bacterium | reverse complement strand
CCCGGTTCTGGCTTGCCCTGGTCACGAGGGTCGACCCCGCCTCGGAGTTCGATCCGGTCCCCGCATTCGAACCGGCCTCGGAGTTCGCCGCGGTCTCGGGGTTCGCCCTGGTCTCTAGGTCGGGCCCCGGCACGGACTCGTTCACCAGGACCGGACCGGCCGCGGTCGGCAGGGGTTCGTCGGCGACCAGGTGGTGCGGGGCGGCGTAACTGATCCGGACGGTGGCGAAGTCGCCCGGGCGCGGCGTGGGCGCACCGGCCGGGACGGTGAAGTGCACCAGCCGGTTGTCCGGTGCCCGGCCGGAGAGCCGGCGCGTGGCGCCGTCCTTACGACCCTCGGTCTCGGTGACCAGCAGTTCCAGGACGGTGCCTGTCAACGTCTGGTTCTCCCTCCAGGAGATGTCCTCCTGGAGGGCGATCAGCCGCTCGTAGCGTTCCTGGACGACGGCCTTGGGCACCTGATCGGGCAGCGTCGCGGCCGGGGTGCCGGGCCGGGGCGAGTACTGGAACGTGAACGCCTGAGCGAACCGGGCCTGGGCGACGACGTCCAGGGTGGCCTGGAAGTCCTCTTCGGTCTCGCCGGGGAAGCCGACGATGATGTCGGTGGAGATGGCCGCGTTCGGGATCTGCTCCCGGACCCGGTCCAGGATGCCGAGGAACTTGGTCGACCGGTACGACCGCCGCATCGCCTTCAGCACCCGGTCCGACCCGGACTGCAGCGGCATGTGCAGCTGCGGCATCACGGTCGGGGTGGCCGCCATCGCCTCGATCACGTCATCGGTGAAGGCGGCCGGATGCGGACTGGTGAACCGGACTCGTTCCAGCCCGGGGATCGTGCCGCAGGTGCGCAGGAGCGCGGCGAACGCACCTCGGTCGCCGAACTCGACGCCGTAGGTGTTGACGTTCTGGCCGAGCAGGGTGATCTCGACAACGCCCTCGGCGACCAGTGCCTCGATCTCGGCGAGGATCTCACCCGGACGGCGGTCCCGTTCGGTCCCGCGCAGGCTGGGCACGATGCAGAACGTGCACGTGTTGTTGCACCCGACGCTGATCGACACCCAGGCCGCGGCGGCGGACTCGCGCCGGGTCGGCAGCGTCGAGGGGAAGACCTCCAGCGACTCGAGGATCTCCACCTGCGCGGCTTCGTTGTGCCGGGCCCGCTCCAGCAGCACCGGCAGCGAGCCCAGGTTGTGGGTTCCGAAGACGACATCCACCCAGGGCGCACGCTTGACGATGATGTCGCGGTCCTTCTGCGCCAGGCAGCCGCCGACCGCGATCTGCATGCCCGGCCGGGAGGCCTTCACCGGTGCCAGCATGCCGAGGTTGCCGTACAGCTTGTTGTCCGCGTTCTCCCGGACGGCGCAGGTGTTGAACACTACGAGATCGGCCGGGTCACCCTTCGCCGCCGGTAGATATCCGGCGGCGTCCAGCATCCCGGAGAGCCGTTCGGAGTCGTGAACGTTCATCTGGCAACCGAATGTGCGCACCTCGTAGGTACGAACGACGGCGTCCTCGGCCGGCCCGGGGTGGGCAGCCGGGCTGGACGCGGCGGTGGAAGCTGCAGTGGGCGCGGCCGGAACGGCGGCGTGGTCAATCGTCATGGCGGGTCAACCATACGACGCGGACCCCATTACCCCTGCCGGGACGGCGTCAGATCCGGCATGGTGGGGTAATGCGGACACGGACCGGGGCGATAGCGGGGTGGCTGGCCGTGCTGTCGGCCTGCCTCGGCTGCTCAACCGCCGCAGAGATCACTCCGGGGATCTCGGAGCCGTTCCACGGTTCGGTGGTGATCAGCGCCGGGAACACCACCGGGGTCTACTACGCCTGGTCGGAACAGCTGGCCAAGCAGCTGAAGGTGACGAACCCCCGGCTACGGATGACGGTCAAGAAGTCCGACGGCAGCGTGGAGAACCTGGATCGACTCCGGTCCGGCGCGGCCGACCTGGGCCTGAGCACGGTCGACGCGACCGAGCACCCGGCCAGGGACGACCTGAGCCCGGCGGCTGCCGATGCCGAGGACGCCATCGACGCGACCAGCGTGCCGTTGCGTGCCCTCGGCCGGATCTACGACGACTACGTGCAGATCGTGGTGCGCGCCGACTCCGGGCTGCACACAGTCTCTGACCTGGCCGGACGCCGGGTCGCGGTGAACACCCCGGGCTCGGGAACCGCACTGGTCGCCGGACGGGTGCTGAAGGCCGCCGGGATCTCGGTGACCGAGAGCGATCTCGGCGTGGCCGACGGCACGGCCGCCCTGGAGCGGAAGCAGGTGGATGCCGTCTTCTGGTCCGGCGGCATCCCGACGCCCTCGATCGTGGCGGCGGCCGGCCGGACCAAGCTGCGCCTCCTGCCGCTCGGCGATCTGGCCGCCGCCCTGCGAGCCACCTACGGCTCGGTGTACCGACCGGCCACCATCCCTCCCGGCCGGTACCCGGGCACCGATGAAGTTGCCACCCTGGCGTCCGCCAATGTCTTGGTGGCCAGGGCGGACGCGGACCCGAGGATGGTCACGGCCGTGCTCTCGACGATCTTCGGTCAACGGGACGCGATCGGCTTGGCGGTTCCGGCGGCGAACGCGACCGACCGGCGGACGGCGATCTGGACCGGCGGTCTGAGCCTGCACCCGGCCGCGGTCGCGTACTACCGGCGGACCAAGCCCTGACCTTCGGAGCGCTCGTCCCCCGGGCCGGCGGGTGAGTTCTCCGGATCAGCCGGCGCCTCCAACGGCACCCGGAGGCAGACCCGCAACCCGCGATCGTCCGTGGTCGCGACGTCCAGCCGACCACCGTGCCGTTCCAGCAGCGTCTTCGCGATCGACATGCCGAGGCCGCTGCCGGTCTCCCGGGCCGTCCCGGCCGAGCGCCAGAACCGGTCGACCACCTTGGGCAGGTCCTCGGCGGGAACCCCCGGGCCGTCGTCGGTGACCACAACCGCGATCGTGGATTCACCGATCGTCACCTCGACGGTCACGGTGCTGTACTCCGGCGTGTACTTCAGGGAGTTGTCCAGCACCGCATCGAGCGCACCGGACAGCGCGCCGGTCTCATGGTGGCCGAGGACCCGGGACACCCCGGCCCGATGGATGGCGATCGAGCGACTTTCGGCGACCACCCGCCACGATGTCAGCCGTTCATCGACGACGGCCCCGACGTCCACCGGACCGGCCGCGGCGCCGATGTGTTCAACCTGCGCCAGGGCGAGCATCCGATCCAGGGTGCCGGCCAGGTGCCGGCCGTCGGCGAGCGCGTTCTCGGCGGCCGCGGGCTGCCTGGCCGGTGCGGCCAGCCGCAACCCTTCCAGCCGGATCAACAGTGCCGCCAGCGGGTTACGTAGCTGGTGACTGGCATCGGCGATGAACGCCCGCTGCGCCTCGACAGCCTCCTGCACGTGCACCGCCATGTCGTTGAACGAATGCTCGAGCCGGCGCAGCTCCGGTGGCCCGCTGCCGGTCGGCACCCGGGCTCCCAGGTCACCGGCCGAGATCTGATGCGCGGCCTCGTCCAGCCGGGCCACCGGCCGCAGGAGCCAGCCGGCCAGCCGACCGGCCAGCACTGCGGCACCGACCAGGGCCACCAGTTCCGCGCTGATCAACAGCAACCATCGATCCAGCACCCGGGAGCTGGCCCGATCGACCGGCGAGACGCTGACCACTGCACCGACGACGTCGCCGTCGCGAACCACCGACTGCGCGGCCACCAGCGGCCGGGTCTCCCAGGGCAGCATTCGGGACGGCGCTTCGGTCAGTCGACCGGCCAGCGCCGTCCGCAGCGACGAACGGACTGCCTCGGCAGTCGCCCCGGTCGACGGCTCGCTCCGGCTGCGCAGCCGGAGCTGGCCAGCGGCGTCGTACACCGAGACCGAGATCCCGTACAGCTCGTCGTAACGGCGCAGGTCACGTTCGGAGGCGGTGGTTTCGACCGCGCTGGATTGCGGCCCGGACGGCACCAGCCCGACGAACAGCGCCAGGTCGGCGACCCGGTCGGCATACATCGAGCGCGACTCGCTGGCCGCGATGCTGGCGCCCAGCGGTACCCCCAGGCTGACCAGCACGACGCCCATCAGCACCAGCAGCAGAACCGACAACCGGGTTCTCATCCGCCGTCCCTTCGGATCCCCACGGCACCCGAGTAGTTCTGGTCGGCCGGCACGTCACCCGGTTGGTCGGCGGGTTTCAGGAGGCCGCCAGCCGGTAGCCGACACCGCGCACGGTCTCGATCAGCGCGGCGGTCCCAGTCTTCGCCCGAATGGCGGCGATGTGAACCTCCAGCGTCCGATGACAACCGTCCCACGTGGATTGCCACACCTCACTGATGATCTGCTCGCGCCGGAAGACCACCCCGGGTTGCCTGGCCAGCAGGGCAAGAAGATCGAACTCCTTGCGAGTCAGCTGCACTGGTGACCCGAGCCGAGTCACCGACCGACGTTCGACATCGATGACCACGTCGCCGCTGGTCACACCCGAGATTTTGACCACGGGGCGGACCGCCACAGCCTCACCGGGGTCGGCTGAGGTGGCCGGCTGCGGCCCTTCCGGCCGCCGCCGACGACGGCTCACGGCATGCAGCCGAGCCATCAATTCCCGCACGTCATAAGGTTTTACCAGGTAGTCATCGGCGCCGAGGTTGAGGCCGTGCACCCGGGCGGTCAGGTCGGACCGAGCGGTGGCGATCAAGATCGGGACGTCATGAGTACGTCGAATCCGGCTGCACACCTCGAAGCCGTCCCGGTCCGGCAGACCAAGATCCAGTACCACGGCATCGGTCTCGGCGGTCAGGTGTTCGAGCGCGAGCCGGGCGGAGTTGACATGGTCGACGTCCATGCCATGTACCCGAAGCACGTCGGACAGGGCTGCCCCGAGCCGATCATCGTCTTCCACGAGCAGTACCCGCATGAGTCCACCATCCCCTTCCGGAGCCCTGCTGACCAGTACGTGATCAGGATGTGACCTCAGAGGATGCTCAACTCTTCTGTTGCCAATCGCGAGCAGAGCCTAACTTCCGATCACGAGCCTCGCTCCGGTCATCCTCGGGTGCTTTCGGCCCGCCCCGGTTCGACGACGACTCGGGCTCGCTCAAGAACACACGTCGCTCGCGAACCACGGCGGAAAGGAGGTGGGCGATGACAGGCGATCTCGGCCAGACCGCGGATCCCCCCGGTCCTGCTCAGAACCCGGCGCCCAGCGGAAAAGTAAAGCGTGAGCTGGGTCCGCCGCTGGTCACCCTGAGTGGAGTGAACAAGCACTTCGGCCCGCTACATGTCTTGCGGGACATCGATCTCACCGTGCAAGCCGGTGAGGTGGTCGTGGTGATCGGCCCGTCCGGCTCAGGGAAGTCGACGCTCTGCCGGACGATCAACCGGCTGGAGTCGATTGACACCGGCACGATCGAGCTCGACGGCAAGCCATTGCCCGAGGAGGGGAAGGCATTGGCCGGGCTTCGCTCCGAGGTCGGCATGGTGTTCCAGTCGTTCAACCTGTTCGCCCACAAGACCGTGCTGCAGAACGTCACGCTGGGGCCGACCCGAGTGCGCAAGCTGTCCCGCGACGAAGCGCATCAGCTGGGCGTGAGCCTGCTGGAACGAGTCGGGGTGGCGAATCAGAAGGACAAGTACCCGGCCCAACTCTCTGGCGGCCAGCAGCAACGGGTCGCGATCGCTCGTGCCCTGGCGATGAAGCCCAAGGTGATGCTGTTCGACGAGCCGACGTCCGCACTCGACCCGGAAATGATCAATGAGGTGCTCGATGTGATGACGTCGCTGGCCACGGAGGGGATGACCATGATCGTCGTTACCCACGAGATGGGCTTCGCCCGGCGCGCAGCGGATCGGGTGGTCTTCATGGCTGATGGCCAGATCGTCGAGCAGGCGCCGCCCAGCTCCTTCTTCACGAATCCCAACAGCGACCGAGCCAAGGACTTCCTGTCCAAGATCCTCACTCACTGACCTTCCCGCGAAACAGCTTTCGAGGAGCCCACCGATGAACGCGAACCCCCTGACCAGCCGCCAGATCAGTGGTCGGCGACGTACCCGCGCCACCGCCCGGATCCTTGCCGTCCTCGCCGTCGGAGCGCTCGCGCTGTCCGCTTGTGGAGATAGCGATGGCGACGAGGTGAAACCGTCCGGCGCATCGGACTTCGCGGCCGGCAGCACGATGGCCAAGCTGGCCGATGCCGGCAAGATCACCATCGGCACCAAGTTCGACCAGCCCGGTTTCGGCTTGAAGAACCTCAGCGGCAAGCCCGAGGGTTTCGACGTGGAGGTCGCGAAGATCATCGCGGGCAAGCTCGGGATCGATGAGGACGACATCACCTGGAAGGAGACGCCGTCCGCGATCCGCGAAGAGGTGATCGAGAAGGGTGAGGTCGACCTGGTCGCCGCCACCTACACGATCAACGACAAGCGCAAGGAGCGGATCACCTTCGCCGGGCCGTATTACGAGGCCGGTCAGCAGTTGATGGTGAAGTCCGACAACACCAAGATCACCGGCCCGGACACGCTGAAGGCCAATCCGGACGCCAAGGTGTGCTCGGTGGCCGGCTCGACCCCCGCCGAGAACATCCGCGAATACCTGGCCAGCGAGAGCCAGTTGGTCACCTTCGACGTCTACAGCAAGTGCGCCGACGCGCTGCGCAACGGCCAGGTCTCGGTCGTGACCACGGACAACGTCATCCTGCTCGGCCTGGTGGGCCAGTCGAAGGGCGCCTTCAAGGTGGTCGGTGACACGTTCACCAAGGAGCCGTACGGCATCGGGATCAAGAAGGGCGACACCGCCTTCTGCACCTTCATCAACGACACCCTCAAGGCCGCGGCCAGCGACGGCAGTTACGAGAAGGCCTGGACGTCGACCGCCGGAAAGGTCGAAGGCTCCGAGGTCCCGACCCTGCCGACAGCCGACCCCTGCGCCTGACCTACCCCCACTAATCTCCCGCCCCGCCGCCGATCAGCCCGGCGGTGGGGCGGGCACCAACTCGGCCGCCGAGGGAGCTCGCTCGTGAGTGCGATCACCGACAACTACGGATTGTTCGGCCACGCCTTCCTCCGCTCGCTGGGGATCTGTGTCTGGACCATGATCGGCGCCCTGAGCATCGGGACGGTGATCGCCGCCGCCCGGGTGTCTCCGGTGGCACCGCTGCGCGGTTTCGGCACCACGTACGTCACGATGGTGCGCAACTGCCCACTCACCGTGGTGCTGTTCTTCATTGCGTTCGGGCTGCCGGAGATCGGCGTCAACGGCTCCTACTACGTGTTCGGCATCTCCGCGCTGGCCATCTACACCGGGGCTTTCGTCTGCGAGGCGCTGCGCTCCGGGATCAACTCCGTACAGGCTGGTCAGGCCGAGGCCGCCCGCGCGATCGGGCTCACTTTCAGCCAGAGCCTGGGCTCGGTGATCTTGCCGCAGGCCTTCCGCAGCTCCATTCCACCGCTCGGCAGCGTGCTGATCGCAATGTTCAAGAACTCGGCCGTACTCGGCGCTTTCGGCGTCGCCGGAGACCTGTTCAGCACCGGCATCCGGCTGACCAGCGCTCAGGGGTACGCCTCGACGCCGGTCTTTCTCGCGATCGGCCTGGCCTACCTGTGCATCACCATTCCGGCCGGGCTGATCCTGCAAGCCCTCGAACGCAGAGCGGTGATCATCAGATGAGCAGTCCGACAACCTCTGTCCTGTATGACATTCCCGGTCCGCGCGCCCGCCGGCGAGCCCTGATCGGCAGCGCCATCGCGACCGTCCTGCTGATCGTTCTGCTCTGGCTGGTGATCGGGCGACTGGCCGACCAGGAACAGTTCTCGATGGAAAGGTGGGGGCCGCTGATCGACCCCTCCAACGAGAACTTCGTGCAGGTCTGGAAACTGCTCGGCACGGGACTTCGCGGCACCCTGATCGCAGCGACGCTGGCGATCATCCTGTCCACCCTGATCGGCACCATCCTCGGCACCGTCCGGATGATGACCAGTGGGCTGGCCCGGCTGCCGCTGGTCACCCTGATCGAACTGTTCCGGGGCCTGCCGGTGATCGTGACGATCTACCTCGCCTATCGGGTGCTTCCGGACCTGGGAGTCGACGTCAGCCCGCTACCCGGACCGGACGGCCTCTGGTTCCTGGTGATCGGCCTGACCGCCTACAACAGCGTGATCATTGCCGAGATTCTCCGGGCCGGCGTGGCCTCGCTACCGCGTGGTCAGCGTGAGGCAGGTCTCGCCACCGGGTTGACCAATCTTCAGACGATGCGCCTGATCCTGCTGCCGCAATCGTTCCGGATCATGCTTCCGGCCCTGATCAGTCAGCTCATCGTGATCCTCAAGGACACCTCGCTCGCAGCGCTGATCGGTCTCTACGCCGAGCTGCTGCGCTCCGGGCGGGACATCATCGGCGTGCTGGAGAACCCGATCCAGACGTACTTCGTGGTGGCGATCATGTTCATCGCGCTGAACTTCGCGCTCTCCCGACTCGCCGTCTACCTGGAAGCCCGGCTGGCTCGCGGCCGGACCAGCGGCACCGGCGCACCTGCGCCAACCGCTCTGGAATCTGGGCTCAGCCAGACGGCCATGGCCGGCGGCGCCTGACCGGGTCGGCGCGAGGACCCTCAACCTGGCGCTCGTCTGCTGAATCTCGGCGGCGATGCGGAATACTCCGGTCGTGACTGAAACTGTTGTCGAGATCCACGTTCCGCTGGTGTCGCCGGCCAACCTTCCGGACGACGCCTACCCGTTCCCCTGGATCAGGGTCGTCGACGACTTCCTGGCCGCACTGGATGACGCGGGCGAGATCGAGGTCTTCGACGAGGGCGAGGAGTTCGGCCGGGCCTATGCCTTCTTCATCACCGGCGCGAAACTAGATCATCTCCTCGCCGTGGCCGCCCGGGTCGCTGCCTTGCCGAACGTTCCAGCCGGTGCCTTCGCGGTGGTAACGGACGACGACGCCGAGGAGATCGGGCGTGGCCGCCGGGTCAAGCTCTAGATCCCTTGAGGGATCCTCTCGATCCGATGAGCGCCTGCTCGGTACCTCCGCGCCGTCCTCTGCGCCGAGCTGAGGTCCGTGGTAGAAGTGTCTGAAGATTCATCTATCTGGAGGTCTCCGATGGCCACGATCGCAGTATTCGGTGGGACCGGGTACACCGGTGGGAACATCGCCCGGCTTGCCGCCTCGCGCGGGCACTCAGTTGTCTCCTACAGCCGGCACCTGCCCGCCGACGCGACCGGGCCGGTCGTGTTCGAACAGGGATCGGTGCACGACGGCTCGTTGGTGGCGAAGGTTGCCGCCGAGGTCGACGTCATCGTCATCGCCATCCACGGGCACGACCCGGACGGATCTGCGCTGATCGACGCGCTGCCCGCGGTGGCCGAGGCCGCGATTGCCAGTGGTACCCGGCTGGCCGTCATGGGCGGGGCGGGCAGTTCGCTGGTGGCCGAGAACGGCCCCCGGCTGGTGGACACCCCGGATTTTCACCCGGACTGGAAGCCCGAAGCCCTTGCGATGGCGGACATCCTGGAGTGGCTGCGGGGATCGAACGCCGCCCTGGACTGGTTCGTCATCAGCCCAGCGGCCCTCTACGGCTCCTACGCCCCGGGCGAGACCACCGGTAGCTACCGCACCGGTGACGACGTCCTGGTGACCAAGGACGACGGCAGCTCGGAAATCTCCGGGACCGATCTCGCGCTTGCCTTCGTCGACGAGATCGAGAACCCGAAGCACTCGCGCCGGCGGTTCACCGTCGGCCACTGAGCCGGATCGAGCGGCGAAGATGACCAGAACGATGTGCGCGGCTGCGAGAGACCTCCGCCGCCCACAAGGCCGTCTCTTCGGGTGATCGATCGGCTACTTTGGGTAGCATGCTTGAGGGGGCGCTGCGCTATCGATGGATCCTGGGTCCAACGTGTCTCTTGGTTGGTCTCGTGGTGGCTGGGGTGGAGTGGGCGCTATGGCGCCCTGAATCAGGTGCTCTGATTCAGACGCTGGCTACCTTGGTCGGCCTGGCGGTAGCCGTGTTGGCCTGGGTGATTGGGCCTCCGCTGGAGAGGCTGGCTACGAGCCGAGGACTGGGATCGGCAGCGAACATCGCCTGGGCCGTGATCGGGACTTGCGGCCTGTTACTACTTGCGCCATCGGTCGGGGTCTCGGTCTTTTTGTCGTGGCCGCAGGAAAGCTCTCAATCTCACGACAGTCACCCTCGGCCGGCGGATTCGTTACCGCTCCCGAGTGGCATCGCCGGCCCAGCGACGGGGTCGCCGACCGCGAAAAAGCCACCGAGTTCACCTACGGAGGGAAAGCCGCTGCCTCAGGCACCGACGGATTCACCAAGCGATCCCCACAGCAGCCAGAATATTTCAGCATTAGAAACTGCGGGGCACTTCTTGGCGCCCGTGTCATGGCGGAGAGGATCACCAGAGGCCACCTCATCCGGTTGCGAGCGGGAAATCCAGTGGGCTCCTGAAAGGTACCCGTCCGCGACGTACCGGCTGAATCTGGTGGTAACGACGTTCAACGCTCGGAAGGATCCGCTTGAATGGCTGCTGTTGAAACCTTTCGACGAAACTGAAGGCGCTGCAGCACTGTCCATGGCAGATGTGGTGCTCGGGGATCGCAGAAGTTCGTCCGAACAGATAGTTCAGGTGCAGGTCTACGCCGTCCCGATGACAACGACCCTGGTCGGCGATGGGGAGGAGCCGAAGATCTATGCGGGTGGTCCACCTGCTGAATGGATCCCCTTCAGCGAGCCGCTCATCGTCCGCCGCTTGGCAGGCGCGATTGCGCCTTGCACTTCCAGATAAGGGTGCGGAATTCCACCGCCAGGCTCTGTCCGCCTGGTCAGGCGGCGCAGCAGGACCGCGAAGGTCAGAGCCCCGCCTCACCGCCCTAGTCAAGACCTGCGTCATCGTCCGAGCCGAACTCGGCTTCGTCGGCGAGTTCCGCGAGGTCAGCCAGTTCTTCGCGGATCGCCTGCATCGCTACCCCGCCGCCGTACCCTTTTCGGGCCAGCATCCCGGCGAGTCGACGTATTCGTCGCTGCGGATCGTCGTTGCGCATGGTGCTGGCCTTGCGCCGGACGAGTTCTCTGGCTGCCACCAGTTCGTCGTCCGCAGTGACCTCCTCCACGGCTTCCTTGACCGTTTCGTCGGCGACCCCGCGCTGGCGTAGCTCGTAGGCCAGCGCCCGCCGGGCCAACCCGCGCCCCAGGTGGCGGCTTTGCACCCATTGCCGAGCGAACTCCTCATCGTCGACCAGGTCGACTGCCTCAAACCGGTCCAGGACGGCGGTCGCGACGTCTTCGGGAATGTCTTTGCGGGACATCGCCGCTCGCAACTGGGCCCGAGTGCGCGGACCCATCGTGAGCTGCCGCAAGATGATGGACTTCGCGGCGGCGACCGGGTCGGCGGCGACGGTTTCGGCGGCCCGTTCTCGCCGCTGGGCTGCGCGCTGCGCACGCTCTTCCGGACTGCGCTGCGGTCGCGGCTTCTTCGGCCGGTCGGATCGACGTCCCGAATTCAGACCGGACCGCTTCCCCGAACCTTTCCGCGCGTCCTGACTGAACTCGTTGCGCTGCAATGGATCTGAGTCGCCAAGTTGATCGAGATCAGGTGCTTCCAGCGATTCCGAGCCCAGCTCGCCGAGTTTGGCCTGACCGCTTTCGGCAAGAGCCTCCGAGTCGAGCCCGGCCCATCGCTCCGGGTCGTACCCCACCGGGCGCTCGGGATCGTTGCGCGCCCACCGGGGCTCCGGCCGGGAGCGTGGCTCGGATCCGGGCCGAGATCTCTGCTTGCGTTTGAGCCGAGACCGAGATGCCTGATTGGCAAGCTCGGGACGGAACCCGCGCTCAGCATCCAGCCGCGCCTGCCCATGCTCGGGTATCGGCTCGGCGTGGAACCCACGCTCGGCATCCAGCCGCGCCTGCCCATGCTCGGGTGCCGGCTCGGCGTGGAACCCACGCTCGGCATCCAGCCAAGCCTGCCCGCGTTCGGGTGCCGGCTCGGCCCGGAACCCACGCTCAGCATCAAACAGCGCCTGCCCGTGTTCGGGCTCGGGCTGGAATCCACGTTCAGCATCCAGCCAGGCCTGACCACGCTTGGGTTCGAGTTCGGGCCGGAACCCACGCTCAGCATCCAGCCGCGCCTGCCCGCTGAGTTCCGTCCCACCTTCCGACTCCGGCGACGGTTCCACCACCGACTCCGGCCCAACCTCCGACCCCGACCCCGACCTCTGCTTCGACCCCGACCCCGACCTCTGCTTCGACCTCGACTCCGGCGTCAGCTTCGACCCCGACTCCGGCGTCAGCTTCGACCTCGACTCCGACGTCAGCTCCGACCTCGACTCCGACTCCGACTCCGACTCCGGTGGAGGCTGCCTTGCACGATTCGGCCACGGGCTCCGCTTGAGCCCCGACCGAGGGCGGCCTCCCCCTTGATCAGCGGCCGATCCCGGGGCGGACCCCTCCAGGACACCCCGGGATCGGCGCCGGCTAATGGTCATCGTTCAGACCGTGCAGAGATCAGAACTCGACCGGAGCCTCGGCGGGGGTGTCCAACTTCGCGCCCACGCCAAGCTTCTCCTTGATCTTCTTCTCCAGCTCATTGGCCAGATCGGGGTTGTCCCGAAGGAACGACCGCGCGTTCTCTTTACCCTGGCCGAGCTGATCGCCTTCGTACGTGTACCAGGCACCGGACTTGCGGACGAGCGCGTGCTCGACTCCCATGTCGATCAGGCCGCCCTCACGGGAGATCCCCTGCCCGTAGATGATGTCGAACTCGGCCTGCTTGAACGGCGGGCTGACCTTGTTCTTCACGACCTTGACTCGGGTCCGGTTGCCGATCGCGTCGGTTCCGTCCTTGAGGGTCTCGATCCGGCGGACGTCCAGCCGCACCGAGGCGTAGAACTTCAGCGCCTTTCCGCCGGTGGTGGTCTCCGGGGAGCCGAACATCACACCGATCTTCTCTCGCAACTGGTTGATGAAGATCGCGGTAGTGCCCGAATTGTTCAGCGCACCGGTGATCTTTCGCAGCGCCTGCGACATCAGCCGGGCCTGCAGGCCGACGTGGCTGTCGCCCATCTCGCCCTCGATCTCGGCCTTCGGCACCAGGGCCGCCACCGAGTCGATCACGATGATGTCCAGCGCGCCGGAACGGATCAGCATGTCAGCGATCTCCAGCGCCTGCTCACCCGTGTCGGGCTGGGAGACCAGGAGGGCGTCGGTGTCGACGCCCAGCTTCTTCGCGTAGTCAGGGTCGAGCGCGTGCTCAGCGTCGATGAAGGCGGCGATTCCGCCGGCCTTCTGCGCGCTCGCGACGGCGTGCAGGGCGACCGTCGTCTTACCCGAGGATTCCGGGCCGTAGATCTCCACCACGCGGCCGCGGGGCAACCCCCCGATGCCGAGGGCGATGTCCAGCGCGATCGAGCCGGTCGGGATTACCTCGATCGGCGGCCGGGTGTCGTCACCGAGACGCATCACCGAGCCCTTGCCGAACTGGCGGTCGATCTGGGCGAGCGCGGTGTCCAGCGCCTTTTCGCGGTCTGCGGGAGCGGGCATTTTTTCACCTCAGGGTCGGCCGGCCTCGGAGGCTGTACGCCTGGACCGGTGTCTATGTCGTCGGAGGTGACGCTAGAGCGACCCACCGACAGTTTGCGCGGAACCCGAGCATCTGTGGATGACCAGGCGTTCGAGTGGCCTGTGGACTCAACGATCGCCATTGCCCGAGAGCCGCAGGAACACGCCAGAGGCTATCCGAACATCTGTTCGATGCCGAGCGACACGCCCGGACGACTTCGCTGTCTTCACCGCCAGGACCATTGTTACCGCCCTGGGCGGCCATGGTGTGGTCGTCGGGGTCGTGTCGACTAGAGCAGAATGACCGTATGGTCGATGTACTCCGCGAGCACGACGAGTTCGGGCGCTCCGCGATCCACTACGCAGCCGCGAACGGCGACACCGAAGAGGTGAAGCGATTGTTGGCCGAAGGCGCGGACCCGGGAGGGGCCGACAACGTCGGGTTCACCCCGTTGCACTTCGCGGCTCAGGAGCAGCATCCTCCCGTGGTCGGGCTCCTCCTCGCGGCCGGGGCCGACGTTCAGGCCGCCGATCGCTGGGGCAACACCCCGCTGTGGCGAGCGATCTTCACAGCTCATGGCGATGTCTCCACCTCGGCCGCGCTGCTCGCCGCCGGGGCCGACCTCGACACCGTGAACAGCACCGGGGTCAGCCCGCGCGTGCTGGCTGAACGGATGGGCCTGACCGGCCTGGTTCCGCCACTAGCGACCCACTGACCGCGGATCGCTGAACGAACCCACTGTTCGGCCTCCCGCGCTGACCGGCCGATCAGAGCGTCCGCTCAGATCGAGTCCACTCAGGACAGCAGCAGCCGCTCCAGTCGGCGGCCGGCGATCAGCATCCCGACCGTGCCAAGGGCCAGCAGGTAGGCGATGTGCACCAGCACGCCCGGGCCCACCGAGCCGAGCAGCAGGTCCCGCTCCAACGCCACCGCGTGATAGAGCGGCGTCAGCTTGACCACGACCTGGAACGCCTCGGGGTAGGTCGATACCGGGTAGAAGGTCGCCGAAAACAGGAACATCGGCAGCTGCACGAGCTGGACCAGGTCGAAGTCCTGCCAGGAACGCATGAACGTGGTGGCGGCCATCCCGGCACCCGCGAAGGCCAGGCCGATCAGCAACGCGGCCGGCAGCGCGAGCAGCGCCCACCAGGACGCGATATAGCCCGCGATCAGCAGCACCAAGAGGAACGCGGTCGCGTAACCGGCTCCTCGCAACAGCGACCAGGAGACCTCGGCGATCGCGATCGACTGCGCGCGTAGCGGCGTCGCCAGCACGGAATCGTAGAGTCGCGCGTACTTGAGCTTCCAGAACACGTTGAAAGTCGAATCCAGGATGGCGCCATTCATGGCGGACGCCGCCAGCAGCGCGGGCGCGACGAACTCCTGGTAGCTCACCGATCGGCCCGCGAACTCAACGTCACCGACCAGCGCGCCGATCCCGATCCCGAGCGAGAACAGGAAGAACACTGGTTCGAAGAATCCGCTGAGGATGACGAGCAGGCTGTGCCGGGACGCCCGGGCATTGCGCTCCACCAGCATCCTGGCGGCCCGGAACCCGACCGGGTAGGGCACTGCCGCCAGACCGGCCCGAAGCTTGGCCGACGTGTCCGTCATGAGCCCTCGATCCGCCGGGGCACGCTGCCGCGCCGCTTCTGGCTCATGAGCCGAGCTTCGCTCGGTAGGCGCGGGCGCCGAGCACTACCCCGGCGACGATCCAGGCCGCCAAGTACGCCAGATGGCCGAGCGAGCTCAGCAATCCGGCCGACCCCAGGGCCAGGTCCCGGCACAGCGAGGTGCCGTGCCAGACCGGCGTCAGCCAGGCGACCGCCTGCAGCCCGATCGGAAGCTGGTCGAGCGGGAAGAAGGTGCCGGCGAAGAGGAACATCGGCACCATCGCGAAGCGGTAGAGCAGCGGGAAGCCCGAATCGCTCTCCTGGATCACGGCGAAGGCCATCACCGGGCCGGCGTAGGCGAGACCGCACAGCACCGCCACCGGCAGCGCCAGGATCGCCCAAGCCGAGGCGAAGCCGCCGAGCAGCGAGCCGATCGTCAGGAATGCCGTCGCCCCCAGGACGACCCGGAACCCGACGAACGCCAGGTGACCGGCGAACACGTCCGTCGTCGTCAAGGGCGAGGCGAGCTGCGCGTGGTACTGCCGACCCCACGTCGTCCCCTGGAGCACGGGGTAGGTGGCCTCGCTGAACGCTGTTTGCATGGCGTTCGCGGCGAGGATCCCCGGGGCCACGAACGCCAGGTAACTGGCCCCGTTGATCCGACCCGTGCCGCCGTCGTCCACCAGACTGCCGAGTCCGAAGCCCAGCGATCCGAGGTACAGCAGCGGGGACAGAAAGCCGGAGAAGATCGACGCCCGCCAGACCCGGCGGTAGCTGGAGAGCCAGAACTCGAAGGCCGAACGCCAGCGCATCCGGCGCAACCCGGCTAGGCCTTCCGCTGTCCGTTGGTCTGGCGCCATCCCTCTCATCCCCCGTTCGACCTCCATCAGTCGATCAACCGGCGACCGGTCAGATGCAGGAAGACGTCTTCCAATGTGCTGCGCCGGACCAGCAACGACAGCGGCGGCAACGGCCCGGCTTCGATCAGCCGGGCCACCGCGTCACCGTCATCGGTGTAGATCAGCAGCCGATCCGGAAGTTCCTCGATCCGCTCGGCGAGCGCCCCCAACTCCAGCATGTCCCGCGCCTGCGACTGGTCCGGCTCGTCGTAGCGGACCTCGACCACTTCGCGGGTCGAGTGCTCCGCGATCAGCCCGCGTGGCGATCCCTCAGCGACGATCTTCCCGCCGTCCATCACCACCAGCCGGTCGCAGAGTTGCTCCGCCTCGTCCATGTAGTGCGTGGTCAGGACGAGCGTGACGCCTTGCCGCTTGAGCCGGAACAGGCGGTCCCAGAGCACGTGCCTGGCCTGCGGATCGAGGCCGGTGGTCGGCTCGTCCAGCAGCAGGATCTCCGGTGCGTTGACCAGGGCGCGGGCAATGGTGAGCCGGCGCTTCATCCCGCCGCTCAGCGGCTCGACCGGGCTGTCGGCGCGATCGGTGAGTTGGGCGAATTTCAGCAACTCGTCCGCCCGCTTCGCGATCTCTGCCCGAGCCAGGCCGAAGTACCGCCCGTAGGTGATCAGGTTCTCCCGGACGGTGAGCTCGCTGTCCAGCGAGTCCTGCTGCGGGACCACCCCGAGCCGGGCCCGAATCGCCGGGCCGTCGGCCATCGGATCGAGCCCGAACACGCTCAGCTCGCCACCGGTCAGCGGCGACACACAGCCGATCATGCGCATCGTGGAGGACTTGCCGGCGCCGTTCGGGCCGAGAAAGCCGAATGCCTCACCACGCCGGATCTCGATCTCGATCCCGTCCACGGCGACGAACTCACCGAACCGCTTGGTCAGCCCCTTGGCCCGGATCAGGACGTCGTCGGGGGCGATCGGAGTCGCCGATGAGTTCGTCATCGGGCCTTGCGCCGAGCAGTCTGCTGCTCTTGCCCCCACCGACGAGACTCCGGCACGTCGAGCGCGTCACAGAGCGCGAACCAGACCTCACGGGCGTCCTCACCGTCGCCCAGTGCCTGCTCCGCGGTTCGGTTGCCGAGCCGGAAAAGGACGTGGTCATGGGCCAGGCTTCGGCCGTGAGCCCGGCCGAACTCGCCGTCCACCAGTTCCCAGAATTCGCTGATACGCACCGACAGAGCATGTCATCGCTGGGAGGGTCTTCGCCTTCGAGTTCGCGGTGTCCCGCACCCGAACCCAAACTGTCGGTGGTCCGTGTGAGGATCGCAGGCATGGCGGATGACGTCCTGCAACGGTTCTCCCCGGCCACCCGAGCGTGGTTCACCGGGGCTTTCGATGCGCCCACCCCCGCCCAGATCGGGGCGTGGCGCGCGGTCAGCGACGGTCGGCATGCCCTGGTCGTGGCCCCGACCGGATCGGGCAAGACCCTCGCGGCCTTCCTCTGGGCGCTCGATCGGCTGGCCTCGGCTCCGCCCCCACCAGACGAGGCACATCGCTGCCGAGTGCTGTATGTCTCACCGCTGAAGGCTCTTGCGGTCGACGTCGAGCGCAACCTGCGCTCGCCGCTGGCGGGCATCCGGCAGGCCGCCGGTCGGCTCGACCTGCCGGTACCCGAGGTCCGGGTCAGCCTGCGTTCCGGCGACACCCCGGCGGACGAGCGCCGGGCGTTCTCCCGAACCCCGCCGGATGTTCTGATCACCACCCCGGAGTCGCTGTTCCTCTTGCTCACCTCGCGCGCCCGGGAGATGTTGGTCGGGGTTGAGACGGTGATCATCGATGAGGTGCACGCGGTCGCCGGTTCCAAGCGCGGTGCTCATCTGGCGCTCTCCCTGGAACGGCTGGACGCGCTGCTGGACAAACCCGCTCAGCGGGTGGGCCTGTCGGCCACCGTCCGGCCAGTAGACGAGGTCGCTCGCTGGCTCGGCGGCGGTGCCCGGGTGGACGTCGTCCAGCCACCGTCCACCAAAGAGTTCGACCTTCGGGTCATCGTCCCGGTACCCGACCTGGCCGAGCTCGACGCTCTGGCGAGCGGGAACACCGGCTCGGCCGTAGAGCCGGACGACCTGACCGGAGCCGCGGCAGGGGCCCCGCACCGGCCGTCGATCTGGCCACACGTCGAGGAGCGGGTGGTCGACTTGATCGCCGCCCACCGCTCGACGCTGGTCTTCGCCAATTCCCGGCGGCTGGCCGAACGGCTGACCGCCCGGCTCAACGAGATCTGGGCCGAGCGCACGGCCGAACCGGGCGATCCTGAGCTTCCTGACCACGGCACTCTGACGCCGGCCCAGGTGATGGCCCAGTCCGGTGCCTCGGTCGGGGCAGCCGCGGTGCTGGCCCGAGCGCATCACGGCTCGGTCAGCAAGGAGCAGCGGGCGATCATCGAGGGCGAGCTCAAGGCTGGGCGGCTGCCCGCGGTGGTGGCCACGTCCAGCCTGGAGCTGGGAATCGACATGGGCGCGGTGGATCTGGTGGTCCAGGTCGAGTCACCGCCGAGCGTGGCCAGCGGTCTGCAGCGGGTCGGTCGAGCCGGGCACCAGGTCGGCGCCGTCTCGCGGGGGGTGCTGTTTCCGAAGTTCCGCGGCGATCTCGTGCAGACCGCGGTGGTGGTCGAGCGGATGCGCTCCGGTGCGATCGAGCAACTCGCGGTTCCAGCCAGCCCGCTCGACGTGCTGGCTCAGCAGATCGTCGCGATGGTCGCGATGGACCCCTGGGCGGTGGACGACGTCGAGGCACTGGTCCGTAGGTCGGCACCGTTCGCCGGGTTGACCCGCGGCGTGCTCGAATCGGTTCTCGACATGCTGGCCGGCCGCTACCCGAGCGACGAGTTCGCCGAGTTACGCCCGCGTCTGGTCTGGGACCGGCACACCGGTGTGTTGACCGGCCGACCGGGAGCCCAGCGGCTCGCCGTCACCAGCGGGGGCACGATCCCCGACCGGGGTCTTTTCGGTGTCTTCCTGGCCGGAGCAAACGAAGCCCGCAAGGGCGCCGGGCGCCGGGTCGGTGAGCTGGATGAAGAGATGGTCTACGAGTCCCGGGTGGGCGACGTGTTCACCCTGGGCTCGTCGTCCTGGCGGATCGAGGACATCACCCACGATCGGGTGCTGGTCACCCCGGCTCCAGGTCAACCGGGTCGGCTGCCGTTCTGGAAGGGCGACGCCCAGGGCCGCCCTGCCGAACTCGGCCGCGCACTCGGTGCCTTCGTCCGTGAGGTGGGCCGACTGGATGCCGAATCGGCGCGCGAACGAGTCCGGGTCGCCGGCCTGGACGAGTGGGCAACCGACAACCTGATCCAGTACCTGACCGAGCAGAAGGAGGCAACTGGGCACCTGCCGGACGATCGAACCATCGTCGTTGAGCGGTTCCGCGATGAGCTCGGAGACTGGCGAGTGATCGTGCACTCCCCCTTCGGCGGTCAGGTCCATGCACCGTGGGCACTGGCCTTGGCGGCCCGATTCCGGGAACGGTTCGGCGTCGAGGTGCAGGCCGCCCACGGCGACGACGGGATCGTGCTGCGACTGCCGGATGTCGAGACGGACGACGGGTCGGCACCGGACATCGGCGACCTGATCGTCCTGGAGCCGGATGACGTCGAAGAGATCGTGACTACCGAGCTCGGGGGTTCCGCACTCTTCGCGTCCCGGTTCCGGGAGTGCGCGGCTCGGGCACTGCTGCTGCCGAGGCGCAAGCCGGGTCAGCGCCAGCCGCTCTGGCAGCAACGCCAGCGCGCCGCCCAGTTGCTCGAAGTGGCCAGTAAATACGGCAGTTTCCCGATCGTGCTGGAGACGCTACGCGAATGTCTGCAGGACGTGTTCGATGTCCCCGGGTTGGCCACCCTGATGCGCGACATCCGATCTCGAAGCGTGCGAGTGCTCGAGGTGACCACGGTGACGCCATCACCGTTCGCTCGCAGCCTGCTGTTCGGCTACGTCGCACAGTTCCTGTACGAGGGTGATTCGCCGCTGGCCGAGCGCCGAGCGGCGGCCTTGTCGCTCGACCCGCAATTGCTGGCCGAGTTGCTCGGCCGGGGGGAGGGCGCTTCGCTGCGCGACCTGCTCGACCCGGCGGCCCTCCTGCGGACCGAGCGAGAGCTGCAACGGCTGGCTCCGCTGCGACGCGCTCGCACCCAGGAGCAGGTGGCCGACCTGGTCCGCATGATCGGTCCGCTCTCCACCGCCGAGGTGATCGCCCGAACCGCCACCGTGGTCACCGATCCGGTGATCGCCGACCCGGTGCCGGAACCTCGATCGGTAGCCGATCCGGACGCCGCTCCGGAGTCGAACGATGACCCGAACACCCTTGTCCCAGAACTGGATTCGGCTCTCGCCGAGGTACCGACGGTGGAGCCGACCGAGGTCGCGAGGTGGCTCAGCGAGTTGGAGGGGCAGCGTCGGCTGATCCGGGTCCGAGTTGCGGGCGAAGACCGTTGGGCCGCGGTGGAGGATGCCGGCCGGCTGCGCGATGCGCTCGGCACTGCCCTGCCGGTCGGAGTTGCCGAGGTATTCACCGAGCCGGTATCAGATCCGCTCGGTGACCTGCTGGCCCGCTACGCCCGCAGTCATGGCCCGTTCACCCATACCGAGTTGGCCGCCCGACTGGGCCTTGGCACTGCCGTCGTGATCGACGGACTGCGTCGACTCGTCGGGGCGGGGCGGCTGGTTCAGGGCGAGTTGCGGCCCCTGGAAAGCGGCGGCGGGCTGAATCCCGGCGGCCTCGACTACTGCGACTCCGAGGTGCTGCGCACGCTGCGCCGCCGTTCGCTGGCGGCACTGCGGGCCGAGGTAGAACCGGTACCGGCCGTCGACCTAGCCCGATTCCTGCCTGGCTGGCAGGGCGTCGGCGGCCGGGCCCGCGGTGTCGAGGGCGTGCTGCGGGTGGTCGAGCAACTGGCCGGCACCTGGCTGCCCGCCAGCGCGCTGGAGACGCTGGTAATCCCGAGCCGAGTTCCCGGGTACACCCCGGCACTGCTCGACGAGTTGACGGCGGCCGGTGAGGTGCTCTGGTCGGGTCACGGCAGCTTGCCCGGCGACGATGGCTGGGTCGCCCTGCATCCGGCAGACCTGGCACCGCTGACCCTGGCCGATCCGGAACCCGAATTCGAGCCGGACGAGTTGCACCTGAAGATTCTGCAATCGCTGACCGGTGGTGGAGCCTACTTCTTCCGGACCCTCAGTGATGCGGTCGGCGGCCCGGACGACGCCGAGCTCGTCGCTGCCCTTTGGGATCTCGTCTGGGCCGGGTTGATCAGTAACGACACGCTGGCGGCGCTGCGCTCTCGACTGGCCGGCGGCCGGACCACGCACCGGACGAAAGCCACGCCACCGCGAGCCAAGTACGGCGGCGGGCGGTACGGAGCCCTGCGTGCCGCCCGTGCGGGTGGTGGCCGGCCGACGATGCCCAGCCGTACCGGGCCGCCGGTCGCGGCCGGCCGCTGGTCGCTGCTGCCTGAGCGCGAAACCGACAGTACCGCAAGGGCTCACGCCTTGGCCGAGGTGTTGCTGGAGCGGCACGGGGTGGTGACCCGGGGGGCGGTAATGGCCGAGCGGGTAACCGGCGGGTTCGCCGCTGCCTACCGGGTGCTCTCCGGATTCGAGGACGCCGGTCGGGTCCGGCGAGGGTACTTCGTCGAAGGGCTGGGCGCGTCCCAATTCGCCTCCACCGGGGCCGTCGACCGACTACGGGCTCAGGCTCGGCCGCTCGGCGACAGCCCGTACCCGGGCTCCCCCGAGTCTGCCTCCGATGGTGGTCTGCGGACCGTGGTGCTGGCGGCCGCGGACCCGGCCAACCCGTACGGCGCCGCCCTACCCTGGCCGGCTCGCGAAGGCGACTCCCCCGGTCATCGGCCCGGGCGTAAGGCCGGCGGACTGGTGGTGCTGGTGGACGGCGTCCTGGCGTTGTACGTCGAACGCGGCGGCCGATCGCTGCTGTCCTGGACCGAGGAACCGGAACTTCTCCGAGCTGCCGCCGACGCCCTCGCTCTCGCCGTTCGAGAAGGCGCGCTCGGCCGGCTCACAGTGGAACGCACGGACGGCACCGGCGTGCTGGTCGGAGACGCTCCCCTGGCCGCTGCACTCGAAGCGGCCGGCTTCCGGGCAACCCCGAAGGGCCTTCGCATTCGCGCCTGAGATAACACTTGACCGCTGAGGCTACGAGGCATAGCTTTCTGGCTATGCCTCGTAACCAAACGGCGCGCACGGGCCTCGGGCCAGTTCATGCCTAGAGCGGGCTTGACCACCGAGACGGTCGTCGACGCCGCTCTGGAGATCATCGACAGCGAGGGACTGGCCGCCCTCACCCTCGCGGCTGTCGCAGCTCGCACCGGCGTTGCCGCACCTTCGCTGTACAAGCACATCGGCGGTCTCGCCGACCTGCGACTGCTCGTGGCGGCCCGAGTGATCGCGGAAATGACCGATCGGTTCACCGCCGCCGCGATCGGCCGCAGTCAGGACGACGCTGTCGCCGCACTGATGCGCGAATATCGCGGCTACGTCGTGGCGCATCCCGCTCGCTACGCGGCGATGCCGGTGGACCCATTGCATCACCCGGCCCTGGCAGCCACCGGAACTCGCTTGCTCAATCTGCTGCTCGCCGTGCTCGGTGGCTACGGCCTGTCGGACGACAACGCCATCCATGCGGTCCGCCGACTGCGCGCCGTCGCTCATGGGTTCGCCTCGATCGAGGCCGAAGGCGGTTTCGGACTGCAGATCGATCTCGACGTGACCTACGACCAGGTGATCCAGATGGTTGTTGCGAGCTTGCCGCGCCGCGCGGACTCACCTGACCGCCCG
>DATINJ010000279.1:0-54405 GCA_035474375.1 Kineosporiaceae bacterium | reverse complement strand
ATCTCCAGCACCGGGACGCCCGGGAGCAGCGCGTCCACCCGGTCCAGGCTCTCCCGGGAAACCGCGCTGGCCCCGACCACCGCATGGCCGGCCGCCCGCAGCGCGGAGGCGAGCACCGCGCCGACCCGGCCGGCCCCGATCACCCCGACCCCGAGCCGACCCGGTCGTTGCTCCGGTCTGGCCTTCATCGCTGACATCCCAGCAGGCTAAGCCCGAACCGAGCCGTCCCGGTGCTGACCACTGGCTTGGGAGGGCTCAGGCGACGCCGAAGCCGTCGGCGAGCCGGTGATACCGGGTCGCCTCGGCACCGGCGCTGCGCCGCTCCAAGGTGCGGGCCAGCGCGCGGTGCGCCCAGCCATTGGCCGGCGACTGAGCCACCAGCCGACGCAGCACCCGCTCGGCATTGCCGAGCTGGGCGGACGCGAAATACGCCTGGGCCAGCAGTTCCAGGAACGCCTCCGGAATCTGCTCCCGCCGCTCCAGCGGCGCGGCGATCGCTGCGGCCTCGACCGGGCGGCGTTCCAGCAGCAGCGCCCGAGCCTGCTGGTAGGCGTCATGGTCGTTCTGGTCGTTGCGGGTCTCGTCGTCCTGGATCACCGGGTCGTGGATCTGCTCATTCACGACCGTGACAACCCGGATCCCTGGTCCGGGATTCCACCTCCGCCGCAGCGGCGATCCTGGCTGAATCCGGACCCGGATCTGGGGTGGATCCGCGCCGGACGCCGGGCCGCCGCCGAATTGTCGGTTGACCTGACTACCCTGACGAGCGTGGGTCGACATGAACGGATCGCAGAGCTGGTCGCGCTCGATCGACCCGGGTTGCAGGTAGCGGATCTCGCCACCGGCCCGGGGCGAACGGTGCGCGCGTTGCTGGCTGCCGCTACCGAGCCGGTCCGGGTGCACGCGGTGGACGCCGCATCATCCCTGGACGACGATGTGCTTCACGATGCCCGGGTCCGGTCCGTGATCGCCGATCTGGACCAATCGCTGCCCTTCGCCGATCAGGTGCTCGACCGGGTGATCTCGCTCAATGTCGCCGAGCACCTCGCCGACCCGCCCGGCCACCTGCTCGAGTGCCATCGGGTGCTGCGGCCCGGCGGGCTGTTGGTGCTCGCCCACAGCGACTGGGACACGGCGTTGTTCGCCAGCGGCGACGACACCCTGACCCGCATCCTGGTAGACCGGTTTGTGTCAACGGTCCCGAGCTGGGCCGAGCGCGCCGACGGCTTCATGGGGCGCAAGCTGCTCGGTCTCGCCCTGAACTCGCCCTTCGAGCTGGTCACCGCCGAAACCTGGGCCGACTGTCACCGGCGGTTCGACAAGGGCTCGGTCGGCTGGAAGGTCGCGATGGGGGTGCTGGCCGCCACCAAGGATGATCCAGAGCTGGCGACCAAGGCCGCCGGCTGGGTCGAAGGGCTGGCGGCACTCGCGGCCGAAGGGCACTTCCTCTTCGCGGTGACCGACGTCGCGTTGGTCTTGCGCCGTCCCGAATAGCCGTGCTCCGCTGGGAAACCGCTTGGGAACAGGCGCTTTACGGGCCATCCGGGTTCTATCGTCGACCTGAAGGGCCGGCCGGGCACTTCCGCACGGCGGCCCACGCGGCGGCGCCGGAACTGGTTCCCGCCCTGCACAAGCTCGCCGCCGAACACCGTTGCACCGCGATCGTGGACGTCGGAGCCGGCCGCGGTGAGCTGCTGACCGCGCTGGCCGCCGATCCGGGGCCGAGAGGCACCGCCCTCCAGCTCTGGGGGGTGGATGTCGTCCCCCGGCCACCGAGCCTGACTCCCGCCGTCGGCTGGTCGAGTGGGCTGGCCGGGTTACCCGATCGGGTTCTGGCCGGTGCGCTGGTGATTGCCTGGGAGCTGTTGGACGTCGTCCCCTGCCCGATCCTCGAACCGGACGACGACGGCGTGCTCCGGGAGGTGCTGGTCGATCCGGCGACCGGTCGGGAGGCGCTCGGCGAACCCGCCACGGCGGCAGACCGCGCCTGGTGCGAGCGCTGGTGGCCGCTCGAGGCCGCCGACCGGGTGGAGGTGGGCGCCTCCCGCGACCGGTTCTGGGCCGCCCTGGTCGGGCGATCCGTGACGGCCGGCGCCCGCGCGCTGCTCGCCGTCGACTACGCCCATCTGCACCCCGCCCGACCTGCGCTGGGCAGCCTGACCGGTTTCCGCGCCGGCCGGGCGCTGCCACCGCGACCGGACGGGTCGATGGACTTGACCGCCCATGTCGCGATCGATGCGGTGGCCGCCGCCGGGCTGGCGGCCGGCGCCTCGACGTCCGAACTGACCACCCAGCACGACGCCCTGCGTCGGCTGGGGGTGCGCAACGCCGAGCTACTGGATCGCGGCGGCCTCGGCGGTTTCAGTTGGCTGCTGCAAAAGCTTTGTTAGCCCTCAATCGACGGCCATCCAGCGCTCCGGGCCAGAGGTGTTCCGGGCGCTCTCGGCCCGCACCGATTGTTCCGCCAGCAACCGGGCCGCAGCACCGGCATCCAGGTGGGCGGCCACCGGGTTGACCGGGCCCGGGGTGGAGTGCAGGGCGAAGGAAGCGATGTCCAGCTTGCGCTGCATCGGGCCCTGGGTGACGCCGAGGCTCTGGGTTCGAGCATGCGGGACGACGTCCAGCGACCGGCCGAGCACGCCGCGCCGGATCAGCAGCGCCTGGTCGGTGACCCGCACCCCGGACCGCCGCCAGCCGATCGGGTCGACCCAGCGCGAACGCCGCGGCGCCACCAGGTAGCCGTTCTCCGGGCCGGATCCGGTCAGCCCGGCGTGGATCACGTCCCACGGGTTCTCCGGTTCGCGCACGCCGAGATCGGGCAACACCAGGGCGAGGACGGTGATCGCGTCGTACCGTGAGGCCACCGGCAGCAGGATGTTGCCGGACTCGTTTTCCTGGTCGGTACCACCGCCGGAGTACCCCGCGATGTTCACCTGCACCTGCCACCAGTCGGCCTGGCGCCAGAGCAGTCCCTGGCTCAGCCGGACCGCCTGGACCCGGCCCGGTGGAACGGTTTGGGTGCGCTGTTCCAGCAAACCGTGCCGCAACCGCAACCCGTCCGGGGACGTCGCCACCCGGAACGCGAATCCACCGTTGAACCGGCCCCAGAGCATCCCGGCCACACCGACCACGGTTGGGAACACCCCAAGAATCGGGCCGACGTCACCAATGATCACCGAGACTCCGACCAGACCGATGACGCCGATCACGAAACCGATCGCCGGACCGCTCAGGATCAGCGAGCCGATCAACCGGCCGACCGGGACGTCCAGGGCGGCGTGCTCGGGCGCTTCCGGCGCCTCGGCTCCCTCGTAGTGCACTCCGGCCGCCTCGGCCAGGAGGTGGTTACGCAGTCCGAGTGCCTGCTCCTCGCGCAGGTACGACAAGCTCACGCTGGAACCGCTGCCCCCGGCCACCTCGAGGGTGAGTCGGGCCAAACCGGCCAGCCGGGCGATGAAGGGCTGGACGACGTCCACGGTCTGCACCCGGTCGAGTCGAGCCCGTCGATGCTGCCGGAACAGGATGCCGGTGTGCAGTTCCAGGGCCTCGTCGGCGACTCGGAACCGGGTGGTCCGCCAGGACAGCACGATGAAACCGACGCCGATCGCTACCACGAGCAACACGATCGCGCCGCCACCGGCCAGCACCCGGCCGGCGACGTCCGGGCGGTGCAGTTCGGGCACGCCCTCTCCGCGGGCGAAGTTGTCACCCCAACCCTGGACGATGAAGACCAGCACGACGATCAGTACCCGCCAGGAACGAACCACTGGAGTCAGCGGATGCATCCGGTGCCACTCGCCGTCGGCCAGCCGGGCACCGAGCACGGTTTCGGTCATAGACCGGCCAGCTTGGCCTGGCCGCGGGAAGCGAGCCGATCGCGCAGTCGGGCCGCCTCGACGGCGTTCAGCCCAGGAATCCGGGCGTCCGACCCGGCCGACGCGGTGTGCAACTGCACCTGCGCCACGTCGAAGGCCCGCTCCAGGGGGCCGGCCTGCACATCGACGAACTGCATCCGACCGTAGGGGACGACGACCAGCTCGCGGAACATCAGCCCGCGCTTGATCAGCAGGTCGTCGGCGCGTTCGGCATACCCCCAGGCGGCGACCTGACGACCGATCGTGCTCCAGCCGAAAGCGGCTGCCAGGATTGGAATCAGCAGCGCCACCCAGAGCCAGAACCAGCCGATCACCAGGGCCGCGACGAGCAGCGCCACGGCCACCACCGCCAGCTGCACTATCAGGATCGTCCGGCGCACCGCGGCCAGGCCGGGAGAAACCGAGGTCCACTCGATGCCGGACGGGTCGAACACGTCGTCCTCACCCCGATGTGCAGGCTCGGCTTGGTGCGGCTGCTCGGGTTCGTGCGGCTGCTCGGCCATCATCTCCGCAGCATTTCACAGCCGCATGGCAGACTCGGCATGTGAATCCGACGTCCGGCCCAAGTTCGTCCGACACCCGCTCCTTGACGGTAGGGCTCGGCGCCGGCGGGCTGGCGACGTCCGACATGGTGCTCAACATCGGTCCGCAGCACCCGGCCACGCACGGCGTCCTGCGATTGCGGATCGTGGTGGACGGCGAGCGCATCCTGAGCGCCGAGCCGATCGTCGGGTACATGCACCGCGGCGCGGAGAAGCTTTTCGAGGTCCGCGACTACCGGCAGATCATCGTGCTGGCCAACCGGCACGACTGGCTGTCCGCCTTCGCCAACGAACTCGGCGTGGTGCTGGCGGCCGAGGAGATGCTCGGGATGGAGGTTCCGGAGCGGGCGATCTGGGCCCGCACCCTGCTGGCCGAGTTGAACCGGGTGCTCAACCACCTGATGTTCCTCGGTTCCTATCCGCTGGAACTCGGCGCGATCACCCCGGTCTTCTATGCCTTCACCGAGCGCGAAGATCTACAGGCAGTATTGGAGGAGGTCTCTGGCGGCCGGATCCATTACATGTTCAACCGGGTCGGCGGTTTGAAGGAGGACCTACCGGCCGGCTGGCTGAACCGGGTGCTCGACAGCGTCGCGCTGGTGCGGCAACGGTTGCCTCGACTGGAATCGCTGATCATCGGCAACGAGATCCTGCAGGCCCGGACCCGTGGTGTCGGGGTGCTCGACCGGCCGACCGCCGCCGCCTACGGAGTGAGCGGGCCGGTCGCTAGAGCCAGCGGGCTGGACATGGACCTGCGCCGAGACGAGCCGTACCTGGCCTACGGCGAGTTGTTCACGCCCGGGGGGCCAGGTCGGGTGGTGACCCGAACCGAAGGTGACTGCCTGGCCCGGTTCGAGGTCTTGATGGAACAGGTACACGTCAGCCTCGACCTGATCGAAGCCTGCGTGGACCGGTTGCGCTCGCTCCCGCCGGGACCGATCAACGTTCGGCTGCCGAAGGTCCTGCGAGTTCCCGAGGGGCAGATCTATCGATGGACGGAGAACCCGCTCGGCCTGAACGGGTACTACTTGGTGTCTCGAGGCGACAAGGTGCCATGGCGACTGAAGCTGCGCTCGGCGTCGTTCAGCAACGTGCAGGTACTCAGCCGCCTGCTGCCGGGGTGCCTGATCTCGGACATGGTCGCGATTCTCGGTTCGACCTTCTTCGTCGTCGGCGACGTCGACAAGTAGCCGACGTCGACCGGCCAGTCGACCGGCCAGTCGACCAGTGGCCGCCGGAACCTGCGACCGACTCAGCTTGCCTGCGCGACCTGGCCCGGTCGTTCTTCCCCGGCCGACGGGTTTCCGGGCGCGGTGCTGTCCAGCGCGGTCGCGGCCGCGGCCGCCAACGCGATGCCGAACGCCGGGGTGGCGAGTGCCACCATCCGGTACTGCCACAGGTCGGTCTGCAATGAGCTCACGGTTTGCCGCAGCTGCGCCGCGACCTTCTCGGCGTCCTTCCGCTGCGTGCGCAGGCGTTTGCGCAACCCTTCGACGTGGTCGCGGTGCAGCCGCGCCCGCCGTCGCTGAATGAACCCAACGCCCACCCCGACGACCGCGCCGCAGGCACCGATGATCGGCTCATTCGCGACGATCGAGCCAGCTCCTAGGGCCAGCCCGGCTACCGCCAACGCATCCGGCACTGCCGCCCGGCTCACCCTCACGGACTTCTCCCACCATCCCCGCTGACCATGCTGTTCCGGCTGCATTTTCGGCAGGTTAGGCGACCCCCGACATGGCCCAGGTCAGTGACGCGGACGGACCGACGGAATGTCACCCGTCCGGTCCATCAGATTCCGTCAGCGTAATCAAGCCAGTCGTTTCTGTTCCCGGCCGACGATCCATCCCCACGGCCCCGGCCGAACCGCGCCGGCCCGGTCTCGCCTTCTGGTCCTCGTCCGGCTACGAGCAATCGATGTTGGTCAGGCCCTCCGCCGCGCCGGTCTCCTGGTTGTTGCAGCGCACCACGTTCCCGCTCCGAGTCTTGGTGACCCTGATCGCGAATCCAGCGGCGTCCACCACAGAAACATTGCCACTGAAGAGGTTTCGATATCCGAAGCTATCGACGATCTCATGTACCTGATAGCCGTCCGCCGGCGCCCGAGTGCCCCGATTGCCGACGATCAGCCAGCCGTTGCCCTTCACATCCACCCAGGAATCGGCTCCGGTGATGCCGGCGCCATCGAAGTGATTTCCGGCCACCACGCCGCTACTGGTGCCTTCCTTGATGTCCACCGCTTCCGCCGACGTCTCGGAAAACTGGTTGTCCAGAACGAAGTTTCCGTCGCTGTGGTCCTGGGCGCAGCTGGTGATCTCGCACCAGTTGCTCTCCGCAGTGCCGATGTAGACGCCTTCGCCGAATTTCGGTTTGCGTAGCCCGGTCCGGCCGATGGTCAGGCCACGGACGACGTTTCTCGTGCTGTTGCGGCGCAGATGCACTGCCTCATCACCGATTTCCTCCACCAGCAGGTCCTGCAGGCCAACCCCGGTCGCACCGTCCAGCATGATCCCTTTTTGCGCATGGCGAACCGTGAATCCAGCTACCCTCCACCATGAAGCGCCGTTCAGGTGCAGGCCGTACTGGCCTTTGATCGAGCCGGTGTCGAGGACGGCGGTGCGGGTGCCACACAGGTAGATCGGCTTCCTCGCAGTGCCACTGCGGGTGGCGACAAATCCGCCCGAGTAGACGCCGGCCGCGAGGGCGATCGAAGCACCAGGCCGGGCGGCAGCCAGCGCAGCGGTCAACTCGGCTGCGGTAGACACCCGCACCGTTGCCTTCGGACAATCGAACTTTTTGATCGGTGGTTTGTCGGCCTTTCGGACCGACGGCAACTCACCCAAGGAGACGCGGGCCGGGGTCGTCTCGGTTCCGGCGTCCAATACTCCGGTCGGCAGCGTGGTCGGCACGGTTCGAGTGGGCAGGCCGCTCGGCACACCGGTGCCACCTGCACTGGGTGAGCCGGCCTCGGCCGGCAACGTGTGAACGGCGGAAGCCGCGATGTCCACCTCACCCCCACCGGTCGCGCCGCCCAGTGCCCAGCCCGCCCCGAAGGTCACGACCATGCCAAGGATCGCCGCTGCCAGCAGCGGGCCGTTGCCCTGCGTCCGCCAGAACCGGCTCATCGCCCGCTGGTCCGGCGACGTCGCGGGGCAGCCGGGTTCAGCCGCGCCTCGCGAATGGCAAGGTCGATGACCGCACTACCGACCCGGCCAACCGGCTGCGGTGGCGAACCCTGCTCCCACTCCGGAGCACTCGCCGCCCCCGGAACGGGTGCCGGCAGCACCACCACCGGCGCCGGAGTCAGCATCACACCGCGCGCGGGCGTCAACTGGTGCACCGGGATCGGCTGGTGCACCGGACTCGGCTGGTACGACCCAGCCGCCGGCTGCCTGGACGGCGTGGACGGCAGTCTTGGCGAGGGCTGAGTTGCCGGGTGCCGGGGTGCCGGGTGCCTTGCCGGCTGCGCCGGTGCAGGGGTTCGACGCTGGGGAATATCGAACACCGGAAGCTCTCGTTCTCTCGTCGGTTCATCTAGAGCGGGCACGCGTGTGACGGCGTTGCTACGCAGGGTTAGTGGATCATTCCGGTAGGGCAATTGGCTGGTGCCGCGCCGAGGGCGACTCATCGCCAGTAACAAGAGGGCGACCAGCATCCAGATCACCGTGAGCGGGTGCAGCAGGACGCTGATCAGCGAGTCACTGGTCACCGTCCGGGACCAGCCGGAGAGGTCGTTGGCTGCCAGCTTCGGTACTTGCTGGTCCGTCACTCGGACGACATCGATGGCCGAGGTGCCCGAGCCGGACAGCAGGTTCTGCTCCGCCACGCTGCCCACCACCCGGCCGACGAAGGTGATGCCGTGCAGGGTCACCCCGGAGGTCGAGTTCTGCCGGAACACGCCGCTGGCATTACGGACGTGAATCCCGGTCTGCGCATTGCGCACCACGTTGCCGGTAACCGTCACCTTTCGGCTCTCCCGGACCTGGATCCCGTTCGCGGTCGATCCGGCTACCCGATTGCTGTCGATGTCGACGTCGGTGGCGCCGTCCGACACCACGATCCCGGAACGGCCACCACTGACAGAATTGCCCTGCACCCGCACCGCCGTCCCACCGATCACATGGACGCCGATGCGGACGTTGTCCGCGCTCTGGCTCGCGGTGAGGACGTTGTTGCCGAAGGGCCGGATGGAGGAACCGCTGGCCGAGGGCCCTTTCGCGAGCGGCCGACCGGCCAGCACAATTCCGTCCCGGCCGTTGCGCCGGACGACGAGCTGGGTGAGCACGGTTCCTTCGACCTTGCGGGAGACCACGACGCCGTCCGATCCGGACTGCTCCACCCGCACATTCTTGATGCTCGCCGAATCGACGTCGCGGTGCAGCACCAGCCCGTCCACCAGGCTCTTTCGGATCACCGTGTTCTCGATCCTGGCACCGGAATTGCCGGTGAGGAACAGGCCGAAGACATTGCCGACCATTGTCGAATCGCTGATCTGGGTACCGAACGACTGGTTCGGATCCTGCGCTGCGGCCGGCAGTTTGCCGGCCGGCAAGAGTTGCGTCTTTCCGGAGCCGGCCTCGATCGGCGCGGCGGCGGAACTCTTGCCGTCGATCACCGCCCCGGCGTCCAGGTCCTGGCCGAGTGTTGAACCGGAGCCGACCACCGAAACCCCACCGGTCCGGCCGCTCCAGAAGCCCAGCCGGGAGAACGTGGTGTGCCGGGCGACGAGTTGACCGGACGCCCGCAGGTAGGCCCGGCCATCGGTGACGTCACCGTCCTGGCGGCCGCGTGAGACATCCCAGCTTTCAATGGTTATCGGCGCCGAGGCGGTCCCGTTCAGCCGCAACCGGCCACCCTGGGCGACGATCGAGACGAATCCGTCTGGTCCGCTCCGCAGCTTGATCTTGAGCGGCTGGTTCGGCGAGATCGACAGCGTTGCGCCCGCGCCGACGATGATGTTCTCCCGCAGCAGGAAGCTGCCCTTGGCTTGCGGCACCAGCGTTTCGGGGGCGAGCTGGCGCAGGTCGTCAAAGGTGTACGGCGCCCGTCGCTTGGTCAGCACCAGGTTCAGCCCGGACGAGGTGGTCCGGTAGGCCTGGCGCACCTTCGGATGCTCACGGTTCGGCAGACCGGCGACCAGCGCCTCCATCACTCGCTGGTCCTCGCCGGCGACCAGGTCGGCTTGCCGCTCGGCCTCGACATTGGCCGCTCGCAAGCGACTTTCGGACGTCCCGCCCCCGGACCGCGCAACACTGGACCGCGCAACACTGGACCGCGCAACACTGGACTGCTCAGCTCCGGACCGCTCAGCACTGGACTGCACGACGCCCGCCATCGCCGACCCGGGCACCAGCGAGCCGCCGAGCCCGAGCATCAGCGTCACCGCCCCGAGCGCCCAGGTCTTCGTGGAATGCCTTGGTCTAGACCGCATCGAATGCCCCCCGCGCTCCGAGCGAGGCAGCCGCTTGACCCTCGCCGCCGATCTGGTTCTGGTTCCGGGTCAGCCAGCCCTGCTTGTTCATCGTGGCGAAGGCGTACAGCTTGATCGGCAGCGAGATCAGGATCACCACCAGGGTGACCAGCGGCAGCAGAATGATGTCGGCCGGATGCCGCCAGAGATGCGAGATGCTCCGCACGAACCGGCCGGCCATCAGCCAGCAGGCCGCAAAGCCGACCCCCCGCCAACTCGGATCGGTGCGAGAGATCGTCAGGTAGGCCAGCGCCATGCCCATCGTCACGGGAGTGAGCAGGATCTGCAGCACGGTGACCTTGGAGACGAACGGCACCTGCCGCAGCCAGCCCTGCCAGAGCGCGGTCAGGTAGCAGCGGTACGAATTCCGGCTCCAGCGCACTCGCTGCTTGACGAATCCCCGGAAAGTCGCCGGGAACATCGACATCGCCTGGGCACTGGACTGGAAGACCGTGGTGTACCCCGAGGCGAGCACCAGCCAGGTGAGCCGGCCGTCGTCACCGGCCACGCAGCGCTTGCCGAGGAAGAACTCGTGCTCCAGGTTCTCCAGCACGGGCATCACCGCCGAGCGGCGGTAGGCCGCCGTCCGGCCGGACACGCAGATCACCCCACCGGCTCGGCCCATCGCCGGGACGTAGTCGTAGTAGCGCAGATCGATGATCCAGTCCGCCACCACCCGCCAGACGCTGGACCAGCGCCGATACACCTTCTGCTGGGTGGCAACCGCACCGACCTGCGGATTCTCGAAGGGCATCTGGACCGCGGCCAGCAAACCGGGCTCCCAGGAGGTGTCCGAGTCGGTCAGCACCAGGATTTCACCGCGAGCGGCCCGGATCCCGGCCGCAAGCGCCGAGCGCTTGCCCTCATGCCGGATCGGCAGCACCCGTAGTCGCGGATCCGGAATCTGGCTCAGCATCGCGATGCAGGCGTGGTCCTCGATGTCGGGCACGATGATCAGTTCGGCGGGGTTCTGCGAGAGCCAGGTCGCCAGGCACCGGTGCAGGATCGCGACGTCCTCCCGGAAGGAGGGGACCACCACCGAAGTGGTGGTCGCGTACCGGTTGACGACCGGCCGGTAGGCGCGCGACAGCAGCCAGCGGTAGATCCATAGGCTCCAAACAATGATCCCGGCGACCCCGAGCGGTATCCAGGACCGCCAGCCGCCCATCCCGCCCCAGGAGAAGACCGCATTCACCAGGTCAAGCGGCGCGGACGTAATCCGGGCGGCACCGAGCGGTGCCGCGAGTGCTGAAAGCAAGATCTCTCCAGGCATACCGATTGACTTCGGGGGTACCGGCCCTCAGGCCGTTCGCCGCTCAGCGTAATCGCATGGCTTCGGAGCGTATTGAAGTTCCTCAAACACGGCCGTTCAGACGAGATCTGCCCTCAATCGTTGCCACTGACCCGTGAACATTTCAGCGCTGTCCGCCACCCTTCGGGTGAGCCCGCACAATTCCTGGCTGAACGCTGACGGTGATTGATCAAAGCGAGTCACGCTCCACCCGAGGGCCGTGTCTCACTGAACATGGAGTCCGGTGGTTCTGGCTTCACTTTCCGTGATCCGTGCACCTGCCAACTCGAACCGCAGGGGTCACTCCAGCACGCACAACCTGATCCGCAACCGTTTTCATGGCCGGTACGGGCGGGATATGCGTGCCTGAATGGCCCCTCGCCCGCGCGACCGGGCCACAGGGCATCACGCAAAGTGGGCCAGAACCGGCGCGACGTCAGCGGACGGAGTTACGGCTGGAGTCCGACGACCCCGGTGTCTCGTCGTCGTCCGGCGGGATCCGGCACCACCGTTGGACGACGAACCCGGCGACGCTGACGCCGACCGCGGCAGCAGCGGCGACCAGGGCAACGGCGAACCGCTCTCGCCGGGCGCCGACCAGGTCAGGCAGCAACAGCAGGCCCTGACTCAGGTACCAGCCGACCAGGGCGGCTCCGCCGTAGGCCGACGCCTTCGCCAGCACCGCCGTCCGAGCGGCGACCAGCGGATCGATCGGCCGGTCCCGGCGGCCGTTGACCCACCGCCGAACCGGCAGCCCGGCCGCGATCACCACCACTACCAGGGCGACCGTGCCGACCACCGCTGACCAGGACAAGGGCAGCGGGTCACCTCCGGAACCGGTCCAGATGTCCAGCCCGACCCAGCAGATCGTGACCGACACCAGGGCAATCAGCAGTGCCGTGAGCACCCGGGCCGGCGTCATTCGGCACTCGGTCCGTCAAGCTGCGCTTCCGGTCCGCCACGCCGCGAATCCAGTCCGCCATGCCCTGGATCCGCTTCGCCGATCCGCAGATCAGGCCGGGCCCGGACGCCGTCCCGGTCGGCTTCGCTGGTCAGCGCGGCCAGCAGCGGCTGCACCGGGACCCGGCCGGACGGCGAGGGCAACCATGCCTGCGGATCCACGGCCAGCCAGGGGATCAGCACGAACGCCCGGTGATAGGCGCGTGGGTGCGGCAGTTCCAGCACCGGATGACGACTGAGGAGATCGCCGTAACGGATCACGTCCACGTCGAGCGTGCGCGGCCCCCAGCGCACATCTCGCTCTCGCCCCTGACCGGTCTCGATCGCCTGGCCGGCGGCAAGCAGTTCGCGGGCACTGAGCCGGGTGGTCACCAGTACCACCGCGTTCAGGTAATCCGGCTGCTCCGGCCCACCGACCGGGTCGGTCTCCACCACCAGCGAGACGGCGTCGACCAGCAAGTTCGGGACGTCGCGCAAGGCCGCTACGGCAGCGCGCAACGCTGCCTCCCGATCGCCCAGGTTCGCTCCGAGGGCAAGTACGGCGGTCACTGGCTCGCTCGGTCGCTGGTCCAGCGGGTCCGGATCAACGCCCAACTTCTGCCAAGAAACCGGCTCCAGCAGCAGGTCGGCGCGGTCGCGGCGAATCGCGACCACGACATCGGCGAACAGTTCGGTGATCGGCGCCTGCGGCTTGTGCACGGCGACGTCCACCGTGGCCACCCCCGCGCAGTCGGGCGAGGCCAGGCAACTGGCGGCGATCCGGGCGGCCAGAGTTTCAATCAGGTCGACCGGTTCGCCCCTGATCACGTCGGCGACCCGGACGGCCAGGTCGCCGTAGTGGACGGTGTCCGCCACGTCGTCGGTGGCGGCGGCTTTGGTGGTGTCCACGTGCAGGACGACGTCAACCGTGAAGTCCTGCCCGTCGCGGCGCTCTTCCGGAAATACCCCGTGCCGACCTCGGGCGGTGAGGCCAACCAGCCGAATCTGGTCCAACGGACGCCCGGCCGCCGAGTGGACAACGCCGAAGTCGGGGATATTCATGACGGCATTCTCGCCGACGCGACGAAGCCGTTCGGCGCCGACTCCGCCGAACGCACCGACCGGACCGCGTCCGCCACCCGGACCGCATCCACCGTCGGCCGAACGGCGTGCACCCGGACGCACCAGACCCCGGCCAGCGCCGCCAGTGTGGAGACCGCAGCGGTCGCGGCATCCCGGCTCTCCACCGGGGCCGGGGCGGAATCCGGACCGGCCAGGAGGCTGCCCAGGAACCGTTTGCGGGAAGCCCCGATCAGAACCGGCGCCCCGATCGCGACCAGGCGGTCCAGGTCGGCCAACAGCGCCCAGTTGTGTGCGGCGTTCTTGGAGAACCCGAGGCCCGGATCGAGCACCACCCGGCCCGGGTCAACTCCGGCTTCGACCAGCTTGTCCAGGCTCTGACGCAGTTCGGCGGCCACCTCGGTGACGACGTCCTGGTAGGCCGCACCGTCGTCGTGCGCCGGGCGGCGGTCCGGGTCGCTGGCACCGCGCCAGTGCATGGCCACGAACGGCAGCCGGGCGCGGGCCAGGACGGCCGGCATCCGGGGATCCCAACGGCCACCGCTGACATCGTTGACCAGCGCCGCCCCGGCCTCGATCGCTGCTTCCGCGACAGCGGCTCGCATCGTGTCGATGCTCACCACCACGCCCGCCGCCGCCAGCTGCCGGATCACCGGCACGGTGCGGCGTAGCTCTTCGTCCTGCGACACCCGGTCCGCGCCCGGCCGGGTGGATTCTCCGCCGACATCGACCAGGTCAGCGCCCTCGGCGAGCATCGCCAAGGCGTGCGCCACGGCAGCCCCGGGATCGAGCCACTTCCCGCCATCGCTGAAGGAGTCGGGCGTCACGTTGAGGACGCCCATCACCAGGCAACGCCCGGTCGGCACCGAAGCCGGCAGGCCGTCGGGGCCGGTGCCGGCTGGTCGCGCGCTCATCTCAAGAGCTCCGCTCTCAGGAAATCCGCTCCCCGGGACGCCGTGGTCTCGGAAAATTCAGCGGTCGTGGAACTGGCGCTCATGTCAGCGCCGTTGGGCGACGATCAGGCTCATTGCTTCGGCCCGGGTAGCCGGGTCGCGCAGCTGGCCCCGAACTGCCGAGGTCACCGTGCGGGCGCCAGTCTTGCGGACGCCGCGCATAGACATGCACAGATGCTCGCACTCGATCACCACGATCACTCCACGCGGATCCAGGTGCTCGACCATCGCGTCGGCAACCTGTGTGGTCAGCCGTTCCTGTACCTGCGGACGACGAGCGTAGACCTCGACCAGCCGGGCCAGCTTGCTGAGCCCGGTGATCCGACCGTCGACGTTCGGGATGTAGCCGACGTGGGCCACTCCATGGAACGGCACCAAGTGGTGCTCGCAGCAGGAATACACCTCGATGTCGCGGACCAGCACCATCTCCTCGTGGCCGAGGTCGAAGGTGGTGGACAGCACGCTCTCCGGGTCTTGGCGCAGGCCGGCGAACATCTCGGCATAGGCCCGAGCGACCCGGGACGGCGTCTTCACCAGACCGTCCCGGTCGGGATCCTCACCGACCGCGATCAAGATCTCGCGAATCGCCGCCTCGATCCGCGGCCCATCGAAAGCCGGGGCGCCGTCCCGCAGCGGAACGCCGTCATGGATCAGAATGGCCTCGCTGGGCGGGATAGCCGAAAAGTCGGCCAGCCCGTCCAGCGCGCCACGCTCGGAGGTGGTCAGTGCCCTTCTCCGTCAGTTCCGTGCCCGTTGACCGCGATGGTCTTGGCATGGCCGTTCTGCGACGCCCGCTCGGTAGGGCTCTGCACCGGCGGGATGTCGGAGACCAGGCGTCGCTCGCTGGACAGCCAGATCGGCCGTTCCGGGCGCTTCACCACGGTGGCGAAGATCTCGGCCAGGTCGGCGCGGTTCAGCGTCTCCCGTTCCAGCAGGTTGGTCACCAGGTTGTCCAGGACGGCCCGGTTCTCGACCAGGGCTTCCCAGGCCTCGTCGTGCGCCGCCTCGATCAGCCGCCGAACCTCGTCGTCCACCACTCCGGCGACCTCTTCGGAGTAGTCCCGTTCGTGGCCCATGTCGCGGCCGAGGAAGACCTCACCGCTGCCGCGGCCCAGCTTGATCGCACCCACCCGCTCGGACATGCCGTGCTGGGTGACCATCGCGCGAGCCAGACCGGTGGCCTTCTCGATGTCGTTCGAGGCGCCCGTCGTCGGGTCGTGGAAGACGAGCTCCTCGGCGACCCGCCCGCCGAGCGCGTAGGCAAGCTGGTCAAGCATCTCGTTACGAGTGGTCGAGTACTTGTCGTCCTGCGGCATCACCATCGTGTACCCGAGCGCCCGCCCGCGGGGCAGGATCGTGATCTTGGTGACCGGGTCGGTGTTCCGCATCGCCGCCGCGACCAGGGCGTGACCGCCCTCGTGATACGCGGTGATCTTCCGTTCCTTCTCGTTCATCAACCGGGTGCGCTTCTGCGGGCCGGCGACAACTCGGTCGATCGCCTCGTCCAGCGCCCGATCATCGATCAACTTGGCACCGGCGCGGGCGGTCAGCAGCGCGCCCTCGTTCAGCACGTTCGCCAGGTCAGCACCGGTGAATCCGGGGGTCCGCCGAGCGATCGCCAGCAGATCGACGTCCGGGGCCATCGGCTTGCCCTTGGCGTGGACCTTGAGGATGCCCTCCCGGCCGCGCATGTCCGGCGCCTCGACCGCGATCTGGCGGTCGAACCGACCCGGGCGCAGCAGCGCCGGGTCGAGGATGTCGGGTCGGTTGGTCGCGGCAATCAAGATCACGTTGGTCTTGACGTCGAAGCCATCCATCTCGACCAGCAACTGGTTGAGGGTCTGCTCGCGCTCGTCGTGCCCACCACCGAGCCCAGCGCCGCGGTGTCGGCCGACGGCGTCGATCTCGTCGACGAAGATGATCGACGGAGCATTTGTCTTGGCCTGCTCGAAGAGGTCGCGGACCCGGCTGGCGCCGACACCGACGAACATCTCGACGAAGTCCGACCCGGCGATCGAGTAGAACGGCACGCCGGCCTCGCCGGCCACGGCTCGCGCCAGCAGCGTCTTACCCGTACCGGGCGGGCCGTAGAGCAGAACGCCCTTGGGAATCTTGGCGCCGACCGCCTGGAACTTGCCCGGCTCGGCCAAGAACTCCTTGATCTCGTGGAGTTCTTCAATTGCCTCGTCCGCACCGGCGACATCGGCGAAGGTCACCTTCGGCGTGTCCTTGCTCATCAGCTTGGCCTTGGACTTACCGAAGTTCATCACCCGCGAACCGCCGCCCTGCATCTGGCCCATCAGGAACCAGAACAGACCCACGAGCAGCAGAATCGGTAGAATCCCGAGCAGCAGGCTGGACCACCACGGACTGGAAGGCACGTCGTCGTTGAAGCCGTCGCTCGGCGGGTTCGCATTCAGCAACTCGATGATCTCGGCGCCGCGCGGCGCAACGTAGTACGTCGTGATCTTCGTGTAGCCATCGATCTTCGCCGTGTCCTTGAGCGTCAACTCCAGGCGCTGATCTCGGTCGACGATCTTGGCGCTGACCACGCTGTCGGACTTGATCAGGTTCAGCGCCTGGTAGGTATCGACCTTCTTGTACTGATTGGGCGCGAATACGCGGGCCCCGATAATGAGCAGGACCACGAAGACGATCACCCAGATCGCCGGCCCCCGCGTCAGTCGCTTGACGTCCATGCCGTGTGTTTACCTGGAGCCGGTGCGGCCCCGACCCTCCTGCTCGCGCTCAATGGGACGACGGTACACCGATGCACCCAGATCACCCGGAGGTGATCCGAGCCACCGACCTTTGACACGTTCTAAGAACGTGACCTGTTCTTCGAATCTTCGAACCTCTATCGAGCCTCTTCGAACAACTAACCGTGGAACGGTCCGGGGGGGCCTGGTGTTCCGACGGCTACATCACGTTGCGGAGTAAACATGAGCGGCGAGCGTGCCCACCACTCGTAGATTCCGATATTGCTCGGCGTAGTCGAGGCCGTAGCCGACCACGAACTCGTTGGGAATGTCGAACCCGACGTAGCGCACCTTGAGGTCTACCTTCATGGCTTCCGGTTTGCGCAGCAAGGTGCAGACCTCGACCGAGGCCGGTCCGCGTGAGCTCAGGTTGGCCATCAGCCAGGAGAGCGTGAGCCCGGAGTCCACGATGTCTTCGATGATCAGCACGTGCCGGCCGCTGATGTCACGGTCCAGGTCCTTGAGGATCCGGACGACGCCGGACGACTTGGTTCCGGAGCCGTAGGAGGACACCGCCATCCAGTCGGTCTCGACGCTGCGGCTGATCGTGCGAGTCAGGTCGGCCATCACCATGACGGCGCCCTTGAGTACTCCGACCAGGACGACGTCCAGATCGGCGTAATCAGCTTCGATCTCCGCGGCCAGTTCGGCCAGGCGGTTGAGGATCTGTTCCTCGGTGAGCAAGACCCTTTCCAGGTCTGCCCCCATGTCGGAGGGTTCCACGAGGCTCCTGGGTGGCTCGACGCAATGGCATGCTCGGGAGGGGTGCGGTCAGGCCGGCGTGCAGGATCCGGCGACGGCTGCAAGTTTCCCATACCTGGACGCTCACGCTGACCGCCGCCCGGCGAACACCAGGGCCAGGAGCGAATCGGCCGGGCCGGATCTCGGGTCTGGCGAGTGGGCACTCAATCGGGCCCGGACGCCGCCGGGCAGATCGGCGGCACCGGTTCCGGCCCTCAGCAGTGCGTCCAGGGCAACGGCATGCCGCTGGCTGAGCGCACCGGCCGGGCAACCCGCCGCCCGGGCCGCAGCCAGCAGCGCCCGCCGCCGCACCGCCGCCGGAGCGGCGACCAGGCACCGAACGTCCAGTTTGCCGGTCCCGTCCGGATCGGCGGCGACCAACAGCTCGCCGGCCACGGCGTCCAGCGCATCGGCGTCGTCCCGGAGCAGGTCGGCGGTCCGGGCCAGGGCCTGCACCACCCCCGGACCGAGCGCCCGTTCCAACTGCCCGGCCAGTTCGCGCAACCGGACCCGGGCATAGGCGGGGTCGTTGTTGGCCGGGTCCAGCCAGGGCGACAAGTCCAGGCCCGCGCAGGCGGCCACGGTCGCGCTCCGCGGCAGTCCGAGCAGCGGCCGACGGTAGCGGCCGCGAACCGCCGCCATCCCGGCCAGGCTCCGCGCACCGGAACCTCGGGCCAGCCCGAGCAGCACGGTTTCGGCCTGGTCATCCAGGGTGTGGCCGAGCAGGACGGCGACCGCATCGTGCCGCTGCGCGGCGTCCGCCAGCGCCCGGTAGCGGGCGGTTCGGGCCGCGCCCTCCGGGCCACCCGGGCCGGAGGAGTCGACGGCGATCAGCTCCACCGGGTCCAGTCCGAGCTTCCGGCAGGTCTGCGCGGCCTGCTCGCCGGCCGCGCTCGCCGCCGCGGACCAGCCATGATCGACGACCACCGCGCCGGCACGCCACCCGTACCGACCGGCAAGCCCGGCGGTGGCAGCGGCCAGAGCCAGCGAGTCCGGCCCGCCACTGCAGGCAACCAGGACCCGGTCCCCCGGAGCCAGATCCGCCAGTGCGTCCCGAACCGCGACGTGTACCGCCGTGACCGCCGACTTCATCTACCCGCCCCCATCCGGCGAAGTATGTGCGTGCGTTGACCCACCGCCTGGGTCAAATGACGGACACACTTCGCCGGTCGACCCACGATCAGGGCGCGATTGCTCAGCCGTGGACCCGACGCACCCAGGCCCTCGGGTCGGCGATCTCGTCCGGGTGCGGCAAGGTCTCCGGGGAACGCCAAACCGCATTGAACCCGTCCATCCCGACCTGCTCGATCACGCCCCGGACGAACCTGGCTCCATCGGCGTACTGCCGGGCCTTCGCGTCCAGGCCGAGCAACCGGCGAAGCAGCTGATCAACGGCACCACGACCGGCCCGGCGCTTGGAGAAGCGCTCCCGGATGGTGGCGACGCTCGGCACCACCTGCGGCCCGACGTCGTCCATCACCACATCGGCGTGCCCTTCAAGCAGCGACATGACCGCGGTGATCGCCGCGAGCCGGCGGCGCTGCTCGGGCGTCTGCAGGGCGTCCAGCAGGGGTGCGCCCGTGCTGTCACCGCGAATGATGTCCGGCAGCCCGCGTAGCGCACCGACCAGCCGCTCGGTCACCTGTGACGGCTCCTGCATCAGCTCACCGATCAGCCCGCGGACCTCACCGAGCAGGTGTCCGGCCAGCCAGTCGGTGGCGGTGAACTGCACCCGGTGGGTCTCCTCGTGCAGGCAGACCCAGAGCCGGAAGTCCGCCGGGACGACGCCCAGGTCCCGCTCGATCGCCACGATCGTCGGCGCCACCAGCAGTAGTCGCCCCGGGTCACCGAACGCGTCGTACTGGCCCAGCACCCGGGAGGACAGGATGCCGAGCAATCCACCGACCTCGGCTCCGGCCACCCGGGAGCCGAGCGAGGCGATCCGGGCCGGCGGCTTGTCTCGCTTCTCGAACACCTCGGTGATCACCGGGGCGAGCAGGGTGCGGAACGCGGTGATGTTCGCCCGCGCCCATCCGGCCCGGTCGACGATCAGCACTCCTTCACCGGCCACGGTGTTCAGCCCGGTCACGGATTGCACGTGCGGGTGGGCCGCAGCGGCGCTGTCGCGCAACTGGGCGACGATTTGCTCGGCCTCGGATGCGCTCACCTCTGGACCAGGCCGACCGACTCGAGCAGCGGTGCGGGCCGCGAACTCCCAATCGACAATCTGGTCCACCGGAGGCGTCGTCTGCGTGTCGGCTGCCATCCCCCCACCGTACGTGGGAACGGCGTCACCCACCGAGCAGCACCAGCCGTCAGCTCAGCCGTACTCACTGAGCCGGCATCCACCGAGCCAGCGGCCCACCGAGCGAGCGGCCATTAAAGCCAGCAGCACCAGCCGTCGGCTCAGCGACAGCCGCAGGCGGCGAGCGCGGTCGCGATCCGATCCAGCGCGGCCCGCGCCGCGGTGGTGGACTTCACCCGGTCCGCCATCGCGGCGAAGACCAGCAATCGCCCGTCGCTGTCCACCACCGTGCCGGCCAGCGAACTCACCCCGGTCAGGGTGCCGGTCTTGGCCCGGACCATCCCGGTCGCGGCTTGCTCCCCGGAACCGGAGAACCGGCCCGCCAGCGTTCCGGAGACCGCGGCGATCGGCAGCCCACTGAGAACGGCCCGCAGTTGCGGCTGATCGGTACCGGTAGCCAACGCGAGCAGGGCGGTCATCACCTGCGGCGGCACGGCGCTGCCCTCTCCCAGGCCGCTGGCATCGCCGAGTACCGCGTTCGTGACCGGGACGCCGAGATCCTTCAGCTGAGCCAGTACGGCCGGCCCGGTCGCCTCGAAGCTACCCGGTTCACCTGCGGCGATGGCGACCAGTCGGCCCAGCGCCTCGGCCACCGTGTTGTCGCTCTCGGTCAGCGCGTACTCCACCAGCCCGGCCACCGAAGCCGACTCCACCCGGCCGAGCTCCGCGCTCGTCTTCGGCGCCGCCCCTCGCCGGATCGACCCGGTCACCCGGATACCGCGCTTCTTCAGCTGCGTGGCGAAGGTCAGCGCGGCGGTCATCGCCGGGTCCGAGGAGCGCCGGGCGAAGTGCCCGCTGGCAACCCGACCGGCGTCCACCTCCAACGATTGGATCGGCGCGACGTAACCGTCGTCCACATCGCTCGCCGCCCAGCCCGGCGACCTGGTCGGGCCGCTGAACAACCGATCATCCAAGATCAACCGGACCGACGACCGGTTCTGCGCTCGCAGTGCCGTGGCGGTCTGCCTGGCCAACTCGCGTAGTCCGGCCCGCCCGTTGATCACCTGCGGGTTCCCGGCACCGGCCGACAGCATCACGTCGCCGCCGCCGACCAGCACTACCTGTCCCGCGCTCGCACCGGCAACCGCCCTGGTCGCCAAGGTGGTCTGCGGTCCGAGAGCGGTCAACGCGGCCGCGGCGGTGAGCAGCTTCGCCGTGGAGGCGGGCGTCCGTGCGGTGCTGGGAGCCTCGGACATCAGGTGGTCACCGGTCAACGGATCCAGGACGTCGATGGAGACTCGGCTACCCAGCGCCTTGCTCGCGATCAGCGGCAACAGCACCTGGTCCAGCGCGTCGGCGGACGGCACCGGGGCCTGCTCTCCGAGGGTCGGCAGCACGGCCGGGGCGACAGCGGGGAGCACGGCACCCGGTACCCGTTCTGCCAACGGCACCCGGGATTCGGGTTCGATCGGTGGGGTTCGCAGTACCGTCACGCTGAGGGCGACGACGACGAGCGCGAGCACGGCCAGCAGGGCGGCGATGCGGATGCTTAACCGCTTGGTGACGTCAGACACGCCGGTTGGGACCCCCTCGGTATCGGCCCGACAATAGTCTGGTTATCCAACCCCATCCGGAAGGTGCGAACACTCGTGGACTTCGACGTCACCATCGAGATTCCCAAAGGCCAGCGGAACAAATACGAGGTCGACCACGAAACCGGCCGAATCCGTCTCGACCGGATGCTCTTCACTGCCACCCGCTACCCCGCGGACTACGGCTTCATCGAGAACACCCTGGGTGAGGACGGCGACCCGCTGGACGCCCTGGTGCTGCTCGAGGAACCGACCTTTCCCGGGTGCCTGGTTCGCTGCCGGGCGATCGGCATGTTCAAGATGCGCGACGAGGCGGGCGGCGACGACAAGGTGTTGTGCCTGCCGTCGAACGATCCGCGCCTGGAGAGCATGCAGGACCTGGACGACGTCTCGGCGTTCTACCGGCTGGAGATCCAGCACTTCTTCGAGACCTACAAGGACCTCGAGCCGGGCAAGAGTGTCGAGGGTGCCCGCTGGACCAAGAAGGCCGAGGCCGAAGCCGAGATCGTGGCCTCCCGCCAGCGCCTGATCGACGCCGGCGGAAAGTACCCGCACCACTAGATCTGTTTCTGCGCGCGAAGTGGTCACGCCCTGAATGCCCGAAGTGTGTACGTGGTTTGACCCAGGCAGAGGGTCATCCCACGTACACACTTCGCCCAGGCATCCGGGACGGCGTGCCCGTCGAGCAAACAAGATCAGCGCTAGATCACTCAGCCAGCGCCGGGGTCAGGAAGGCGCTGCCCTCAAGGCCGACCGGCGTACGCCATCGACCCGACTCGGCGAAGCGCAGTGATCCTGACGTTCGCCCCGGTGTACGGAGCTTCGATCATCTGCCCGCCGCCGATGTACATCGCGACGTGATGAATGCTGTCCTGATTGCCGGTGTCGGTAGCGTAAAACAGCAGGTCACCCGCCCGCAGCTGGGCATAGGAGATCTTTTCGACCTGGCGGTACTGGATCCGCGAGGAATGCGGCAACGAGACGCCGGCCTGCTGCCAGGCCCGCATCGTCAGGCCGGAGCAGTCATAACTGCCGGGGCCGGCGCCACCCCACTGATACGGCAGCCCGAGCTTCTGCTTGGCCCAGGCCACCGCACTCTCCCCAGCGGACGACGAACCACTCGACGCGCCGCCCGAGCCATCGCCCGACGTCCCACTCGATCCCGGATCCGCCGGGCCGGCGGGCGGATCGGCCGACCCACCAGAACCTCCGGACCCACCAGAACCCCCGGTACCTCCGGAGCCCTTGTCCTTCTTCGCCTCGGCCTCCGCCGCCGCCCGGTCTCGCGCCCGCTGCCGAGCGCTCTCCCGAGCCGCCGCTCGCTCTCGCTGAATTGCCAGCCGACGCTCGGCCGCAGCAGCAAGGCCGCTCTGCCGAGCTTGTTCCACGTCCAGGCTGGTCTTCCGGGCAGCCGCCAGCTTGGTCAGCAGCCCGGCGCGGGTCTTGGTCTCGGCGGCGAGGATGGAGCGCGCCGCCACCGCCCGCTGCTCGGCCTCGACCCGGGCCTGCTCCAACTTTGCGGCTGCCGCGGTCTGCCGGAGCAGCGCCTCGTCCGCCTGGTGGTTCAGGCTGGTGGTGACCACCCGGGCGGCGTCCAGCTTCTGCAGCGTCTGTTGCCGTTGGCCTGCCAGGGTTCGCATCATCGAGGCGCGTTCCAGGACGTCGTCCGGGCCGCTCGGTGAAAGCAGCACATCGAGTGAGGCGACCGACCCGCCGGAGCGATACGACTCTGCCGCCAAGCGGCCGACTTGTTGCTTCGCGCCACCCAGACGCCGCGCCGCGTGGCGGGCGACCTCGGCCGCAGCGGCCGCAGCACGCTTGCTGTCCAGCAGGGCAATCCGGGCGGAGTCGAAATCCTCGGCGGCCGAGCTGAGCGCGAGGTCGGCGGCCTCGACCCGGGCGGTGGCCCGATCCAATTGCGCTTGCAATCGGGTCACCGCAGAACCGGCCGCTGCGGCTCGCCGTTGGGCCCGCCGCACGTCGTCCTGGCTCGGATAGATGTCCTTGGTCGAATAGACCGGATCGGCCTGCGCCGGGCCGACCCCGGTCAGCACCGCCAGCAGAGTGAGCACCAGCACGGTCAGCGGGACAATCGAGTCACGTCTTCGCATGTCTGCGCAGAACCCCTGTCCTCTGGCCGGACGCGCACCCGCACCAGACGGCACCGACGCACTCTTCTGCGTCAGAGTTCGGCCGATCCGACCCAGACCTGAAGCGCGACACCGGTGAGAGCCGTTCAGGCACGCACAACCTGGCCCGCAATCGCGGATACCGCGGCCTGGTTATGCGTGCCCGAACGGCCCATCACCCAAGCGACGACGCGGGCGACCCGAAGGTCACCCGCGTCGACGGTTGGGCGCGGAGGTCTGCAGGGTCAATATCTGCAGGGTCAGTAATAGTGCCTGCGCCCACCGATGGCCCGGCCCGAAGAACCGAGCAGGAACAGCACCGCCCCAACGACTACGAGAATGATTCCGAGCACGTAGAGGATGTTGATGCCCAGCACAAGGCCAAGCACGAGTAGGACGATTCCGAGGATAATCATGGAGCCTCCGGTCCATCAGAGGCTGTCGTCGATCGACAGCGTCCTTATGGAATCCCTGAACTGATCTTCCGGCATGTCGAGATGACCATGCATGCGCGATATGCGCTAATCGTTACCAACGAACACGAAGCGTGATCAATCGACTACAGCTTTGCTTCCTCCTTCGGTATGGACAAAGCGGACCAAGAACATTTACATCAACAAACCTTGACAAATTACTGCGATCAATTTCAGACTGCCGGGTCTGGGTTCCACCGCTGTCTCGAGGAGGAGAGCGCCATGCGTCCCAGCAATTCAGCCCTCGGTCTGCTCGCCGGAGGTACGGCGCTGACGATCATCGCCGCCTGTGGCGCTCCCGGTGGGGACGGCGGCGTGGACAGTTCACCCCGGTCGGTCCCGGCCAAGCCGTCAAAGGCGGTCAGCCTCAACATTCTGGACGTCGCGGGCGATCTCGCTCTGACCCAGGGAATGATCGACGACTTCGTCCAGCAAAATCATGACGTCGTCTCCAAGGTGACGTACCAGAAGGCGACGGCTCCGGAACTGACCGGCAAGATCAAGGCCCAGCAGAACGCCGATCGGGTCGACATCGATATGGTCCTCACCGGCGTTGACGGCCTGTCTTCCGGTGTGGAGCAGGGCATCTGGACGGATCTGCTGCCGACCTTCGAGAGCCGGCTCACCGGAATGAACAACTACCTGGACGCCGCAGCCAACATGCAAAAGCTGGCCGGCAACGTCGGTGTCACAGTGACGTACTATCCGTCCGGCCCACTGCTGGAATACCTTCCGACCAAAGTCACCAACCCCCCGAAGAACACCGAAGAGCTACTCGCCTACGCCAAAGCGCACCCGGGAAAGGTGCAATATGCGCGCCCGTCGAACTCCGGTCCAGGCCGCACCCTGCTGATGGGTTTGCCCTATCTGCTAGGCGATTCCGATCCAGCGGACCCGGAAAACGGCTGGGACAAGACCTGGGCCTTCCTGAAAGAACTCAACAAGTACATCGATTACTACCCGTCCGGCACGACCGACACGATGAAGAACCTCGCCAACGGGTCGTCCGACATCGTGGCCACCACAACCGGCTGGGACATCAATCCTCGGGTACTGGGAACGGTCCCGAAAGAAGCCGCGATCACTACTTTGAACGGCTTCCACTGGGTGAGCGACGCGCACTATGCCGTGATCCCCAAAGGTGTTTCGGCGGAACATCAATCGACGGTCTTGTTGTTGCTCAACTGGATGTTGAGGCCGGATCAGCAGGCGAAAGCCTATGACGAGGGTTATTTCTACCCCGGGCCGGCGGTCAAGGGCGTCCAGCTCTCCCAGGCGCCGGCGAAAAGCCAGCAGGCGATCAAAGAATACGGTCGCCCGGAGTATGACCAGCTGATCGCCGACACCCCGATCGAGGTACCCTTGGACGCGAAGTCCTTGGTCGCGGCCTTCGATCGATGGGACCGCGAGGTCGGCGGGGCCAAGGTCAAGAAGTGACAGCCGGGACGACGACCGGCAGCAGGAGCCGACAACGGTTCGGCCAGCTGCGCTTGTCGGGCGTGACCCGGCGGTTCGGTGGCCAGGATGCTTTGGTCGATCTCGACCTGACCATCGAGGCAGGTGAATTCGTTGCCCTGCTGGGGCCTTCGGGGTGCGGAAAGTCGACCGCGCTGAACTGTATTGCCGGGCTGCTTCCATTGACCAGCGGCGCGATCTGGCAAGACGAATCGCGGGTCGATCTGCTCCCGCCGGAGAAGCGCGGCTTTGGCATGGTCTTCCAGAGTTACGCGCTGTTCCCGCACCTGAGCGTGCGGGGCAACGTCGCCTTCGGCCTGAAGATGCAGCATCTGCCCAAGGACGTCGTCCGGGCCCGGACTGCTGATGCGATCCGGTTGGTCCGGCTCGAGGAGCACGCCGACAAGCTTCCCGGCCAATTGTCCGGCGGTCAGCAGCAGCGCGTGGCCATCGCTCGGGCCATCGTTCTGGAGCCCTCGCTCGTCCTGATGGATGAACCGTTGTCCAATCTGGACGCCAAACTACGTCTCCAGATGCGCACCGAAATCCGCCGCCTGCACCAGGCACTCGGCTTGACCACGGTCTACGTGACGCATGACCAGGAGGAGGCGCTCAGCCTCGCCGATCGCCTGGTCGTCCTCCGGCAGGGTCGGGTACAGCAGATCGGCTCCCCCGAACAACTGCACACCTCGCCTCGGAGCTGGCCGGTCGCCGATTTCATGGGGTATCGAAATTTGTTGCCCGTGAAGGCTTTGAGCGCGACCTCCGGCGGGCCGGGCAACACCGTCGAGCTCGCGATCGGGTCCCAGACCGCCCGTGGCAGCGCGGTCGAACCGGTGGAGCGCGGTGCCCAGGTGGTGGCGGCGGTGCGCCCGGACGACGTCCGGCCGGGCCCGGCGGGCGGCCCGGGGCTTCAGGCGGTGGTCGAGGTGGTCGAGTACCAAGGTCGCGAACTCGCCGTTGAAGCGCGCACTCCCGACGGAGTGCGCCTGTTCCTGCGCACCCCGCAGCGCCTGGCGCCCGGCGACCTGGTGTCGCTGAGCATCGAGGTGGAGCGGTTACTGGTGTTCCCGGCCGAGGGCTTCGGTTCGGACGACGAGAGGATCGGAACCGAAGCGCTCGCCCCCGACGAGTTCGGGCTGCCGCCCGCCAGGATCACCGGATGAGCGTGACGTCGCCGGGTCTTCCGGGCACCGAGGCCCAGCAGTCGAGTGACGCCGACAGGCCTCGACCAGGGTGGCGACACCGCCTGGCCGATCGTGGTGTCGACCGCACCCTGCTGCTCCTCGGACCGGCCGCGGTCTTCATCGCTGCGCTGTTCATCTACCCCTTCTGCTATGGCCTCGGCCTGTCGTTCCAGCCGATCGACGGTGGCAACCGGTTCTCGAACTACACCACCTTCTTTGGCGACGCCTACCAGCGCGGCTCGATCTGGATCACGCTGAAACTGTCGTTGCCCGCGGCGATCCTCAACGTCGTCGCTTCGATCCCGATCGCCTACCGGATGCGCGGGCGCTACCGGGGCAAGCGAACGATCACCACGATCCTGGTGGTGCCGATCACCCTCGGAACGGTTCTGACAGCAGAGGGGTTGCTGAATTTCCTCGGGCCCAATGGCTGGTTCAACCGCCTGCTGCGAGACCTGCACCTGGTCGACGACTCGATCCGGCTGACCAACAATTACTGGGGCGTCTTCCTCTCCCTGGTGATTACCGGCTTCCCGTTCGCGTTCCTGCTCGTGCTCTCCTATCTGAGCGGGATCGACCCCACCCTGGAGCGAGCGGCGGCGACCTTGGGCGCCACGCCCTGGCAACGATTTAGATGGATCATGCTGCCGTTGCTGGCACCCGGGCTGGCTACCACGTTCTGCCTGACCTTCGTTCTCGCCTTCAGCGTCTTTCCCTCGGCGGTTCTGGTCGGTGATCCGGCCGGTAGCACCCGGGTGCTCTCGCTGGTCGCATACCAGGCGGCCTACGAGCACTACGACTACTCGATGGCCTCCGCGATCGCGATGCTGATGGGTGTCATCGAACTCGGGGTCGTCGCGATCGTGCTGGTCTGGCGCAGCAGCTTCTACCGCGGATCGACCGGAGGAAAGGGCTGATGGTGACACCGCCGGTTCCAGCGACCGCCCGCCGACGCCTGGTGGCCAGTCCGGCGGCCTGGGTGATCTGGGGTGTCGTCGGCGGCTTCTTCCTTGCCCTGGCCGGGGTGATCGGCTCGGTGCTGGTCAATTCGCTGGGCACCCGCTGGTTCGACACCTGGCTACCGCAGGGCTTCACCACCCACTGGTACGGCGATGCCTGGCGCGAATTCACGCTGTTTCAAGTCATTTTCGTCACCGTTGAGGTGGCGCTGCTGGTCATCGTGATTGCCTTGCTGCTGGGCGTGCCTGCCGCCTACGCGCTGGCCCGGCGCTCCTTCGCCGGAAAACGCCTGCTCTACCTCGCTTTCCTGCTGCCGATTCTGATGCCACCGATCACCTATGGGATCCCGTTGGCCACCGTGCTGTACAAGTTCGGCCTGGCCGGGCACCTGTCCGGGGTGGTGCTGGCGAACCTGGTGCCCTCGGTACCGTTCGTCATCCTGACCATGACACCGTTCATCGAGCAGGTCGATCCCCGGATCGAGGATGCCGCCCGGATGTGCGGAGCCAACACCCGAGCCGTCTTCCTGAGAATTCTCGCGCCGCTCCTGATTCCCGGCATTCTGGCGGCCGGAATCCTCGTCCTGGTTCGTACGGTAGGCATGTTCGAGCTGACTTTCCTGGTCGCCGGCGGGGATTCGCAGACCTTGGTGGTGGCGCTCTATTACTCGGTGTCTGCGGCGGGTATCCGGGCGCAGCAGTCCGTCGACGCGATGGCGGTGATCTACACCTCGATGATGCTGGTGCTCCTTGTCATCGCCCTTCGCTTCGTCAATCCCACGCAGCTGGTCGCCCGGGTCAAGGAGGAGCCGGAGTCCTAAGAGCGTCCGGCAAGATCACTCGCGGCAGAGGTCTACCAGTAGCCCGAGCATCGCGGAGACCTCGTCCGGCGAACCGAGCCGATGATCAGCGATCGTCTCCCCCGACCCGACGCGAATCGAGACATCCCCGGCGTCCCCGTCCAGGACGGCGAAAGCCCGCTCGTCGGTAACGTCGTCACCGGCATAGAGCACGGCGTCGGCCCCGGTCAGCTCCCGCAGATGCCGGATCGCCGTCCCCTTGGTGGCCTCCACCACGGTCAGCTCGATCACTTCCTTGCCCTTGGTGAGGTGTGCTCCGGGCCACTCGGCCGGCCCACTCAGCGCCTCCCGGGTCGCCTTTGCCGCCACGGCCCGTGCCGCCCGGCGGGTGTGCAAAACCGCTCCGGTGGGCTTGACCTCGACCTGGGTACCCTTGTAGACAGCGCTGATTCGTTCGAACTCGGCGACGATCCGGGCCAGCAACGCACTGGCCTTCTCATCCAGCGGAGTGTGCTCCTGGGCACCGGTCACCGGTTCGCTCAGCTCCGCGCCGTGGCTGCCGACCAGCAGCGTTCCGGGTGGAGGGGAGGCAACCCGGCGAAGGTCTGCCAGGGTTCGACCGGAGACCAGGGCCAGCCGAATCCCCGAAAATCCGACCAACGAGGTCAGGTGCTCGTGCGACTGTGGCAACGCTCGTGCCGCCGCCGGGTCCGGCACAATCGGGGCGAGCACACCGTCGAAGTCCAGCGCAATCAGCAGCGAGGGCCGCATTGCGAAGCCCTCCAGTGCGGTGACCAGACCGATCGGCAGCGGCGAACTGCGGTCGCCCGGATGCAGGAGCAGCGCCTCGTCCACCAGATCTACGTCGTTCTCCTCGGCCCGAACGAGATCTCCGGTGAGGTCCGGCAGCACCAGATCCTCTGAGGTCGTGCCGTCAGCACCGGCCGTTGCGGTGGCGAAGCCCGATCCGCGGTCGCGGCGTCCGGCTCGGGATGCTCCGGTGGCGGCGAGTTCCACGGCCAGCGGTTCTTCCGGGATCGGGATCGACGCGGAGGCAGCCACTTTGAGGAAGGTCGAGGCCCACCGTGCCACGTCATGCTCGAATACCCGGCGGCGCATGGCCCGCATCCGACGCTGGGCCTCTCTCGGGGAGATCTGCACCGCCCGGACGATCGCCGCCTTGACGCCGTCGATATCGTGCGGATTGACCAGGAAAGCCTGTGGCAATTCGATTGCGGCGCCAGCGAATTCGCTGAGAACCAGCGCACCGCGCTCGTCGTGCCGGGTGGCGACGTACTCCTTGGCGACCAGGTTCATCCCGTCCCGCAGCGCGGTCACCAGCAACACGTCGGCGGCCAGGTAGAGCGCGGCCAACTCCTCCCGTCCGTAAGACTGGTGCAGGTAATGGACGGCGGGTCGACCGATCGTTCCGTGGTCGCCGTTGATCCGCCCGACGGTGACCTCGACGTCCTGACGCATCTGCTGGTACTGCTCGATCCGCTCCCGGCTCGGGGTGGCCACCTGAACCAGCACGGTTTCCGGTGAGCTGAGCACTCCGTCGGCGAAAAGCTCCTCGACCGCCTTCAGCCGGTGCAGGATGCCTTTGGTGTAATCCAGCCGGTCCACCCCGAGCAGCACGATCTTCGGGTCGCCGAGTTCCCGGCGGATTTCCCGAGCCCGCTCCTGAACGTCCTCGCGGCGGGACAGGGCGTCGTTCTGCTCGGCGTCGATCGAGATCGGGAAGGCCGCGGCCCGAACCTCCCGACGGGGATGGTGATCGGGGCTGCCGAACCGGGGCTCGGCAGGCAACTGCACCATGCCGCGTCGGGTGGCCAGGCCGTTGCGGCGGCACGCGCGGAGGAAGTTGTTGGCATCCGCCGGCCGCTGGAAGCCGAGCTGGTCCGCGCCGAGCAGACCGTCGAGGACCTGCCGACGCCAGGGCAGTTGCGCGAAGATCTCGTACGGCGGGAACGGAATGTGATTGAAGAAGCCAATTCGTAGGTCCGGACGCCGCTCCCGAAGCATCTGCGGTACCAGTTGCAGCTGGTAGTCCTGGATCCAGACCAGCGCGGATTCCCCGGCGTACTCGGCCGCCTTTTCCGCGAACCGCCGGTTCACCCGGACGTAGGCCTCCCACCAGTGCCGATGGAACTGCGGGCTGACGATCACATCGTGGTAGAGCGGCCAGAGGCTGCCGTTGGACATCCCCTCGTAGAAGTCTTCGACATCGGCTTCGTCGAGGTTCACCGGGATCAACCGGATGCCGCGCTCCTCGAATGGCTCCGGGGCATCCCCCGGAGCTCCGGTCCAGCCGATCCACGCTCCGTCGTTACCCTGCATCACCGGTTCCAGGGCGGCCACCAGGCCACCCGGACTCGGAACCCAACTGGTGGAGCCGTCGGACTGCGTCCTTCGGTCCACTGGCAGGCGGTTCGCCACCACGACCAGGTCGTGCTCTCGCGTTCCATCCTGCTGATCTTGCGACACGCGGTTGGCCCCTCGTCGACGGTCGGCGATAGCTGCTTCGGCCCGATCTTGCTTCCGCCGCTTCTACCCTATGCAGCACCCACCTGGACCGCGCGTTCTGTCGAAGTGGCCTTGGTCTCGGTTTAGGACATTCCACCACGACCAGCACAATTTGCTCATAAGAACCAGGATTGTGAGCGGATTTCATCCGCTCACGCACAGATCAGAGCGGCAAACCCTGCTCCAAGAGGTCCAAGGCGGAGTCGACACCGGCCCACATGTCCTCGAAGCCCTCCGGCCCAGGCTCGTTCCAGAATTGCAGGGTGACCGACAGAACAACACCAATGATCGCGCCGGCAAGCGCCCGGACCCGCGGGTCGTCGGCGGCTCGACCGACATGCTCGCCGATCAACTCGGACAGGAACCGGATCGAGACGCCGAATTCCTCGAGCATCGCCGACCGCAACTCCGGGACGTTCTGCAAGAGCTTCTGCCGGAGCTGCTCCTGTTCCAGCGCCGCGGGCGTCATCAGCTCGGACACGGTCCGAATCGCATTTCGGAAGGCCCGGACCGGGTGCAGATCAGCCGGCTGGTTGCGGAACTCCTGAAAGACCATGGGGTCGTAATCGTCGGTGACGATCACTGCCTCCTTGGTCGGGAAGTAGCGGAAGAACGTGCTTGGCGAGATGTCTGCCGCCTCGGCGATCTGTTCCACCGTGGTAGCGGCGAACCCCTGCTCGCTGAACAGCCGGATCGCCTCCGACCGGATCGTCGCGCGAGTGCGGGCCTTCTTCCGCTCGCGCAGCCCGATCGCGGCCGGAGGCGGCGCAGCACCGACGGGTGCGCTGGGGGCGCCGGGGGTGGGTTCGGCCGGGTGGACAGCCGCGTCCTCGCGACGGCCGACGCTCTCAGCTGCGGACGACGTCATGCTCCGATTCTCCGCTGGACTGGGCCGGTTGCCCAATCTGGTGCGGCAGACCCGACCGATTAGGCAGGAAGAGGACGCCGAGCACCAGGCCGAGCAGCGCGACCCCGGTTGCCCCGATCAGCATCACGTCGAGGCCGTGCACGAACGCCGCCCGCACGGAGTCCAGCAGTTCTTCCGAGCCGAGTTGCGCAGCCGCCCGGACGCCGGTCGCCGCACCGTCGCGAACCGCGGCTGCCGCCTCGGGTGGCAACCCGTCGAGGTCGAGCGCCCCTCGGTAGCCGGAGTTGACCAGGGAGCCGAGCAGGGCGACCCCGATCGAGCCGCCGACCATTCGCAGCGACATCATCAGACCGGAGCCCATCCCGGATCGATCCGCCGGAATCGCCCCGATCGCGGCGTCCATCGCGGTCGGCAGGGTGAACCCCATCCCGATGCCGATGATCGCCATCCAGGTGGCGGCCAGCCCGAATCCGTCCCCGATCGAGGTGGTCGAGCCGAGCAGCAACCCTCCGGCCATCGCCGCGAACCCGATTCCTACCGTCAGCTTCGCGCCCGAGCGAGCCACCACCAGACCGGCCAGCCGGGAACCCACAAGCAGACCGGCGATCATCGGCAACTGACGGATGCCGGTGCCGAGGGCGTCATAACCCAGAACGTTCTGGAAGTACTGCGGCCCGGCGAACAGGATGCCGAACATCGCGAAGGTCGCCAGGACGGCGATCAGGATGCCCCAGGTGAAGCCCGGAAGCCGGAAGATGGACAGGTCGATGAGCGGTACCTCGTCCGCCCTGACCCGCGCCTGAGCCCGGCGCTCCCACCAGACGAAGCCCACCATCAGCACGACCGCGGCGGCCAGCCAGGACCACACCAACCCGTCGGACCAGCCACGCTCGCCACTTTCGATCACTCCGTAGGTCAGCGCGACCAGGCCGGCAATGGCCAGCGACAGGCCGATCGGGTCGAAGCGACTGCGGTGGGGACTGCGACTCTCGGGCATCAGCGTGCCCACGGCGATCATCGCGAACGCCACGACCGGCACGTTGATCAGGAACACCGAGCCCCACCAGAAGTTGTTCAGCAACAGCCCTCCGACGATCGGCCCGAGCGGGAAGCTGACGAACATCGCGGTCGTCCAAATCATCACCGCCCGGGTCCGCTCCTCAGCCGGAAAGATCACCGGAAGCACTGATGCAGGCATGGTCATCAGGAAGGCCGCACCGAGGGCCAGCAGCACCCGTGCACCGATCAGTTCAGTCGCCGACCCGGCATAGGCACACCAGATGGACGCCGCCCCGAACGCGGCCAGGGCCGCGAGGAGGAGCCGTTTGCGACCGAACCGGTCTCCGAGCAAGCCGGCCGGTAGCAGCGCGGCGGCCAGGACCAGGTTGTAGCCGTCGACGAACCACTGCAGCTGAGCCGTCGAGGCGTGCAGGTCAGTGGCGAGCGTGGGCAGCGCCACGCTGAGCACGGTGCTGTCGAGGCCGACCGCGAGGGCGCTCAGGACGAGCGCCGCCAAGGCCCACCACCGGGTCCGATCTGCTGATTGCTCGATCATCATGCCCCCATTCAGCGAGTTCCAACCATTTGATAGTAGCTATCAACTGATAGCGACTGTCAATATGTGCAGGCAGGCGGCTGGCGCGGGAGTGAGCCGTTCAGGTACGCGAACCCGCGACATACCTGCGGAAGCAGGCGGTCACCGAAGCACTTGTGTGTGCCCGAGTGGCTCCTGGGGAGAAATTTTTCATTCACACAAGATTGAAATGATCCATTTTGCCGCTGCGTCCGTATCGTCCAGTGCGGGGGTCACTTTTCGTCGCGGATTTGCCTACAAATTACTTTGAGTAACGATCGGCGACAGCTCGACAACCCGACTGGAGTGGCAGAGATGCAGCACAGTGCGGTAAAAGAGAGTGGGTGGGAAAGTGAACATTCACTAAAATTGGTAACTCTTAGTACAGGCTTAGCTTGACGCGCGCCGGATGCGTGCAAAGTGAACTAGCCACGGATGTAAGACCACAGAACCGACAGCGGCCGACGCTCGCCTGCCAGGCGACGAGCACGGCCCTGCCACACAGGAGGCCTTGTGAGCAGCGACCCGGGAATCTGGAGCTGGACCGGCGACTTCGGCCGCCTCGGCTTCACCGTCACCTTCAGCCTTGGCCGGACCCCGGAAGAAGTGCTCAGCTTGTACGGTGCCGACCCCGACCGGGCCGAACGGCTCAGCCGGGACGGGGCCTGGATCCGGTACCCACCCAACGTCGGTGGCGCCCAGTTGCGAGCCGGCACGCTGGGCCGGTGGGGGTTCTGCTTCGAGGAAGCCGGGTTCGAAGGGTTCAAGGCCAGGACGCTCAGTGGGCTGTCCGCAGATACGGAGACCATCTCGTTCTTCACGTCGCCCGGGACCAGCAACTTCATCTACCTGAAGGACAGCGAGGGCGTCGAGGCGTTCGAGCCGGGTCGCCCGGAGACGCTGCGCGGCGAGGGACCATGCAAGTTCTGGACCGAAACCCAGAGGATCATGGAGCTCACCAGCCCAACGGCACCGATCTCACCCACCCGCGCCGTCCTGCAGGCGATCACCAAGCACATTCGAGGGCCGCTGGACCGGGCCACCCTGGTCGGACCGTTGCTGACGGCCTTCCTTTCCGATGCCGATCGCGCTCCGATGGGTGCCGAGTTCGACGATGTTCAAGCCGAGCCGGAGCCCGTCTGGACGCCCACTGGCGACCCCGCCCGCCCCTTTCCCGCCTCCTGGGATACCGGTCCAATCCCGGTCGTCGCGGCACCTCCGCCCGTGAGTTACCCGCCCCCGAGCTACGACCCGGTGTTCAGCCGGTTCAGCCGGGCAGCCCAGGCGTCCTAAGCACCGTCTCGTCCAGCTCAGCACTGCCAACCCACGTCGGCACTGCCAACCCAGCTCAGCACTACCAACCCAGGTCAGCACACCAGCGCTGCCACGCCCAACTGATCGGTGCTAGGTCAACGCCTGAGGACCGCGACGCGACCAAGGTCGCCGGAGGCCCAGCATGATCCGTCCTTGGCGCAGCTGACCGTGTCGAACTGGCCGGTGTCAAAGGTGTGCCAGTGGCGGCCGCCGTCATCGGAGATGTCGGAACCGCTCAGGCCGACCGCTATCGCGGTCGCCGCCGTCCGGGGGACGAACGTCACCCCGGACCGGTAGCCCGACGGTTCCGTCCGGGGGGTGAGCCAGGGTCCGTTCCGGTACGACACCGCGGATACCTGCGACGAACCTTCCGGAACGTTGAAGTCGCCGCCGACCGCAATGCCGAGCGACTTGCCACGGAATGCCACCCCGAAAACTCCGGCGCTCGGACTGCTCGCCAACGGCGTGTCAGTGACCTCCCACGAGAGGCCGCCGTCTCGGGAGTGGAAGATCCGGGCCACGCTTGCACCGCCGCTGCCGAACCAGGCGTCTCGCCCGGACGTCGTCAAGCATTCACCGCTGGCAGCGAAGCCGGCTTCACCGCTGAGCGCGGCCGGCATCCCGGCGTCTGGCAGCACCTTCCAGGTGCGGCCGCCGTCGCGCGTCGACAGAATCCGGAACTTTCCCTCGACCGGGTCACTGACCACCAGGCCATGCCTGGCGTCGGAGAACGACATGCAGTCGAAAAATGCTGCCGGATCAGTGTTCTGGTACGCCAATCGCCAAGTCTGACCGCCGTCCGCGGTGGCGTAGAGCCGGGAGTCGGTTCCCGACCCGGCGGCCATGGCGACGGCGTGCCCAGCGTCGAAGCCGCTGATGTCTCGAAACTGCAGCTCGGCCGCATCCGCCGGTGACACATCGGTCCAGGAGCGACCGCCGTCCACGGTCCGCATCACCAGCCCGTTGTATCCGCTGATCCAGGCGACGTTCCGGCTGACCGGCGACAGACCTCGAAAGTGCGATGTGCTGCCGGTGGACAGCAGCTCCCAGGACGGCGCGTGACGCTCCGGCCCCGAGTCGGCCGCGGCCGGCGACGAAAGCCCGAGCGTCGCAGCGACCAGCGCACCAGCTCCGATTCCGGCCGCGACGATGCTTCCGATCAAGGAGTTTCCGCTCCGCCGCATCATCCGCAGACGCTATCGCGACCAACCTGACACCGTCGAGAGCACGCTCGAGCTAGCACCCGCGCGCACGTAGCACCAGGTGGCACCGCCGTGATCATGGTGGGCGCCGCAGGGCTCGGCCGAACCTCCGCCAAGAACCGATGAAAGGCCTTACCCCGGACTTCGGCAGAGCCCTACGGCGACCACCCCCACGCTCAACCCAGAACCGACCACAACCGTGGCCACAAACAGACCGAACGAAGATCCGGTACGAGCCGAAATGCCGCAAAGCGGGCATCAAAGCAGGCCGTCATCGGGCCGGCCCGCAACCCGGCTCGGTGTAACCCCAGGGCAAGGCCCGGTAACCGTTTGCCGCGAGAGTTAGACCGAGTCGGGTTGCGGCTGCCCGAGTACGCGCGCAATCCGCCTCCCCCCGCAGACCTTGCACCGTCGACCCTGACACCGTCGAGATAGCTCGGCGAACTACTCGGCAACGCTCCGCTCCGCGAGCCGATCTTCGGCGTACGCATCGATCTCGGCCAACAATCGAGCCCGGGTCTCGGCACCGGCGAACGAGGCGTGCACCGCCTCCCGCGCCAGGTCGGTGAGTTCGGCGGCGTTCAGGCCGAACACTCGGTTCGCGGTCAGGTACTCCCGGTTCAGATCGGTGTCGAACATCCCCGGGTCGTCGGTGTTCAACGTGACCCGGACGCCGGCCGCTCGCAAGATCGTGAACGGGTGGTCCTCCAGTCGGGGCACCGCGCGAGTTCTCACATTGGACGCCGGGCACACCTCGAGGGCGACGCCACGATCCACCAACTCGGCCATCAGGTCGGCGTCCTGTGCCGCGGAGATGCCGTGCCCGATCCGGACCGCACCCAGGAGTTCGAGGCTGTCTCGGATGGTCTGCGGTCCGGTCGTCTCGCCGGCATGCGGAACGCTGTGCAGGCCAAGGTCGACGGCTCGAGCGAAAACGTCGCGAAACTGCGGGCGGGAGACGCCGATCTCCGGGCCGCCGAGCCCGAAACCGACGCTGTGCTGGGGGCGGTGCCGCTGCACCCAGTCCAGCGTGCGGACTGCGGACTCCAACCCGAATTCGCCCGGGATGTCAAAGATCCAGGCCAGCTCCACGCCATGGTCGGCGAGCACCTCGGCACGGCCTTGATCCAGCGCGACGGCGATCGCCTCCGGCGCTATCCCCATCATCAGGTGACTGTCCGGCGTCACCGTGACCTCTGCGTAGCGGACCTGTACCTCAGCAAGATCTCGACCCAGCCCGGTTACCAGCGCCTGCACATCCGCGGGGGTGCGGATCAGGCGGTTCACGCTGAAGTAGACCTCAATGAAGTGCGCGAAGTCGGTGAAGGCATAGAAGTCACGCAATTCCGCCTCCCCAGTCGGAACACCGGCCTCCGGATGCCGCCGGGCCAGCTCCAAAACCGTCGGAACGGAGGCCGCTCCCTGCAGGTGCAGGTGGATCTCGGCCTTGGGCAGACCGCGAACGAAGTCTTCGATGTCGATCATTGGCTGACTCACGGTTTCGAGGCTAGCGCCCTGCCGACCTGGGACATTGGCGGGAGGCTGCGGGTCGCTCTCGAGCGGCGAGTCTGGGAGTTTGCCCTGAGTACTACCAGCAGCAGGTGTCAAAGCCAGGTTTGGACCGTACAGTCTGTAAATGGAACGGCCCGCCACCCTGCTGATTGACGAGCCAGGCGAGACCGCGCTCGTCCCTCAATCTCGGCCGTCCTGGCGAAAATCAAAATTCCTCTGGGCTGTTGTCCCAGCCGTCGTGCTGATCGTCCTGATCTGGCAGTTCACCGGCAGTGGACCGGCGCCGCTGACTCAAACGGACGTCGATCGGGCGGTCCAATCGGGCATCGAGAAGGCCCAGGAGGATGCGCTCAACACCCCACCGGACGCCGCAACCGCCTACCGCCGCATCCTTCCGTCCCTCGTCACCATCGTCACCACGAGCACTTCGACCAAGACCGGCAGTTCAGACACGGCCGGAAAGACGTCGCTCGGAGCGGGAGTGATCATCAACGCGCAGGGAGCCGTACTCACGGCGCTGCACGTAGTCGCGGGCGGCGGCAAGATCGAGGTTCAGTTTGCCGACGGTACCCGGGCGAACGCCAAGGTCGAGAAGCAGCAACCCGAGACCGACATCGCCGTCCTCGGAGTCGACAAACTGCCGCAGGTGACCGTCCCCGCGGTGATGGGCGGCGGGGCCCAGGTCGGTGATGCTGTCTTTCCGGTCGGTAACCCGCTCGGGTTGCGGGGCACCCTCACCGCAGGTGTGGTTTCTGCCCTCGATCGAACCATCCGGGCGGAGAACGGCCGGACCTTGAAGGATTTGATCCAATTCGATGCCGCGGTGAATCCCGGCAACAGCGGCGGCCCGTTGCTCGACCGCAGCGGCCACGTCATCGGCATCGTCACCGCGCTGGCCAATCCATCCGGACAGTCGTACTTCGTCGGGATCGGTTTCGCTGTCCCCATTGCCACTGCCGGCGGCGCCGCCGGCGGCCCGTCGAAGTGACTTCGGATCAGGAGAGCCATGGATACCCCAGCCCCCGAGCACCCGCTTGAACAGGCCCTCTACCAGGTAAAGAAGACCATCGTCGGGCAGGACGAGCTCCTGGAGCGGATGTTCGTGGCACTGCTTGCTCGGGGCCACCTGCTCGTCGAGGGCGTTCCCGGGCTGGCCAAGACGATGGCCGTGAAGGCGCTGGCGCAGGCGGTCGGCGGCGAGTTCCAACGAATCCAGTTCACCCCCGACTTGGTACCCGCCGACATCGTCGGCACCCGGATCTACAACCAGCGGGCGGGCGAGTTCCAAGTCTCGCTCGGGCCGGTGTTCACCAACCTTCTGCTGGCTGACGAGATCAACCGAGCCCCGGCCAAGGTGCAGAGCGCCCTCCTCGAAGTGATGCAGGAACGGCAGGTCACCATCGGCCGCGAGACCCACGCAGCGCCGGACCCGTTTCTGGTGATGGCCACGCAGAATCCGATCGAGTCCGAGGGCACCTACCCCCTACCGGAGGCCCAGGTCGACCGCTTCATGCTCAAGGTCCTGGTCGGATATCCCACCCCGGCCGAGGAATTCGTGATCGTCGAGCGGATGACGTCGGCCTTCGAGAACACCGTCAAGGTCATCGACACCGACCAGTTACGCGGGTACCAGAACGCCACCGATGCGGTTTACGTCGACCCCGGCGTGATTGAGTACGCCGTCCGGCTCGCCACCGCCACCAGGGACTTCGCGGCCGTCGGGTTGCCCCAGTTGGCCCGGTACGTGTCTTTCGGAGCCAGCCCGCGAGCCTCGATCAACATGATCCTCGGGGCCAAGGCGCTCGCTTTTCTGCGCGGCCGGGACTACGCCGTGCCCTCGGACGCCCGGGACCTGGCTCGAGACGTGCTGCGGCATCGGATCGTCCTGTCATACGAGGGCCTGGCGGACGGCGTCACTCCGGATGACCTGTTGGGTCAGCTCCTCGAGGCGGTGTCGATGCCGGACATCCCGATGCGCGAGCGGAGCGGGACCGGCGGAGGCCAGCCGTGGTCGAGCAGCCGGCGCTGACCCCGGAGCGCATCCTGCGCCGCCTGGACTGGCAGGTCATCCGCCGCCTGGACGGCCGGCTCCAGGGTGACTACCGGACGGTATTCCGCGGCACCGGCATCGACGTGGTTGACCTGCGCGAGTACCAACCCGGAGACGACTTGCGGCACATCGACTGGAATGTGACCGCGCGGACGGACACCCCGCACGTCCGGGAATATCTTGAGGACCGCGAGCTGACCGCCTGGCTGCTCCTGGATCGCTCGCCGTCGATGGGCTTCGGGCCGATCGAACGTCGCAAGCACATCGTCCTCACCGAACTCGCGGCGACGCTTGCCCAGTTGCTGTCCCGCGGCGGTAACCGGATCGGCGCTGTCCTCTTCGACACCGTTGTCGAAGAGGTCGTGTCGCCGGCTTCCGGGCGCAATCAGGTGCTGCGGATCATTTCTCGACTGCTACAGACGCCAGTCGACGCTCCCGCCGCGGATCGGCGAACCACCGCCCTGGCGGTGCCGTTCCGGGCGGCTCTGGGGATCGCCCGGCGGAGATCGCTGATCGTGATCGTCTCGGACTTCATTACCGAACCCGGCTGGGAAGAGTCCTTGGGTCAACTCGCCCACCGGCACGACGTGGTGGCCATCCAGGTGGTCGACCGGCGAGAGTTCGAGATCCCGGCGGTCGGCATGATCTACGTCGAGGACGCCGAAACCGGCGAGCAGATCTTCATCGACTCCAACGATCCCGCCTTCCAGCGCAGGCTGCGGGCTGCGGCGGACGAGCGGCAAGCCGCGCTCCGCGAGGCCGCGCGGACGGCCGGCGTCGACCTGTTCACCGTGGCCACCGACGAGGACCTGGTCCGTGCCCTCGCCCGGATCGCGGAGCTGCGCCGACGGAGGCGGCGATGACATTTGCCTGGCCCTGGCTGCTGCTCTCGCTCATGGTCATCCCGGTGCTGGTGCGCGGATACCGGCGTCTGCTCCGGCGACAGGCGGCACGGCAGGCCGAACTCGCCGGCCTCGGCCTGGTCGCCGTGGGCCCCGCGACCGGCGCCGGGCGGCGCCGGCACCTGGGCGCAGCGCTCTACCTGAGCGCGCTCCTCCTGCTGTGTATCGCCTCGGCCCGGCCCCAGATGACCGTGCCCGACCCACGCCGGGAGGGCACCGTCGTCCTCGCCTTCGACATCTCCAGCAGCATGGCCGCGACTGACCTCAAGCCGACCCGGATGGCCGCCGCGAAGTCTGCTGCCCGCGCATTCGTGGAGAAGCAACCAGCCACAATCCGGATCGCCGTGGTCGCGTTCAGCGAGAGCGGGGTGATCTCGCAACAGCCCACCACCGACCGCACCGCCGTGATCGCGGCCATCGACCGGATGTCGCCCCAGGGCGGGACCGCACTAGGTCGCGGGATTCAGACCTCGCTCAGCGCCATCGCGGGCCGAACCGTTCAACTGGATCAGCCCGACAGCTCTGCCGAAGCCTCCGGCCAGAACCTCGGATATTATGGTTCAGCTGCCGTGATTCTGCTGTCGGACGGCGAAAACACCGCCGGGCCTGATCCTTTGGGCGCGGCCGAGTTGGCGTCGACCGCCGGAGTTCAGGTCTATCCGATCGGGCTCGGCAGCGCCGCGGGCACCGTGCTCGACCTCGGCGGTTTCCAGGTAGCCACGGCGCTCGACGAGCCACTGCTGCGAGAAATCGCCACGACGACGGACGGCGAATACCTCGCCGCTGCCGACGAGAAGGCGCTCACCAAGGTTTATGACTCCATCGACCTGGCCTGGACCGTCGAAGGCCGAAAGACCGAAATCACGGGGCTGTTCGCGGCGGGGGCAGCCGTGCTGTTGCTTCTCGGCGCGGGCTGGTCATTCGTCCGGTTCGGAAGGGTGATTTAGCCATGTCGTTCACCTGGCCGTTGGTCTTGGTCACGCTGCTGATCCTGCCGCTGCTGATCGCCGGGTACGTGTGGTCGGGCCGGCGTCGACGCCGGCGAGCCGTGGCCTATTCGAGCGTCGCGCTGATCAAGGCCGCCCGTCCGAAGCGCGCGACCTGGCGCCGTCACCTGCCGTTCGCTTTGCTCCTCACGGCGCTGGCCTGCCTCGCCCTGGCCGGCGCGCGACCCCAGATCAAGGCTGACGTGCCGACTGCCGGGGCCTCCGTGATCCTGGCCCTCGACGTCTCCGGGTCGATGTGTGCGACCGACGTCGAGCCGAACCGGCTTGCCGCGGCTCAGGCCGCGGTGCGCGACTTCATCCGGGTTCAGGGGTCAGGCACCCGGATCGGTGTCGTGGCGTTCTCCGGATTCGCCGAGTTGACGGTCGCACCGACTACCGATCGCGACGAACTGCTGCGCGCCGTCGACTCGCTGACTACCGGCCAAGGGACGACGATCGGCGCGGCGATCCTGAAGTCGGTGGACGCAATTGCGCAGATCGACCCCAATGTCGCCCCAGCCGATGCGGCGACGCCCACCCCCGCGCCCGCACCCGGTTCGTACGCACCGGAGATCATCGTCCTGCTCACCGACGGCGCCAACACCAGAGGTGTTTCGCCGGCCGAGGCCGCCAAGGTGGCCGCCCAGCGCGGGGTGCGGGTCTACCCGATCGGCTTCGGCACCAGCAATCCGACGAGGATGGTGTGCACCGCCGAGCAGCTGGGCGGGAACAGCTTTGAGAACTTCGGTCGCGGTGGCGGGGTTCCCGGCGGGCCGAATGGAGGCAGCTTCCTGCGAGCCGATGAGCCCACTCTGCGCCAGGTGGCCAACACCACCGGGGGGACCTTCTTCTCGGCGAAGGGTTCCGACCAGCTGCAGAACGTTCTCGGCGATCTGCCGCTGCACGTCCAGATTCAGCAGCGCAACATCGAGGTCAGCGTGGCGCTCGCCGGCTTGGCGGCGATTCTGATCCTGCTCACGATCGGTGCCGCCGTCCGCTGGAGCACCTTCCCGAGCTGAGCCGGCTGACTAAAGTTTGGCGACGCCGGTGCCGATAGTGAAGGTCCGGATCGGCTCACACTCGGTCGGAGGGCGCCATGTCAGTTCGCCAAGTCCGCCCGGTGTTTCTGGTGATTGCGGGCGTGGTTGCACTAACCGGGCTGGTCCTCCCGGTCGCCACTCGAGCCATGGCGGCACGCAACGAGCACAGCGCGGCTGACATGCTTGCCATCGCCAAGCGAATGCAGATTCCCGAGGACGTCGTCCTCGAAGCGCAACCAGGCTGCACGGGTGACGCCGTCGAGGTCGGCTGTTGGAGCAGCCGGCAGGATCCCGCCGAACTAGCCACGGCCTTCGAAGGTGCACTGAGCCAAGCCGCCGGTCAGCCGAGCCGGAGCAGCTGTCAACCGTGGCGCTCTGGCCGGAAAGAGATGAGCTGCATGGTCAGGTTCGATCGGGCGGGGCACTACGTCATCGTGTCCATCGACAGCGCAGGAGCGCGAGATGCGGTCGGCACCCGTCGAAACCCCGGCTCAGACCTGAGAGTCGACGCGTACTGAGCGCGCACACCCATCGCTTTCTGCCCCCTTCCGCGAGTGCCGCAGCGTCACGTTCATCCAGGCGGCCGCAGGTCGGGCACAGCGCGAAGACTTCGTCGGTCATTCGCCGACGAAGTCTTCGTGATCATGAACGCGTCACCCACCAGCCTTCGCGCGAGTGCCGGATGGTGACGCTCATCCGCGCGCCCGCCCAGCCAGATTCCTTCGGCACGGTGTGCTGCCAGGTGTGCTGGCAAGCCCCGCCCATCACCAGCAGATCCCCGCCACCCGGCCGGAACCGATGAGTCGGACTGCCGGCCGTCCCGGGCCGCATCAGGAACCGCCGCCGCTCCCCCAGCGACACCGTCGCCACCAGCGGGTCGTGCAGCGTCTTGCGGTTGTTGTCGCCGTGCCAGGCGACGCCGTCCCGGCCGTCCCGGTACAGGTTGATCCCGACGGAATCGAAGTCGACCCGATAGCGATCCGACAGCGCCGCCCGCATCTCCTCCAGCGGCGCGGGAAGCGACCTGGACGAGGCATCGCCCCAGTACGCAACCATTCTCGGCTCCAGCACCATCCGGTCGTACATCTGCCGCTCGCGCTGCCGCCAGGGCGCCTCGGCCAGCATCTGGTCGAAGAGTTCGCCGTGATTCGGTGCCCACCCGGCCATTTCGTCCAGCCAGGTGTTCGCGTCCAAATGGTGCCGGACCAGGCCATCGAACGACAGCCGGGCGACCGGCCGCACGTCGGCCGGGATCGCATCGAACAACGATCCCTGCCAGCCGAGCGCGCGCGTCTGAGCCATCGCGTCCATCATGCAACACCGACCGCGATTAATCGAACACCTGTCCACAACGAGCCGACTGCCACACCGTCTTCACGACGGCCTGCGCCAGCAGCAAACTCGCTACCCGTCACAAATCAATAACCAGTTACTTACTGATAATCTAGGGCCCATGATGGCCCGTGACTCGTCCGCCACCCGCGCCCGGATCCTGGGTGCGGCGATCGACGAGTTCACCGCGTACGGGCTGGCCGGCGCCCGGATCGACCGGATCGCTGAAACCGCCGGAGCGAACAAGCGCTCCATCTACGTGTACTTCGAGAGCAAGGAACTGCTGTTCAACGCGGCCATGCACCGGGTGATCAGCGATCTCAGTGCCGCCGTGCCGCTCACCGAGGACGACCTGCCGGGCTACGCCGGGCGAATGTTCGACTACACGCTTGCCCATCCCCAGGCGATCCGGATGAGCATGTGGCGCAAGCTGGAGCGCCCGGCCGCCGGCCCGAACGACAGCGAGACCTACGCCCGCAAGATCCAGGCCATGACCAGCGGAAACAGCAGCGCCGCGAGCGGGCTGCCGCCGACCGACCTGATCATGCTGATCTTCGGCCTGGCCTCAAGCTGGATGTACAGCCCGGACGACCTGCTCACCGCCGACGGCAGCGACGTCACGTCGGCCGAGCGACTGGCCGTGCACCGGGCCGCCCTGGTCGAGGCGGCCCGGCGGATTTGCGAACCCACCGGAACGCCGGAGTCCGCCTGAACTCCACCCGGTACCGATCCGCCACCCGCAGGCGTCCACGGTGACGGCAGCAATGTGGCTGCTCAGCATCGCAAGACCCAGGGACCACCCAGGCAACACTCAGGATTGGTCGTCAAGGTTGCCCATGTCAGCCACTCGCCAATAGCGCCACTTAGTTCTCCGGGAGCACATCGTGTCCACCTCATCCTCCACCGGAACCTTGCACGACGGCCATGGACATGACGACCACGAGGACCACGAGCACGACCTGGGCCTGTCACACGACCTGCCGACGATCCTGAACCGGCGGCGCCTGCTGAGTTTCCTGGGAGGAGCTGGGGCCGCCGTCGCACTGGCCGCCTGCGGATCCTCCGACAGCACGGCCAGCACCACGACCGCGACAACCAGCAGTGGCGGCACGGGTGGCGCGGCACCTGCCGCCGACAGCAGCGACACCACGACCGCCGATGGCGAGATCCCCGAGGAGACCGCCGGCCCTTACCCCGGCGACGGCTCGAACGGGGTGAACGTGCTGACCGAGAGTGGCATCGTCCGCAGCGACCTCACCAAGAGCTTCGGATCGGCCTCCGGGGTCGCAGCCGGCGTGCCGTTGACGATCAAGCTCAAGGTGATCGACGTCAGCAACGACGGCGCCGCGCTAGCCGGCTCGGCCGTGTACCTGTGGCACTGCAACCAGGTCGGCGAGTACTCGCTGTACTCGGACAACGTCAAGGACGAGAACTACCTGCGTGGTGTCCAGGAAGCAGACTCCGACGGGTCCGTCACGTTCACCAGCATCTTCCCGGGCGCCTACTCCGGTCGCTGGCCGCACATCCACTTCGAGGTGTACCCCAGCCTGGCCGAGGCGACGACGGCGTCCTCGAAGCTGCGCACCACCCAGCTCGCGCTACCGGAGGACGTCAGCAATACCGTTTACGCCACCGACGGATACGAGGCCAGCGTCAACAACATGAAGCAGACCACGCTGGCGAGCGACATGATCTTCAGCGACGGTTATTCGCTTCAGATGGCCAAGGTCACCGGAAGCGTCGCCGAGGGATACACCGCCACCCTGAATGTTCCGGTGTAAGTAGGGTTCTGTTCTGACGTACACGGAAGGAACGAACCATGGCTCCGACAATCGCTACCGCCCGGAAAGTCGAGCGCGACGATCTGCTCGCGTTCATCCGCCCTCGGCATCGCGCCACCCTGGTCACCACTCGCAACGACGGTGGACCGCAACTCTCGCTGGTCACCTGCGGGGTGGACGACGCGGGCCGGATCGTGATCTCGACCTACCCGGAACGAGCGAAGGTGGCGAACCTGCGTCGCCGGCCGCACGCGTCGGTGTGCATCCAGTCCGACGAATGGAACGGTCCGTACGTCCAGGTGGACGGTGAGGCCGAGGTGATCGACCTACCGGACTCGGTGGAGCCGCTGGTGGACTACTTCCGCAGCATCTCCGGTGAGCACCCGGACTGGGACGAGTACCGGCAGGCCATGGTGAAGCAGGGGAAGTCCTTGATCCGGATCACCCCGACCCGCTGGGGCCCGATCGCGACCGGCGGTTTCCCGCCCGGCCGCGACTGAGACGCGGCGCCGTGGTTGGCGCCGTGGTTCAGGCCTCGGTGACGACCTCGAAGCCCCAGATGCTGGATCCGGTGGCGGCGGGGCCGTCACCGGTCGGCCGTGACGCGCCCTTGTGCCCGGACTCGAACGCCTGAGAGGCCTGCCACTTCTCGAAGTCGGCCTTCGCCGTCCACCGGGTGTACACCAGGTACTGGTCGGTGCCCTCGACCGGGCGTAGCAGCTCGAAGTGCTCGAAGCCGGCAGAGTTCTCCACCATCCCGGCACGGTTCATGAAGCGCTGTTCCAGCACTTCGCCACGACCATCGGGCACGGTCAGAACGTTCATCACGACGTAAGCCATGGCCTCATCTTCACGCATCGGCTCGGCTCGGCACACCCGACCCCTCAGCCGGCCCCGGACCGTCATAGGCTCGCGCCCGTGCGCAACGACCTGTCGGCGATCCTGATCGGCGCCTGCCTGCTGGGTGCCGGCTGGACCGCGGTCCTGGCCGCCCGCGACCAGCGGGTCGGCAACCGGCTGCTGATCGTGCTGGCCGCGGCGGAGTTGCTGGTCCTGGTACAGCTCCTGGTAGCGGTGATCGAAGTAGCCGGCGGCGACCGACCGGCCAGCCTGGCGACGTTCCTCGCCTATGCCGTCGGTGAGCTGCTGATCATCCCAGCCGGGCTGTTCTGGTCGCAGGCGGAGAAGTCTCGGTCAAGCACCCTGGTGATTACGGTTGCCTGTCTCGCAGTTCCGGTGATGACAGCGCGGATGTTGCAGATCTGGAGCACGGTCGGTGGCTGACAGCGGTACAACCGAGAACGCAGCGCGGATGTTGCAGATGTGGAGCACCGTCGGTGGCTGACAGCGGTACAAACGAGGGCGTTCGCGAGCGCCGGACCAGCGGCCCGGGCCGGCTGCTGGTAGCGGTCTACGCCCTCTTCACCCTGGCCGCGGGCTCGCGGGCGGCCGTGCAGTTGAGCACCCGGTTCGACGAGGCCCCGCTGGCCTACCTGCTCTCCGCAGTGGCTGCCGTCGTCTACCTGATCGCCACCGTCGCGCTCGCCCGCCGAGGCCCGACCTGGCGCCGGATAGCCCTACTGACCTGCTCGTTCGAGCTGTTCGGCGTCCTCACGGTAGGCACCCTGAGCCAGTTCGACCAGGATGCCTTTCCGGACGCGACGGTCTGGTCGGTGTTCGGCCGGGGGTACCTGTTCATCCCGCTGGTGCTGCCGATGATTGGCCTCTACTGGCTCCGAACCACCCACGATCAGCCGGCCTAGCCGGCCTAGCCGGGCCGGTCAGCACCGGTTCGGACCGCAAAGGCGGTCTGCTGGAGCCCGAATCACGGTCCAGACCGGTGCTGACCACCATTTCCGAGTATCCACGACCTGGATCAGGCCTTGCACCGTCAGCACGATGCAGTGAGACCCTGCTCTAACTCAGGTGTTCACCCGCCGCAATGCGGCCTCGGAGTAGCGATCGCCGGCCACACTGTCGGCCGGCAGCGCGGCTTCCAGGCTCGCCAATTGCTCGGGGGTCAGGGTCAGGTCGACGGCCGCCGAATTTTCCTCCAGGTATTTCACCCGCTTGGTGCCAGGGATCGGCACCACGTCGTCACCTCGGCTGAGCAGCCAGGCCAGGGCGAGTTGGACTCCCGTGACGCCGATCTTCTCGGCCAACGTCTGTACCTGCTCGACCAGTGCGAGATTGGCGGCGAGGTTCGCGCCGACGAACCGGGGGTCGTTGCGCCGGTAGTCCCCCTCCTCCAGATCGTCGATCGACGTGATCGCACCGCTCAGGAATCCCCTGCCGACCGGCGAGTACGCCACCAGCGAGACCCCCAATTCGCGTGCTGTGGGGAGGATTTCAGCCTCGACACCGCGCTCCCAGAGCGAGTACTCGGTCTGCAGTGCAGTGATCGGATGCACGGCGTGGGCGGCCCGCAGGGTCGCGGCGCTCACCTCGGAGAGGCCAAGGTGCCGGACCTTCCCGGCCGCGACCAGCCCGGCCATCGCGCCCACCGTGTCCTCGATCGGTACGTCGGGGTTGCGGCGGTGCAAGTAGTAGAGGTCGATCACCTCAACGCCGAGGCGGGCCAGCGAGGCGTCGCACGCCTGGACCGCGTACTGCGCAGAGGAGTCGATCGTGGCCGTCGCAGAGGTGCTGTTCGGCCCTACCGCCCGGATGCCGAATTTGGTCGCCAGCACGGCGTCGTCGCGGCGGCCCTTCAGCACGCTGCCGACGAGTTCTTCGTTCGCCCCGACGCCGTAGGCATCCGAGGTGTCGAGGAAGTTCACCCCCAGGTCAAGGGCGCGGTTCAGGGTGCGGATCGACTCGTCCCGGTCCCGTCCGCCGTAGTAGGCGGACATCCCCATGCAGCCCAGCCCCACGGCGGAGACCTTGAGCCCGCTGTTACCGAGAGTGCGGTACTTCATTCAATGGCTCCTGTTCCGATCGCGACGGCGCTGTGCTCCGTCGCGAAGTACTTCTCGATTTTTGTGTCGATAACTGCGAGATCGCGTTGCAGTTCAGCGATCCGCTGCCGAACGACGTCTCGGTGCGATTCGAGCAGTTCGCGGCGTTCGCCCACGGTGTCCGGTCCTTCCCGGACCAGCTCCGCATAGCGGCACATCTCCGCGATCGACATCCCGGTCGAGCGCAGTCGGGTGATCAACCGCAGCCAGTCGAGGTTCTGCTCGGTGTAGCGACGTCGTCCGTCGGGCCCTCGCGGCGGTTCTCCGGCCAGGCCGATCCGTTCGTAGTAACGCAGAGTGTGAGCCGTCAGACCAATGGTCGACGCTGCTTCGGCGATGCCCAATCCTTCGATCACTGGGCAACCTTGCCTCTTCGAGTGCACTCGAAGTCAAGCGCACCGCACTGATCGGCCTAGACCGGCCCAGACCTGATGAATTCGGCCATCCGCTCGCCGATCATGATCGCGGTCGCGGCCGGACCGCGGGAGGGCGCGAACGGAAGGATCGAGGTGTCCGCCACCCGGACTCCGGTCAGACCATGAACCCGACCGAATTGGTCCACCACCGCGCCATTGTCGATGCTCGGGCCCATCGAACAACTTCCGCAGGCATGGATGGCGGTGCCCAGACGCGCCCGTATCCAGGCGGCCAACTCATGATCATCGGCAAGCGTGGCCTCGGTGAGGTCCGAGAGTTCACCGAAGATCGGCGCGAAGGCCCTGGACCGCAGGATCGCGATTGCCGTGCGGATCACCTGCCGCATTCGGTCCACGTCGGACTGCGCTTGCAGATAGTTGTATTCGATCCTCGGTTGGACGTGCGGATCCGCGGACGTCGTGGTGATGTCACCTCGGGACTCGGCCTGTTGGACGGCGACCAGAAAGGCCAGATCGTCCGGCCGGGTCAGCTCGGGCTGGGAAGGCTCGCGTTGAGCCCGGTCGTTGAGCTGAGCCCGGTCGTTGAGTTCAGCCAGGTCGTTGAGTTCAGCCCGGTCGTTGAGCTCGGCCAGGTCGTTGACTTCAGCCAGGCCCAGCGTTTCGGCCAACGGCTGGAGCATCGGCAGGATCTCCAGGTCACCCGGGTGACGAGATCCAGTGCTGGTGAAATTGAGCACCGACTGGAACAAACCGCGCTCCCCGTTGAGGTCGAGCCCGGGTCGCGGTCGCCAGGTCAGCGCGAGGTTCGGATGATCGGAGAACGCTTTGCCGACGCCGGGCAAATGGTGCACGCAGTCAATCCCGGCCGCCGCGAGCTCAGCGCGCGGGCCGACTCCGGACAATGCCAGCAGGTGCGGCGATTTGATCGCACCAGCGGCCAAAACCACCAGCCGGGCATCGATCACGTCGATCTGTCCGGCGGTCTCGACCTCCACGCCGGTCGCGCACCGGCCGTTGAAGACGATCCGGCGCACGGTGGCGCCGCCGGACACGGTGAGGTTGGGCCGGTGTCGGGCGGGGTTGAGATAGGCGATTGCGGTGTTGATCCGCCTCCCGTCGAGGACGTTCATCGGCAACGGCCCATGACCCGGTTCCGCTTGGGCGTTCTTGTCCGGCTCGGCCGCAAATCCCAACTCGGCACAAGCCTGGTTGAACGCCGCGGTCAGCGGATGGAATGGCTCCCGCGCCCGGGAAATCGGCATCGGCCCGCTGCCGCCATGGATCTCGCTCTCCCCGTAGCTGAGGTCAGTTTCCTGACGGCGGTACCACGGCAGAACCTTCTCAAAGACCCATTCCGGGTTGCCCAGAGCCGCCCAACGGTCGAAATCCGCTGTTCTGGCCCGGATGTAGTAGCCGCCGTTGGTCGCGGTGGAACCGCCCAGGATCTTCCCCCGGGCCACGGTATAGGCGCGATCCGGAGTCAGCGTCGCCAGAAATGCCCAATTGTTCGGGTGCCCAGGCATGGCGGCACGCAGCCGGTTCGGGTCCAGGATCTCGGCGGGAAAGGCGTCCGTCGTCGGCGCGTCCGGGCCCGCTTCCAGGAGCAGCACTCGGCGCTGCGGATCTTCGCTCAGCCGGGCGGCCAGCGGCGCTCCGGCGGCTCCGGCACCGACCACCACCACGTCGTAGGCACTGCTCGAGCCAACTGTGGCTTCGGTTCGCGGCGTCGGACCCATAACCAGACCTAATCACGCCGCCCTAGCCTCCTCATCACCGCATGGTTACTGTAGTCTCCACTTACTAACTACTGGAGGGCGGGCCGCCATGTCGCTGACCCAAGACGGTCTGCAGTTCACGGCAGATCGTGACCTGCTGATCGACCTGCATCGGCGCATGGTGCGGATTCGGCTCTTCGAGGAAGCGGCCGGTCGACTGATGGAATCCGGTGCAATGCCTGGCTTCCTGCACCTTTACGTCGGGCAGGAAGCCGTGGCGGCCGGTGTGATGAGCACGCTTCGCGACAGCGATCAGATCACCTCGACGCACCGCGGGCACGGCCACGCGGTCGCGAAAGGGGCGAATTTTCGCCAGATGTTCGCGGAGTTGTATGGCAAGTCCACCGGTTACTGTCACGGCCGCGGCGGCAGCATGCACATCAACGATCTCGAGATCGGCATGCTCGGTGCCAACGGCATCGTCGGCGGCGGCATCCCGATCGCGGTCGGTGCCGCGTTCGCGAGCGTGTACCGCCAGGACGGCGGGGTGGCCGCGGCGTTCTTCGGCGACGGCGGCAGCAACATCGGCAGTTTCCACGAGGCCGCGAACATGGCAGCCGTGCTCAACCTGCCGGTGCTCCTGGTGTGCGAGAACAACGGATATGCCGAGTTCACCGCGCAGGCAGACCACATGAAGATCAAGGATGTGGCCGACCGGGCTGCGGGTTACGGAATTCCCGGAGTGATCGTGGACGGGATGGACGCCGTCGCCGTCCACCAAACCACCCTGGCCGCGGTGGAGCGTGCCCGAGCCGGGGAAGGACCGACCTTGATCGAGGCGAAGACCTACCGCTTCTACGATCACCAAGGGGTAAAAGGGCTGCGCATCCCCTACCGCTCGCAGGACGAGGTCGATATCTGGAAGGCGCGCGATCCGATCACGATGCTGGAGCGACGGGCCATCGACGAAGGTCTGATGCAGCAGGCCGAGTGCACCGCGATGTGGGAGACCACGCACGCGGAGGTCGCCGACGCCATCGCCTTCGCGGAAGCCAGTCCAGAACCAGACGCCGCCGATCTCCTCCAGGACGTGTACACCTCATGAGCACCCAGACTTCCGATCTGCAGGCCACGGCCACCGCGATCGAGACCCCTCCGCAGCGCCAGCTGACCTACGTCAAGGCCTTCAACGAGGGCGTGGCGCAGATGATGCGAACCGATCCGGACGTCTTCCTGGTCGGTGAGGACGTCGCAGGTTACGGCGGCGTCTTCCACATGTTCGACGGGCTGAAGAACGAGTTCGGCGCCCGGCGAGTGGTCGACACCCCGATCTCCGAGGCGGCGATCATCGGGCTCGGGGTCGGCGCGGCCGCCCGCGGGCTGCGACCGATCTGCGACCTGATGTTCATGGACTTCCTCGGTGTCTGCATGGACCAGGTGGTCAACCAGGCAGCCAAGATGAAGTACATGTATGGCGGAACCGTGTCCGTTCCGCTGACCATCACCACTGCCGGAGGGGCGGGAGTGGGTGCCTCCGCGCAGCACAGCCAGAGCTTGGAGGCGTGGCTCGCCCACGTTCCCGGCCTGAAGGTGGCGATGCCGTCAGATGCTTACGACGCCAAGGGACTCATCGTTGCGGCCATTCGCGACGACAACCCGACGATCGTCGTTCTGAACAAGCTCCTGCTCGGCGCCAAAAGCCATGTCCCAGAGGAGCTGTACGCCATCCCCTTCGGCCAGGCCAAGATCGTCCGGCCGGGTCGGGACGTGACCGTGGTAGCCATCGGACGAATGGTGACGGAAGCGCGAGCGGCTGCCGAGCTGCTTGCGGCCGAGGGGATCGAGGTTGAGGTCGTGGATCCGCGCACGGTTCAGCCGCTCGACACCGCGACCATCGTCGAGTCCGCCCGGCGAACGAACCGGGTGCTCGTCGTGCACGAGGCGGTCACGTTCGGCGGGATCGGTGCCGAGATCGCCGCGCAGATCCAAGACGAGGCTTTCGATTACCTCGACGCGCCGGTGCTGCGCGTCGGCGCTCCGTTCTCGCCGGTGCCGTTCAGCCCGGTCCTGGAAAAGGCGTACGTCCCAGATGCCCAGCGCATTCTGGCCGGTTGCCGCCGGTTGCTAGAGCGGGGCTGATCATGGCTATCGAGGTGCTGCTGCCGAAGCTCGGGCTCACCATGCAGGAGGGCACGATCGAGGAGTGGCTCGTGCCCGCCGGGCATGAGGTGAAGCTCGGTGAGCCGATCCTGCGGATCGCGACCGACAAGGTCGATGTGGACGTCGAGGCCGAAGCGGTCGGCCGGCTACATCCGGTGGCCGCCGCCGGTGACACGCTGCCCACCGGCGCCGTGATCGCCTGGCTGCTCGGTGCCGAAGAGCAGGTACCCGGCGCGGAAGGCTCCGGCCCGGAAATCGCCGGCTCGCAAACCTCCGGCCCAGGCTCAGGCCGGGAAACCCCAAGCCCGGGAACCGTGACCCCGCTCAATGGTTTCGGCGGGACGACGATCGGGCACCCCGGTCGGCTCTTCGCCTCACCCAACGCCCGGCGCCTGGCTCGCGAGGTCGGCCTCGACCTTTCCACGGTGCGTGGTTCCGGTCCAGGGGGTCGCATCGTCTCCGAAGACGTCGAGGAGTTCGAGCCGCCGATCGCCGATGCGCCGTCCTCGATCCACCCCGTCGGTGCCGCCTTCTCAACCGTTGGACCGCTGGTTCGTCGACACGCTCAAAGCAAGGGGGTCGACCTCGCGGCGGTGCAGGGCACCGGACCGGCCGGACGAATTCTGCGGGCGGACATCGACGCGATCGCCAACGGCATTCCGCAATCCAAAGCCAGCCCTGAGCGCCTGACGAACTCTGAGAGCCCTTCGAACTCCGCGATCTTTGAGATCGCACCGAACTTTGAGGACCCAGCGAATTTTGAGGACGCCGCCGAGACGGTGATCCCGCTGACCGGAATGCGCGGCGCCATCGCCCGGCGAATGCACACCAGCCTGCACGAAATGGCGCAGCTCACCCATGGGTTCGAGGTGCGGTTGGACGGCGTGATCGGTGTGCGCAACCAGCTCAAGGAGGAGTGGGCCGGCGCCGGCTTGTCGGTGCCGAGCATCAACGACTTCATCGTCCTGGCGGCGGCTCGGGCGTTGATCGATCACCCAGGGCTCAATGCCTCGCTGCAGGACGACGGCATTCACCTGCGGCGGGAGATCAACGTCGGCGTTGCGGTGGCGGTGCCGAACGGCCTGCTGGTCCCGGTGGTGGCCGGTGCCGCCAAGCGCACGCTGCTCGACCTCACCACCGAAGTCAGGGCATTGGCGCAGGCTGCCCGCGCCGGCAAGCTGGCGCTGAGCCAGCTTGAGGGGGCCACATTCGTGGTGACCTCGCTGGGTGGTTACGGCGTCGACTTCTTCACCCCGATCGTCAATCCCGGCAATGTGGCGATCCTGGGAGTCGGCCGAATTCGGGACGGCGTCCGCTGGGAGAGCGAAACACCGCGTCGTACCCAGGTTCTGACGCTGAGCCTGACCTTCGATCATCGTGCCGTGGACGGCGCCCCGGCCGCTGAGTATCTGCGCACGGTGGAGAGCCTTCTCGCTCAGCCGCTGCGGCTTCTTGCCAGCTGACGGCAGGCCGACTGACTGGGCTGACCGGGCTCACGGGCTGACCGGGCTGACGGGCTGACGGGCTGACCGGGCTGACCGGGCTGACCGGGCTGACCGGGCTGACCGGGCTGACCGGGCTGACCGGGCTGACCGGGCTGACCGGGCTGACCGGGCTGACCGG